>NZ_BLAY01000023.1 GCF_020521235.1 Microseira wollei NIES-4236 | reverse complement strand
GATCGTGGTAGGGGCACGGCATAGAAGATCAAGGCGTTTAAAACAAAAATTCCTGACGCCGTGCCCCGACGCCGCGATCAACAACGACCAAATCAACGATCGTGGTAGGGGCACGGCATAGAAGATCAAGGCGTTTAAAACAAAAATTCCTGACGCCGTGCCCCGACGCCGCGATCAACAACGACCAAATCAACGATCGTGGTAGGGGCACGGCATAGAAGATCGAGGCGTTTAAAACAAAAATTTCTGACGCCGTGCCCCGACGCCGCGATCAACAACGACCAAATCAACGATCGTGGTAGGGGCACGGCATAGAAGATCGAGGCGTTTAAAACAAAAATTTCTGACGCCGTGCCCCGACGCAGCAATTGATCTTTGAATCCAAGATCTTGGCTGAGAGGGTTTCTTTAAGAAACCCGGTTTCTGGAGAAATTTATCGATAAAACCCACTCGGAGGTATTTTATGAACGGGGAAAAGTCGTTTATAGATTTTATTGAAGATATCGCTGCGAATATTTTTACTGAAACTGCTTCCGATGTGCAAAAATTATGCTTTCGGCTGCGGTTTCATCCCGATAATTACCAACTTGAAAATACGGATATTGCTAAATTAATCAAAAACCAACTCAACGGCGGTTTCGCTGAAAATTCAATTAATCCAATTTTGGGCGATGTCATTAAGAAAATCAAGGATAAATTTGCTCCATAAATGGAAGCGGATGGGATTGATATTGCCAAGCTGACACCGGGGAGAGGTAAACCGAAAGAATCTCCTTGGAAAATTGTTTATCGCTGGTTGCGGATGAAGTGGATTTGGCAAAGTTTGGTGGAGAAAGCAGACAAGCATTGTCAGTGGATTGATTTTCTTCATCCAGAAAACCATCTTGGAATTGTCATCCCGCCGCCGCGTCAGAAACGACAGCTTCAAGTTAAGGCTGCTTATTCTATGCGAATTGATTTGCTGCATTCTAGTCGGAATTTACTGCTGCTGAATCAAGGATGGAAAACTAAATATGTGTTGACACCTTCGATAGCTTTTGCACCGAAGTGTCAGCTTAATGGTGAACCGATGTGGATACCTCAAGATGGATCGAGTTTGCGAGAGTGTAAAGAATGGATTAATTTTGATACTCCGGGAAAAGAGGAATTTGTTGGGATTGTGTTGGATGAAGATTTAGATTTTGATTGGTTGGATTTGCGGGATGATAACCACGTACCGACTTGGGATGAGACGCGGCTTTATCAGTTGTGGAGTTATTTGGAAGGTAAGGAAAATTGGCAGGTTTTTTATCAGGCTTTTGACGTGGTTGGATAGATATAACACTTGCCACCCATAACCCGCCAGGGAATCAATTCCCTGGCTTATAGCTAAAGTCGGTTAAAACCGACTAAAAAGATTGAACAATTAGCTCTTTAGTCCTCTTGAGAGGACTTGCGCTATTAGCCAGCGATTTGAATCGCTGGCGGGTGATGGGACAAATGCAAGATATTAATCAACCGTCGTCTCATCCGGAATGCCTCGAAAATTTGTGTAGAGATTATAATCATCAAAGGAAACCCAAGATGGACGAACAACGCATCCAAGCTTATCTCCAGCTAATTTTCTCTCTCCTTAATTGCCCCAACGGACAGGAAATGGAATTATTAGAGGCGAATGCAGATTTAGTCGATCGGGTGTTCGTACAAGAGTTACTAAAAATAGCACAGGATCTGATAAAGCAAGAGAATCTAGATAACGCTAATCGCTTGATGAATATAGCAGGGTTTCTGCTTGGAGTGTATGGTGTTCCCTCAAGTTCAGTGACGCAAGAAGAATATCTCGCCTTCTGGGAAGAGTTGTTAGATGCAGAATATGAGAGTAAAGATAATACTACAGCAGTCTATGAGGTCTTGCAACGGCATCTAAATAAACTCGATACCCATTTTGCCCAAATATTACAGGAAGCAGCTATAACCTGGATATCCCAACAACCAAAAGATGCAGAATTGATTGTCGCCTTAATTGAAACAATCAGTATTCATATTAGCCAGTTCCCCTTGGGAAACATCGCCAACAATCAGGAAATCGCTATTGCTAGCTTTGCATTCGTCCTGCAAAACTGGGAGGTAAATACCGAAAAGTGGGCGCAGACACAAAATAATCTTGGGCTTGCCTATTATTACAGAATAAAAGGAGATATAGCTGACAATATTGAGTTAGCGATCGCTGCTTACACAAAAGCTTTGCAAGTACACACTCCACAAACCTTCCCCTATAATTGGGCAATGACGCAACATAATCTTGGGATGGCGTACCGTAGCAGAATAAAAGGAAATAAAGCTGACAATATTGAGTTAGCGATCGCTGCTTACACAAAAGCTTTGCAAGTGTACACACCTGAAGCTTTCCCCTATCAGTGGGCAAGGACGCAAAATAATCTTGGGAATGCGTACCGTAACAGAATAAAAGGGGATATAGCTGACAATATTGAAAGGGCGATCGCCGCTGTCACAAAAGCTTTGCAAGTGTACACACCTGAAGCTTTCCCCCAAGATTGGGCAATGACGCAAAATAATCTTGGGGCTGCGTACCATGACAGAATTAAAGGGGATATAGCTGACAATATTGAAAGGGCGATCGCAGCTTACACCAAAGCTTTGCAAGTTTACACCCCACAAGCCTTTCCCCAATATTGGGCAATGACGCAAAATAATCTTGGGATTGCGTACCGGGACAGAATCAAAGGGGATATAGCTGACAATATTGAATTAGCGATCGCTGCTTACACCAAAGCATTGCAAGTTTACACCCCTGATGCCTTCCCCCAAGATTGGGCAAGGACGCAAAATAATCTTGGGACTGCGTACCGCGACAGAATAAAAGGGGATAAAGTTGACAATATTGAGTTCGCGATCGCTGACTACACCAAAGCCTTGCAAGTGAGAACCCCTGATGCCTTCCCCCAAGATTGGGCAAGCACGCAAAATGCTCTTGGTCTTGCCTATTATTACAGAATTAAAGGGGATAAAGCTAACAATATTGAAAGGGCGATTGCCGCTTTCACAAAAGCTTTGCAAGTGAGAACTCCTGAAGCATTCCCCCAAGATTGGGCAAGCACGCAAAATGCTCTTGGGATAGCGTACAGTGATAGAATCAAAGGGGATAAAGCTGACAATATTGAAACGGCGATTGCCGCTTACACAAAAGCTTTTCAAGTGTACACCTCTCAAGCTTTCCCCGAACAATGGGCAGGTACGCAAAATAATCTTGGAACTGCGTACAGTAATAGAATTAAAGGGGATAAAGCTGACAACATTGAATTAGCGATCGCTGCTTACACCCAAGCTTTGCAAGTGTACACCCCTGAAGCCTTTCCCCAACTTTGGGCCATGATGCAAAATAATCTTGGGCTTGCCTACTGGGAAAGAATTAAAGGAGATAAAGCAGACAATATTGAAAGAGCGATCTCCGCTTGCACAAAAGCTTTGCAAGTGAGAACTCCTGAAGCATTCCCCCAAGATTGGGCAACAACGCAAAATAATCTTGGTCTTGCCTATTATTACAGAATTAAAGGAGATAAAGCAGACAATATTGAAAGGGCGATCTCCGCTTACACTCTTGTCTTGCAAGTTAGAACCTTTCAAGCCTTCCCGCAACATTGGGCAATGACACAAAATAATCTTGGGAATGCGTACAGTAACAGAATTAAAGGAGATAAAGCTGACAATATTGAAAGAGCGATCTCCGCCTACACCCTTGCCTTACAAGTTAGAACCCCTGAAGCCTTCCCGCAAGATTGGGCAATAACACAAAATAATCTTGGTCTTGCCTACTGGGACAGAAGAAAAGGAGATAAAGCTGACAATATTGAAAGAGCGATCGCTTCCTTCCAAGCGGCTTTGCAAGTCCACACTCCCGATACTTTTCCTATCGACTGCCTCAGAACAAGTCGCAGTTTAGGCAACCTAGCCTTTGAGATTAAAAATTGGCAACTCGCCATCGAAAGTTACGAAAAAGCCATTGCATCCGTTGAACGAAGCCGCAACTGGTCAACTACCGACAGCCGTCGGCACGAAATCCTCAAAGAAGCGATCGACGTTTATGAAAAAATGGTGCAAGCCTGTATCAACAACAATCAACTAGATAAAGCCCTTGAATATTCCGAACGTTCTCGTTCTAAAACTATCGGCGATATCATGGCGAGTAACCGCTATTTCGAGCAGGGAGAAATTGACCTCGATCTCAAACAAGCTTGGCAGAAATACGACGATCTGCAACAGCAAATTAACCTGCTTACCCTTGCCTATGAAACCGCAGAAAAACAACTAGCAGGCACGAGGCGCATCGCCACGCCAGAAAGTTTGCAAGTAGACGAGGAAGCCATCAAACAATTAGAAGCCCAAAAACAGCAAACCTGGGAAGAACTCCGTCGCCGCGATCCGGTTTTGGCGGGACAACTCCAAGTCGATCCGTTAAATTTATCCCAGATTCAGCGGTTAATTGATAATGACAAGACTGCGCTGTTGAGTTTTTATACGACTGAAAATGACACCCATATTTTTATCTTGTTGAAAGATCGGTTGCCTCAACTCTTCACCTGCGAAGGACAAGGGTTGAAAGTGTTGCAAAGTTGGTTGGTATATAACTGGTTGATTCCCTATGTGGCATTCAGAGATGCAGGAAACTGGGAATGGAAAGACAAGATGGGGAGTGTTTTGGCTGAACTTTCTGGGCGGTTGCAAGTGAATGAGTTGATTGCTAAGTATTTGAATGGGATTGAAGAATTGATTATCGTGCCGCATTTGATGTTGCATCAGATTCCGTTTGCGGCATTGCCTGTTGCTGTGGGTGGGATGGGATGGGGGGAGGTGGAACCTCCCGGAATGGGTTCCCAGGTAGAACCTGGGAACCAGAGCAGGGGAGAGATAGGATCTCGTACCCAGGTTCTACCTGGGTGCGAAAATCTAGAGGCTCTGCCTCGGCAAGCTACTGATACCAGATTTGAATCCAACACACGCGGGATCTCAATTCCAAAACCTCAATCCAAAACCCAACCAACTTCGCCCCCAACCCAATATCTAGGCGATAAATTCCGTCTCCGCGTTGTCCCCAGTTGCCAAATTCTCAGCTATTGCCACAATCGCCCGCCACTGCACCCGCAACCGATAATGGGAATCGTGGAAGATGCCACCGAAGACTTGCCGTTTACCCGTTACGAGTGCGAAACCCTGGCAAAAACCTACCAAATTCCCCCCACGCGGCGACTGCAAGGCAAGGATGCCACCATCGACACCGTGAAGCACCTGTTGCGGCAAGTGCAAATCCTCCACACCAGCCACCACGCCGCCTCGAACCTCATCGAACCCCTAGAATCGGCGCTGCAACTGGCGGATGGTAACTTGAAGCTGGGGCAATTGCTGTCCCCCGGTTGGCGAATGCCCGATTTGTCCGATGCCTTCACCTGCAACTGCGAAACTCATTTATCTGTTACCGATGTTACCGACGAGATACTGACGCTTTCTGTCGGGTTTCTCTGTGCCGGTGCCAGGAGTGTCGTCAGTACGTTATGGTCGGTGGAAGATTTGGCAAGTGCGATGCTGTCTCTGTTCTACTACCAGGGGCGCGAAGCTGGGTTGTCGCGCAGTTTAGCGTTGCAAAAAGCACAGCAAACCTTGCGTAATTTAACGGGTAAAGAGTTTGCGGCGCGATATCAAAGCGCGTTGGCGCAGCATCTCGAAGGACTGCACAAAGCGATGATGGAAAAACATTGGGGGGCGGCGAACGAAGAGGAGTCGCAAAAGTTACTTGAGGCGGCGCGGAAAATTGAAGGGCAACAGGAACGGTTAAAACGATGCGGTAATGAAAATTTGCCCTTCGATCATCCTTATTATTGGGCAGGTTTTGTATCCCAAGGGTTGTCTTAAAACAGTCTTTTTTTCTTGTGGGATGGGCATTCTACCCGTCCAATTTTGCCAACCCCAAAAAGTCTTTTTTTCTTGTGGGATGGGCATCTTGCCCGTCTCAGATCTTGCACCTACCTACTCACCCGCCGTGGAATCAATTCCACGGATCATAGCGAAAGTCCATTGAAATGGACTGAAATCTATAGCAAGTATTTATAGCAGTTTGCGACTTAGTGGAATACAACCCTAGTGGCTCTTGTTTGTGTAGCGGCAGCATTAATGCTGCCGCTACACAAACGAAGCCCGCCTACGCGGGCTATTAACTGATGCAAAATAAAGTGTATTTTATCAAGTCGCAAACCGCTATAGTCCTCTTGAGAGGACTTTTGCTATTAGCCAGGGAATTGATTCCCTGGCGGGTAAGCGGGTAGGTGCAAGATGTGAGCCGTCCAATTTCGCGTGTATTCCACAACACAAGTTAGCTTAACAAAAACTCTGCCCGGTGAAGAAGTCGCCCTATCCTAGCGGTAGACGTTTGCTCTTGCGATCGCATTTATTCTGTCTTTGTAACAGTGTTGATATCGTTTCCGGTTATTTCTGAATGATTAAACAAGCAAACCTCACTAAAGCGAATCTGCACGGTACAAATCTCCAGTGGGCATCTTTAACAGAAGTGACTCCATCAGACATCGATCTGAGTTGCGCGATCGCAAGCAGAACCATTATCCCTGCGGGTTATGCCTCTGACGGTTAGCCATCTCACATAGGTTACAATAAGTCAGGTAATTTAGCAATTGAATTAGGACTGCAATGGAGAAAATTTACGGCAATATTAAAGGATTAAAATCGAGTCAGATCAAACAACTAAAGCAACTTTGCGACGGGCGACAGCCAAGCGATCGCTTGCTAGTTCCCGAATTTGCTCAACAGCTAGCCGCGATTAGTACAGAAATTCATCACCCGCTTTGCGCCTACATTAATCGACGCGGGGAGGTAGTCCGAATCGGAGTCGGTACGCCCCAAGAAACTCAAATTCCACCCCAAGATATGCCTCGCCATAGTGCTAGACGCTTGAGCGGGATTCGTTGCGTTGCGACTCAACTCAAAGGTGATGCACCGGATGTACCAGCACTAATGGCAATGGCACGCCAACGCTTAGACGCCTTGGTGGTGTTAATCCCAACTAGCAAAGGTGATGGTGATGTTAAGGAAGCTTATCTTGCTCACCTCGTACCCGATTTAGAGACGCCTTGGCTTGTTTCTCCTCCCCTCAGTTTAGATGACCTGATCGAGGAAGATTTCGACGATTTAGTTGAGGAATGGGAAGCAGAGTTAGAAGCAGCAGGATTTGAAACCGATCAATTCCAAGATCGGACAAAGAGCGATCGCGTTGTGCTGGTTGGATTGATGACCGAAGATATGACCGATCGGCAGTTTCAAGATCGCCTTGACGAACTCGTTCGCTTAGTTGAGAGTGCGGGAGGAGAGGTAGTCGAGACGGCGATCCAGAAGCGATCGCATCCCCATCCTCAAACCGTCGTTGGTCAAGGAAAAGTAGAAGAAATTGCCCAATTAGCCCATCAAGTTCGCGCCAATTTGATTGTTTTTAACCGCGATATTTCACCCTCTCAAGCGCGAAACTTAGAAGATTCGATCGGCATCCGAGTAATAGATAGAACTGAAATAATTTTAGATATTTTCGCCCAACGCGCTCAATCTCAAGCCGGTAAATTGCAAGTAGAACTCGCTCAATTGGAATATATGCTACCTCGGCTGCGGGGTCGAGGTCAGGCGATGTCTAGACTAGGTGCGGGAATTGGTACGAGAGGGCCTGGTGAGACTAAACTAGAAAGCGATCGCAGAGCCATCCAGCGGCGAATTGCACAACTACAGCAAGAAGTCAACCAATTACAAGCCCATCGCGCCCGCTTGCGGCAACAGCGACAACAGCAAGAAATTCCCACAATTGCCTTGGTTGGTTATACCAATGCCGGGAAATCCACCCTGTTAAATGTGTTGACTAATGCTGAAGTTTACACAGCCGATCGCTTGTTTGCTACCCTCGACCCAACAACGCGAAAGGTGGTAATTGTAGACTCGCAAACCCAGGAACGGCGATCGATTCTTCTCACAGATACGGTTGGGTTTATTCACGAACTCCCGCCACCGCTAATGGATGCATTTCGCGCCACCCTAGAAGAAGTGACAGAAGCGGATGCGCTGCTGCATGTGGTCGATCTTTCCCATCCCGCTTGGGCAAGTCATATCAGTTCGGTGGAAGAGGTTTTAAAAGAAATGCCAACTCTTCCAGGAAAAGCTTTGATTGCCTTTAATAAAATCGATCGAGTAGATAGGGAAACTCTGGCTTTAGCCCAGCAACAGTATCCCGAAGCCGCATTTATTTCAGCAACTGAACGCTTGAAGTTAGAGAATTTACGGCAGCGATTGTTGCAACTGATCGATCTCCATGCTGTTTCTCGGCACTAGCGGTTGGGTTTATCAGCACTGGATGGGTATTTTCTATCCAGAAGAGTTGCACGGCGACCAGCAACTCGCATTTTACGCGCAGCACTTTTCCACTGTAGAGGTAAATTATTCCTTTTACCGTCTGCCAGAAAAATCTGTGTTTGAAACTTGGCGCGAGCAAAGTCCCCAAGACTTTCTTTTTGCCGTTAAAGGTAGCCGCTATCTCACCCACATGAAAAAATTAAAAGACCCCGTTGAACCTTTATCTCGACTGATGAAACGGGCATCTGACTTGCCAGAAAAGCTCGGCCCGATTCTGTTTCAATTTCCCCATACTTGGTCTGTTAATTGCTCGCGGCTTGAGTTTTTTTTAGAGTTGCTGCAAACCTACCCACAACAAAGATATACCTTTGAATTTCGTCACAATAGTTGGCTGAATCCACAGGTGTATAAATTGCTAGAACGCGCTGGTGCAGCCCTTTGCTTACCAGTTAGTCCCACAGTTCCCCTCGATATCCGCCTTACTGCACCTTGGATTTATATCCGAATGCATAGTGGGCGATGGGGAATTGGTTACGGCGATGATGAGCTATCAACTTGGGCAACTCGTATTTGCGAGTTTCTCCAAAGGGGAATTGACGTTTATGTTTACTTCAACAACGACTTGGAAGGTCATGCTATCCGCAATGCTAAGCACCTTTCCGCAATGCTTGATTCTTGCCTTTGAGCTACGCGGGCTTTTGTATTCTGAGAGCTTGCGCCTGCGGTTTTCTCCCGCCAGGGGTTCAAACCCCTGGCTAATAGCTGAAGTCGTCTAAAGACGACTGGAAAAAGGATTTATTTCACTTGAGTGGACTTTAGCTATTAACCTGGGAATTGATGATACTGTTGGCAAATCAAAAAACCTAACCCAAAAGCCCCCTTCCCTGCAAGGGAAGGGGGAGCCAGAAAGCCCCTCCCCGCTTCTCTTAGGGGTTGGGGAGGGGTCAAACCCCGCAGTTTAAGCCCCTCCCCGCTTCTCTTAGGGGTTGGGGAGGGGTCATATCATGTCCGTTGGCCCGTAATAAAAAAACCTCACCTCGTCGTTGCGTAGGGACACGGCATTATAGATATCTCGGTCAAACAGATAACGTTAATCGTGCCGTGTCCCGGCTGATGATTATGGGTAATCGACCGGACATGATATCAAACCCCGCAGTTGATTCGCCAGCACTATCATTGATTCCCAGGCGGGTAAGTTGGTAAGTGCAAGCTCTAAGTATTGATACTCACAAACTAATTTAACAAAAAACTCTTCCTTAAGTAGGTGTAAAAATTTTAATATTTAAGCCAGCGTTCAATTTAAACGAGACGTGAAAATTTGAAATTACCCTTAACGGAAGATGTAACCAAACCAGAAAATAGCAATCATATAAGAGCAAGTTGGTAAAATTTATCAAATTTGATCTGAGTTTTTATTTAAAAGAGGTTTTGTTTTATGGTTTCTTGGCAATCTAACCGTCAAGCTAAGCGCATTCTGGTTGTTGACGACATAGAAGATAATTTGGTTCTGCTACAGGCAATTTTGACAGACGAAGGTTATGAGGTTGATGTTGCTAAAAATGGCAAATCAGCATTAACAAAAGTAGAAACATCGCCGCCAGATCTAGTGTTGATGGATGCGATGATGCCTGGAATGGATGGTTATGAAGTAACTAGGCGGATTCGACAAAATAAAAAGCTCGCTTTTATTCCGATTCTGATGATTACGGCTTATGAAGATGCTGCAGCCAAAGGATTAGATTTAGGAGCTAATGACTTCATCCGTAAACCGATCGATTATGATGAATTATTGGCGAGAGTTAAGGCATCTTTGCGATTGAAAGATATGATGAGTTCGCCTTAATAACTGTCAAGGTTTCTCTGAAAAATCTTCGCTTTGGAAAGCACAGATACAGCGGATTGCTTGCCTCTTTTTGGTACAGCAATTTTCGACAGCGGTGTGCGGGCACCCTTAAGGGTGCCGCTACACAAACGAAGGTGTACCTCATCTGACTGCAATCCGCTATATACGCAGATGACAAAGAGACTGAGGCTCGCTTAATTCTGGATGGGCGTGCAAATAATCGCGTATCCAGGCACAACCGGAGTCCAAGACCTGCTTTATATCTAATACTCGATCGAGTTGCCAGAGAATTACGACATCATCTAGTCCGGCAGAGGCTAGCAGTGCGCCCCGGTTCTGGGTGGCAGGGTAAAAAGCGACATCGAGTGCGCGCTCTTCATGTCCTTCCAGGGTGGCGAGCAGGGTGCCATCCAGTTTCCAGAGTTTGATGGTTTTGTCCCAACTGGCGGAGGCGATGACCGTGCCCCAAGCGGCGGGGAGTCCAGAATTGGCAGGGATAAAGGTGACAGCATTGACGCGATCGCTATGTCCCTTAAATGTGCGAACCAGTTTCCCATCCAGCGACCAGAGTTTGATCGTCGTATCCTCACTAGCAGTCGCCAACATCTGACCATCGGGGCTGAAGGCGACATCCCAGATATTGTCTTCATGTCCCAGCAATTTGAGTTGAGGTTGCGGGGTGAAATGCCCCATTGCATTCCGACGCCAAAGGCGGATTATGGTATCCCGACCAACCACTGCTAGCCACCGATCGTCCTGGCTCAAGGCAACAGCATTGAGACGATTATCACTTTTTTCCAGAGATTGAATCAGCTTGCCATCTCGCTGCCATAGTTTTACCGTCCCTTCCCAACCAACAGAGGCGATTTCTGAGCCGTTGGGATTGAAGGCGACATCAAACACGGCATTCCCATGAGCCTTGACGGTAAACAATGGTTTCCCATTTAAGGTCAATAGGTTGAGGAAGCCATCGGCGCTGGCTGCAGCGATCGCCTTACCATCTGGACTCACATCCACAGCCCAGATTTCCCCCTGGGTCAGAGGCAGGGTTTGCAGAAGCTTACCAGCTTGATTCCAAAGCTTGATCGTCCCGTCGGAACTCGATGAAATAACGGTTTGACCATCTGGGGTAATCGTCACATCCCAAACAGAGGCACGATGTCCGCGCAATACCGCAACCAGATCGGGGTCGAGTTGCCAGATGCGAACCAGTTTGTCTTCTCCACTAGAAACCAACGTTCGACCATCGCTGCTAAATGCGACCTCCCAAGTGCCATTGGGGTGAGCATTCAGGGTTCTGGTTACGGCTCTATCGCTGTTCCAAAACTTGATCGTGTCATCCCAACTGCCCGAAGCCAGGGTTTGTCCATCGGCAGAAAAGACCAGACTGACGACGGCGATACGGTGTTCCGATGCGGTGTGCAACAGAGTTCCATCCATCCCCCACCACAGGATATGACCGCGCCCGTCGCCCGCTACCAGAGTTTGACCATCCGGGCTAAAGGCGACGCTCACCAGGCGGTTTTCCCCCTTGTCAGAGGAGATGGGGTTTTTCAGGGTGCGAATTTTTGTGCCATTTAGATCCCAGAGGATCGCCGTATTATCCCAACTGGCAGAGGCGATCGCTTTCCCATCGGGACTAAACGCCACATCCCAGATAAACCCACGATGTCCGCTGAAAGTTCGGCTCGATCTGCCGTCGAGGCTCCAGAGTTTCACCAGCCGATCATCGCCTGCCGAGGCAATCCACTGTCCGTCAGGAGCGATCGCCACCGACATCACCCTTTTCCCATGCGCTTTAATCGTTCTTAAGGGCGCACCATCCTTGCTCCATAACCGCACCGTGCCATCCTGCCCTGCCGAAACCAGGGTTTGTCCATCGGGACTGAACGCGACATCATTCACTTCCCCTTGATGACCCTTGAGTGTGTGCAGCAACCTGCCATCCGCTCCCCAAATAAAAATTGTGGACTGTTGATGGGCTGAGGCGATCCGTTGACCATCATAACTGACGGCAATTCCCAGAACCCTTCCTTTGCGACCATTGAATCGATTGCGCTCAACGACTTGAAACGCGGCACGGCGCAACTCTCGATTCACCTGAGTCGCTAACTCAGTGGGGGCTTGATGCATTTGATACAAACTGGTCTGAGCCTTGATGGCGGTGACCAAGGCATCTAACCGATTTCCGGAGGCAAATAGAGCTTCTGAGGTGTTGGCGATCGCTTCGATTTCCCGCAGGGTGGCGTTGCGTCTTTGAGCAAAGGCATAGATTCCCAGTCCACTGGCAACGATCAACGCCATGCTGACGGTTCCCAATAGCCACTTTTGCAACCGACTGGCGCGTTGTTCTTGCTCAAGTCGTTTCTCGACTTCTTGCAGTCGCCGGATTTCTTCCTCGCGTTTGAGATTATCCAGATCGGTACTGGTGCCAAACCATTTGATTACCTGCCCGCTGGCATCCCGGATAGGAATGGCTCGATTGAGAAACCAGCGATAATTACCTTGTGCATCTTGCATTCTGAGTTGCACTTCGTAGGGTTCCCCGGTTTCCAGAGAATGTTCCCATGCGGCAAGGCTACTGGCGCGATCGTCAGGGTGGATTACATCTAGGCGTTTCCAGTCCGTTAGGTTGGAGAGCGATCGCCCCGCGAAGGTACTCCCCTGCTGATTCGTGTAGGATAGCGTGCCATCTGGCTCCACAATCCACACGATCTGGGGTACTGCTTCTGCCAATTGGCGGAAAAACCGTTCGCTTTCTTGTTTTGCCTCTAATTGCTGCTGGATGCTTTGCCGTTCGGCATCCTGACTGGCGGCAAGAAACTGGTAATCCAAATCGCTGAGGCTTTTGTCTCGCGCCCACTGTTGCGCGTCGAGGAGGGATTGCCCCCGCAGCAGGTAGGAGGCATCTTGACGCTGGGAGGCAACCCAACCATCGATCGCAGCGGCATAGGGACGCAAACTGCTCAATTGCCGGTTTACCCACTCCTGGTTGAAAACCTCTTGGTAAATCGGATTTTTGATTGCTAGGCGATCGCCCTGGCGTACCACTAATCCTGCTAGCAAGAGTTCAATTTGTTCCCGACTGTCGTCTAGGAGTACCGTTTCTGCTCCATAGAACTTAGCTAAACTTACTTAAGTCTAACTATTCAACCAAGATTAAAGCTTGGAGGGTCTACTTCCCGCTTCTGCCAAGGAGGTCGGCCTCTTCTTGTCCACGGGCGTCAATTCCGCACGGGGCCGAGCGTACTCGGAATATCAAGAAAAAATTGAGGTTGTGCGAAAAAGGTTTCGCGGTTTTTGTGCCTTGGTTTTCGGCAACCCGTCTAACTTACCACAAAAATACCTCCTCGTTGCGAGTCGGTATGGTTAAGTTTAGTTAAATTTTTGGCTATTTAATCATGCTCCCTGCAACAGTTGCTGATAAATGCCTAGCAGTCGTCCGGTGCGGTTTTCATTCCAGAACAGGCGATCGCGAATTGTTCGCAAATGCACGGGTTCATCTTGAGCTTCCCAGTTGTCCAGCACATACGCTCTCACCAGTTCGTCTACCTGCAACGCTGGTGACGTTTTGGCTTGTGCGATCGCATCGATCGCCAGCTGACACAGCTTTTGGGTGAGAAAGGGTTGCCCGCCTGTCCAGTGCAGAATTGCTTCTAGCGTGGCTAGAGGCTGTTCCATCACAGCCTTGAATCCTGTTGCTAGGGGGGTTGCTTCGGCGATCGCGAACCCGTCTAAATGGATGGCATGACCGATGTTGAAGGGGGTACGGTGCTTATCGGCAATGAGATCGGAGGGGGTAGTGACGCCAAATAAAGCAATGTTGAAATGTTGATAGCGGACATCGTGCGATCGCTGATTGTAGCAAGACCGAATCCAGGCAAAAAAATCATCGACGGGGAATTCTAGACTTAATAAACTATCAATTTCATCAATGAAGATATAAATGGGTGCGACCGGAAATTGCACAAACAAAATCTCTTCGACAAATTCGCTCAAGCACTGAATTAGTGGCAAATCTGCACGAGGGGCGAACCATTCCCGATATTTGATCTTGGTGAGTAGTTGAAAACTCTGAAGCAGGCTGACCATCATGCCGCGATACCATTGCTGGGGCGTGATGCGATCGCTGCCCAAGCGAGTCATGTCAAGATACGCGCACTGCGCCCCATCCTGCTGAAGCTGTTGCTTCACCCGCACCAGCAATGACGATTTCCCCATCTGCCGCGCCTTGAACACATAACAGAATTGCCCAGACTTGAGTGCCTGGTAAAGCTCCCGATCTGCCTGACGTACCACATAGTTGGGCGCATCCGCCTGAAGGCATCCACCGACTTTGTATCCAAAGGAATTTGTCACGCTCTTGACACTATCTCCGATAAATGACGGGGGATTATTGCCTCATCTAGTTTATTTTATTCGCGGTTTATTTGAGTGTAAACCGAGCGATTATGATGAATTATTGGCGAGAGTCAAGCCTTCTTTTCGATTGCTCCTTTCCCGCCCGAAGAATTATTATAGCGGTTTGCGACTTGGTGAAATACAGCCCTTGTGGCGCCTTTTGTATAGCGGCACCCTTAAGGGTGCCGCTATACAAAAGGCGCCCGTCTACACGGGCTATTAACTTACGAAAAATCAAGTGTATTCTATTAAGTCACAATCCGTTATATTGAACCGCAAAGGCGCGTTAGCGTTCGCTAACGCTTGCGGATGCGCTTAGGGATTCAAGGGTAGCGAATTAGGACACGAAGGAAGAAGGAAGAAGGAAGAAGTAGATAATCTTCTAGCGGGAACAAAGTAAAAGAGAGGAATCATTTGGCTTTTGACTCCCAAGGGAGCAGCACTAGCGACGCCGCCCAAAGATGATAGAGGGAATACCTATCCCCAAGGGAATGCCCAAGGTCATCAGCACAGCGGTGCCAGTCATGACGATGGTATTAGCAATTAGGGGCAATCCCGCATTGCTTCCTAAAGTCATGATTTGAATAAAGCCACTGCCAGCGCGAAAGGCAAAGATGCCAGGAATCATTCCCACTACCGCCCCAAAGGAAATAGCGGCAATTGAGCTTTTAAACCAGCGAGAGAAATACATTGCCATTAAGCCGACAACGGTAGAGGCAATTAAATTACCCCAAATAATTCCAGGTCCGAACTGAATACACAACAGTCTTACCCCATGCCCAACCATTCCGCAAAGGATGCAAGCCCACAAAATCTTTTTGGGAACGTTAAAGGCAACAGCAAAACCGGCTGCTACCAATCCGGCGAAGATGATATCTTCACCCAAAGATAGTGCTGTAATGTTGCTACTGACGGCGATTAATGTTCCGGTCAAGTTGGCTGAGAGTAGCAAGCCAAATAAAATTGCCCCCAGTGTCATCAAGCTAAAACCTAAGCGGGCAATGCCAACGGACATATGATTCTCAACCATATCCAATCCGGCGTTAATTAGATGCACCCCTGGAACCAACATCATCGAGGGTACCAATAGGCAGACTTCAGGGGTAGAAGTCAAACCAAGTCGAATCGCCATACCTGCCAAAATGCCCCCAACAAAGGCGGCGGCGAAGACAATTGAGAAAAAATTGATCTGCCGCTTGCCTAACTCTTGGCGGAGAATGACTCCGATGGCGGTGGCAAATCCGGCAATCAAAAAAGACGACCAGTCGCCTCCAAAAATTTTGGCTAATCCCCCTGCTGCCAGTCCTAGCATGAGTACAACTAGCCAGCGATTGTAAAGTGGTGGTGTCTGTCTGATTTTCTCCAGCTGAGCGATCGCATCTTCTTGTTCTTTTCCTGTTTTCTCCACTTCCTCGATCAGGTGAAGCACTCGGTTTGTCAAAGCCATATCGATTTTCATCAGAGGAACAGGAGTGCTGACGCGCGCTGAGAAGTGGTAGCCCGTTTTTATGGTCAACATCAGCGCTTTGTACTCCACAAAAACCCGCACTTCAATGCCAAGTGCTTTAGCCAGTCGATCGACTGCTTGGTGGACTCCTTCAGTCCTGACACTATTCTCTAGCAGCAGTCTACCAGCTAAGGATAGAAGGTAAGCTTCTTGCTCTGAGTATTCCATTTTCATTCTCAGCTGCAACGTAATTCCATTGTTTGAGCAGGTAACTGGGATATTTTACTGTGCTAAAAGTCTGGAGTTTAGCTACATTGTCCTGGGTAAGTCCCGATCGAATAATGACAAAGTCGGGACTGATATCATGTCCGCTTGCTTCGGCATCGCGCGGGGGGCGGGTTTAACGAAATATCTCATGGTTCCGCAGAATAAAAAAACCGCACAGAGTCGTTGCGTAGGGACACGGCATCATAGATATCTCGGACAAACAGATAACTTTGATCTTGCCGTGTCCCGGCTCCCGATCTTGGGTAATAGACCGGATATGATATAAAACCCGCCCCTACAAAACTATTAACTGTAAGAGTCCGATCGTATCGGACATGATATTACGCAGAAAAATCTTTGATTTGGCAACCAGAGATCTAAGCATAAACCCGGTTTCTAGGTTGGTCGTGCGTAAGTCCTGAAAGTTAAGCAACTGATTCAAGAGTTTTGATTTCTATCGGCAAGATAACAGTGAAAGTGGTTCCAACTCCTACCTGAGATACCAGTTCGATTTTGCCTTGCATTAGATTTACTAACTGGGAAACAATTGCTAACCCTAAACCAGTGCTATTGAGGGCGTAATTTTGGCTATTACCAGCGCGAAAAAAGGGTTCAAAAATATGCGTCTGGTCTTCTGTAACCATCCCGATCCCAGTGTCGCTGACTGCAATATACCACAGGTTATTAGGTAACATCTGGCAGGTTAATTGGACAGTTCCCGATTCTGTGTAGCGAATCGCATTGCTGATCAGGTTGGTGATAATTTGTTGCAATCTCAAAGGGTCTGTCACAACTTTTTCGGGACAGCTTAAGCCGCTATCTGCATCGCAATCAACCACCATTTGTAACCCTTTTGCAGTTGCCAAAGGCTGCAACATTTCAAACACTTCTTGGATTAAATAGCGTACATCCGTCGGGACTGGTTGCAGTTGCATTTTCCCGGCTTCACAGCGAGACATTTCCAGCGTATCGTTGATCAGCCGGAGTAAATGTCTGCCATTGCGTATCACTCGTTCGATGTGTTCTAGATGGGGAACGGTGTCTCGAACTTCACTGTTCTTGCGTGAAGATCGCAAAATCAACTCTGAATAGCCAATAATTGAATTGAGAGGATTTTTTATTTCGTGAGCTAGTTGAGAGAGGTTGTCTTGATTATCTTTTACCAAGCGAGTCAATTCTTGATTGGTTAGTTCTGCTTGAGCGTGCAGGTGCTGTAGTTCCTGCAAACGCTGTTCGACATAACTTTTGAAGCACTGGGAAATGGCTTCGTCAATCGTCGCGTCAATCAGATTATAAGTTCGGATCGCATCAGTAACAGTACCCTGCAATAAATCTGCCTCTAAAGTAGAAAAGATCGTCTGGCGTAGTAGACGATACTCCCGCGCAATTTCGATAGGCGTAAAACCTTGTGCAGCGCGCAAAACCCCATGTTCTAAACTATTCTGCACGATGGACTCGATATCGCTGTCCTGGTAGTGGGAAAGCACGGTGGCGATCGCTCTCAGCACATCGGGAAGATGATTCTGTATCGCTGAGTACGGTAAATCGTCGGCACTGGCAATCTGCCGATCGCGGCGAACTGTTTCCACCCAGCTTTTTGCGATCGCATCTATTTTTTCTACAAGCAATTGGCTAAAATCCATCTGGCTTAGGCGCAAAAGTAGATCGGAAAACCCTCTGGCATCATTTTATTTTACAACGACAGCGATCGCAGCCGTTGCAGCTTTGATGTAACGGCAAACTCTTGTATTAATGGTAACAAACTTACTTAATCTAAAACTATTCCTTTAGTCTAGGTAAGACAAGCTTTAAGGATGAAGCTGCGAGGGCTAGGGCTGTCGAGAATTTATTAGGAGCTAGTAAAGTAAGTTGCTAGTTACATCTAGCTGTACTGGTAATGGCTAATGGCTAATGGCTAATGGCTAATAATTACCTATTACCACTCGATATAGCTAGCAACTTCTTAGTAACTGAAATTTAACTCTATAAAGCCATGAAATTCGATTATAACCTTTTTGTAATCGGTGCGGGGCCGGGTGGTCTTGCTGCTGCGGAACGGGCGGCGGGGTATGGTGCGCGGGTGGCGATCGCAGAACAAGATTTAGTCGGGGGTACCTGTGTCATCCGAGGTTGCATTCCCGAAAAACTGATGTCATACGCCGCTAGCTTCTCGCAATTGTATCAAGAGGGAGTCGGTTATGGCTGGAAACAACCCCAAACCACTTTTGATTGGCATCAATTCATGATTGCTAAGAACGAGGAAATCCGCCGCCTCAGCGACCTACATAAGCGATCGCTCGAACAAGCAGGAGTTGAGCTAATTCAAGGGCGTGCTACCTTTATTAATCCTCATACTTTAGACATTAGACCTCTGCAAAAAAGCAACTCAAAGACAGGCGAGACGCCTATCCCACAAGAGTTTTTGGAGAAGTCTATTGAAGGACGCCAAATTACTGCTGAAAAAATCTTAATTGCGGTGGGAGGAGAAGCGGTAAAGCCTCAGATTCCTGGCATTGAAAGTGCTATCACCTCGCGGGAACTGTTCGATCTCAAGCAGCAACCAAAACATGTCGCAGTCATTGGCGGCAATTATATTGCGGTGAAATTGGCGGGGATTATGAGAATGCTTGGCTCGTTTGTGACTCTAATAGTTCATGAAGATGGCATTTTATCTGATTTTGATTCAGACATTTGCAGGGCTGTTACTGAAGGCATGACGAGGCGGGTTATTCAAATTATCAACAACAGCAACCTCAAAAAAATTGAACAAATCGACAAAGAGCAGTTGCATTTGACACTGTCGGGAACTTCTCCCGATACATCGATCGTCGATACAGTTGTTTGCGTCACGGGGCCTGCGCCTAATTTAAGCGGATTGAATCTAGAAGCAGCCGGAGTTAAGGTTAGTAAAAGTACTAATTGCTACGTCCAAGTTGATGCGAGCGCAGTAGACGAGCAAAATCAAACTACACAAGCGAATATCTTTGCAGTTGGAGATTGTACCAACCAATTTACTTATACTCCGGTTGCGCTCGCCAACGCGCGAGCTTTTGCCGATAACCACTTTGGTAATCAACCCAAAACTATCAGTTATGAATGCGTTCCTAGCGTTGTTAGTTTCTTCCCCGAAGCGGCTACAGTCGGCTTAAGCGAAGAAAAAGCGCGGCAAAAAATTGGTAATGCTGTGGGATGCGATCGATCTGAATTTCGTCCTCTTTTCCACAGTCTGGCTAAACGAGAAGAGAAAGTTATAATTAAATTAGTTATTGATAGTACAACCGAGCGATTACTAGGCATTCATATGGTAGGAATAGCAGCAATTGAAATAGTTCAATGTCTCGCACTACCGCTTCGCATGGGTGTAACAAAGAAAGACTTCGATGCAACTATCGGCATTCACCCTTCAGTTGCCGAAGAATTTTTCGCTCTGGTTTAATCCCGCATTCGTTCCCATAAGCAAAGGCAGTTTTCTATGAACTTAAGAGCTGAATTTCCATACTTTGAAGGTAATTCTTTCTCCGAGTTGTTTGCTAATGACATTACGGATGCACGTTATGCATTCATTTTAAATTATCCAGCAACTGCGAGTTGGGCAGCTTACCCCAACAGGAAAAAATACTTTATTCAAGAAGGTAGTAGCGCAGCCACTAAAACATCCTTTGACAAGATTTGCCAAAAGGAACCTTGGAAAAATCTCGCTGTATTAGGCGATGCGCTTCCAGGAGTTGTGATTATTCCACCCCAAAACTTGCTGATTGAATACTGGCGGGAGCATTTTGGCTTTAGTTACACCAATGCGGAAATGATAGATTGCTCGACTTATTTGGACGAACTCAGCCACAGTTTAAGCTTTGAAAAAATCATCACTTTATTTCCCTTCGATCATCTCAAACCTGAAAAACACGCCGTCAATCCAGATACCCACTACCACTTGATCAGCAAAGTAACCCTAGCCGATTTGGGAGTGCAATGTCCCAAATACTCAAGCTACAATCTGCACGAAATCAGTCTCAAAGATATTCAGTTACCAGAGCAATTCCCCTATTTTATCACAACCTCCCACGGACTTTCAGCTGTTTTTACGAGCAAAGAATCAGAGCGTTATTCCCAAAAGGATTTATCCCTAAGTCGGTCGAATTGACACTCGCACCCCTAGAAGCCACATTCCGCACCCTCAACTGTCACATTGAAGAGAATCAGAATAAAACTCTGTGGAGAGAGGGAAAGGGTAGCAGCGCTCCCCTTTCCCTCTCTAGCCCACCTTCCGCACCCTCAACTGGCACAAGGGTTTTCTCGTGATTTTTCGGATTAGCTGGTACTTTTAAGTACATAGGATACTGAAAATAAGGGGGGTTGTTATTACCAGCCCATCGTCCCCAATCGCCAAATCCCCTTGCATTCGGTAGTGTGACACTTCAGGGTGCCGAATGTGGCTTCTAAAGATCGTCTTTTTTTGCAGGGTGGAATCAAGAAAAGAATTAACAGGGGGTCGAGCCAGCGCTTGACCCCCTGAAGGGAAGATTCTTACTCTTAATTCAATTCAAACCATTGTTGATTCAACTCGTTCAATAATGGAGTTATCAGAGCTGAAATGACCGGCAAAATGTTTAGTTGGTTGCCAGATTGGTCGCTGTTGTTGTTCAAGTTACCATAATTTTAGAAAAACTTTTACCCGATGCGGCTACAATTAATTTGGCGATTGATTTGGTAAAATAATGCCAGTCCAATTCAATAGCGAAATTATTAACGAGACTTGGGATGCTAGCAAGTATCGAGCGGTTCTAAATTATAAATTGATATCAGTAGGCTAGAGGCAAGAGGCAGCATCTGGTAACGCAGCTGTATTTTCTTGGGATGCGCCTTTGTCTTCTGCTCCAAAAGATAGGGCATATTTAAAGTATTTGGTAGAACAGCCAAGCGGAACAAGCATTAAAGTTCAACTGTGTCAGCGATATGTAAATGACGGCTTAACGCTAACTACTAACACAATTGGAATCTCCAAGGATGCCAAATTTAATCACGATGTAAATATTAATTAACGCAAGTTGCTAGTTATAAAATTCGCCGGGGCCAGCGGGCTAATTGCCAGCTGGCTAATCTAGGATTTTTACTGACATTAGCCATTAGCAATTAACGATTAGCTGCTATGGATGAGATAACTAGCAACTTGAGTTAATTAGAGAATTTTCAGTCACAAGAAATTGCTATGGTCGTTGCGGTGAGAACCGATAATAATGCTGGGTTATGTTCGGCTGGGTTTATTTGTCCCGCTATAAAACCGAATTGGTCGCCTAATAATTCGCTGTATTCATTTGCTCCTAACGGAAATGACATTAGCAGATTTAGGGTGCTGCCAGGGAATCCGTTATCGCCCAATCACCACGACATTTTATTTAATCCCGAGAACTTCCCGGCGAACATTAATCCAGGTGGAACTAGGGATTTGTTGAAGCGAATAGTTCTATGCTCAAGCACTCAAGGTGGGATTGTTGGGTTGACTTCTTCCGATTTTGGCATTATTGCTTCTAACGGATTAAATAACCTGTCCCAATTGACTATTGATGGACACCTGGATAAATATCCGTGCAGGTAGTTGATCCTAACGAGACTCCTGTGGGCCAGTGGGATACTTGGGATTTTAGGGGGCTAGTGAGTCAGCCGATGCTGGTCTCGGAGGGTTTCTCCCCCAATAACTTGCCGCTATCCTACCCTGTGCCGTGGCAAGTCTACCCCCGGTAGTAAATTACTGGGGATTCGATCTAAAGATACGAGAGCTAACAGCGTCCCGCTACACTTCAGGTGGTAGTCGCGAAAAGCGGATGGGTGGGGGTCGCCGTCGCTCTGGTTGAGCGGTGGTTTTACGAGCTAAGGGATGATTAAAGGCGGGAACTTGTTCTGCCAGTCTTGCTTGAAGCCGATCCTCCTGAGTCCTATACTGATCAGTGGAAGTCGTACAAAAAACTTCACAAAAAAGTATAAACTGGCCTTGACAGTTTGTTGGATCTTGCCCAGTCAATACCATAAGCGGCAAAAATGAATTCAGGAATTGACCTCCAAGAAATTTTTATTCAATCCCTCATGGATCTTGGCATCCCGCCTGGTGCTGCCAAAGCCATTTGGTTGCCCCTACCCATGTTGCTGATGATTATGGGTGCAACGGTAGGAGTGTTGGTGTCGGTTTGGCTGGAACGGAAAATATCAGCCGCCGCCCAACAGCGGATCGGCCCAGAATTCATGGGGCCATTTGGTGTCCTGGCACCCGTTGCAGACGGCCTCAAGCTGATTTTCAAAGAAGATGTCGTGCCAGGGAAGTCGGACTCGTTGCTGTTCACCCTGGGGCCGGTTATCGTCGTCATTCCTGTGTTTCTGTCCTATATGATTGTGCCCTTCGGACAGAACCTGGTGATTACCAATATCGGCATGGGGGTATTTTTGTGGATTGCTTTTTCCAGCATCGCCCCGATTGGCTTGCTGATGTCGGGCTATGCCTCCAACAACAAGTATTCCCTGCTGGGGGGTTTGCGGGCGGCAGCGCAGTCGATCAGCTACGAAATTCCCCTGTCCCTGTCGGTGATAGCGATCGCTATGATGTCGAACAGCCTCAGCACCATCGACATCGTACAGCAACAATCCGGCTACGGGATTTTAGGCTGGAACATTTGGCGTCAGCCAGTTGGATTTCTGATCTTTTGGATTGCTGCCTTGGCAGAATGCGAACGCATCCCGTTTGACTTACCAGAAGCAGAAGAAGAACTCGTCGCCGGGTATCAAACCGAATATAGCGGCATGAAATTTGGTCTGTTCTATGTCGGTTCTTACGTTAACTTGGTGCTGTCGGCGCTGATTGTTGCCGTATTGTACCTGGGAGGCTGGGATTTTCCGATTCCGATTAGCGCGATCGCATCTTTACTCGGCATCAGCGAAACCAACCCCTTCTTACAGATCGTGACTGCCTCCTTGGGCATCACCATGACCCTGCTCAAAGCTTACTTCCTCATCTTCATCGCCATCCTCATGCGCTGGACAGTTCCCCGCGTTCGCATTGACCAGTTGCTAAATTTAGGATGGAAGTTCCTCTTACCAGTTTCGCTGGTGAACTTGCTATTAACCGCCGCCCTCAAGTTGGCATTTCCTTTTGCCTTCGGCGGGTAATTTGAATTTCAGATTGCAGATTTCAGATGGCAAATTAAAAATATAAATCAAATCTGAAATCTACAATCTAAAATCTACAATCCTCTAGAGAGTGAGAACACCATGCTGAAGTTTCTCAAACAAGTTGGCGACTACGCCAAAGAAGCAGTACAAGCCGGTAAATATATCGGTCAAGGATTATCTGTCACCTTTGACCACATGGGTCGGCGTCCGATTACCGTCCAATATCCCTACGAAAAACTCATCCCCTCCGAACGTTTCCGGGGTAGGATTCACTTCGAGTTTGATAAGTGCATTTCCTGCGAAGTTTGCGTCCGAGTTTGCCCGATTAACTTGCCCGTAGTCGATTGGGAATTCAACAAGGAAACCAAAAAGAAACAACTCAAACACTACAGCATCGACTTCGGGGTTTGTATCTTCTGCGGCAACTGCGTCGAATATTGCCCGACCAACTGTTTGTCCATGACAGAAGAATACGAAATTTGCACCTACGACCGCCACGAATTAAACTACGACAACGTGGCGCTGGGACGCTTGCCTTATAAAGTAACCAACGACCCAATGGTAACCCCGTTGCGCGAACTCGCTTACCTGCCCAAAGGCGTCGTCGAACCCCACGACTTGCCCGCAGGTTCCCGTCGCGCCGGTCTGCGCCCAGAAGAAATTATCGAACAGATGGAATGAAAAGTGGGAATGGGTAATTTCAGATTTGAAATTTCAGATTTCAGATTTTAGATAAAAGAAAAGCAGATGGCAAAGTTAAATCAAATATCCTTAAATCTTAAATCTGCCATCTTAAATCTCAAAGCTGAAATTACCAATTACCAATTACCAATTACCAAAGGAAAAACAGTAGTGAATCTAGCAGAAGGCGTTCAGATAGTTTCGTTTGCATTGCTGGCAGCGATGATGATTGGGGCAGCACTGGGAGTGGTGCTGATTACCAATATCGTCTACTCGGCTTTTTTGTTGGGAGGTGTCTTTATCAGCATTGCCGGGATGTATATCTTGCTCAATGCTGATTTTGTTGCAGCAGCGCAGATTCTGATTTATGTCGGGGCGGTTAACGTGCTAATTTTGTTTGCCATTATGTTGGTAAACAAGCGGGAAGATTTTGCTCCCGTTCGCAATGCTTGGATTCGCAAAGGCACGACGGCACTGGTTTGTGCTGGGTTGTTTGTGTTGCTCAGTACGATGTTTTTAGCAACGCCTTGGGCTATTTCAACCGATGTCCCAAATGCGGCTGAAAGTTCTATCGTCCAAATTGGCAAGCATTTCTTTAGCGATTATTTGCTGCCGTTTGAACTAGCTTCTGTACTGTTGTTGATGGCAATGGTGGGAGCGATTATTTTGGCGCGTCGCGAGTTCTTGCCCGATGTATTGCAGCAAGCACCCAACGTACAGCAAGAAGTTTTGACCTTGCCCGAACGTCCTAGAGAATTAGTACCCGCAGCAAGCGATACTTCTACCTTGACGCGAAATAAGGGCGCTCGCAACAAATAGCCCGATTTACCAGCGTTGCATCCCTCAACGCTGGCTGCAAACCATCGCAATTGGAAACAAGAGGATTCATGCAACTCCAGTACTTTTTGTTATTATCAGCCGCACTTTTCTGTATCGGAATTTACGGTTTGATTACCAGTCGTAATGCTGTGCGCGTGTTGATGTCAATTGAACTGCTGCTGAATGCAGTCAATCTCAATTTAATGGGGTTCTCTAACTTTCTAGACCCCCTGGGAATCAAAGGCCAGGTGTTTACCGTATTCGTGATTACTGTCGCCGCCGCTGAAGCCGCAGTCGGTCTAGCGATCGTGTTGGCAATTTACCGCAACCGCGATACGGTAGATATGGAGCAATTTAACCTGCTTAAATGGTGAATTTTGTCAAGTGCTAATGGCTAATAGCTAATCGCTAATCGCTCATGGGGAAGCGTAGCAATCAGAGAATTTTCTTTCCATTAGCCATTAGCCCCTACCGGAAATGAGTTAGTTAAATCTTTATAAGGCAAATCGTTTAAATAGAAATTATATTGGTATTTTGAACGTAGGAAATATTTTAGTGAGATTGGGATTCAAGCGCCCCAAGGGTGGCTGAATTTTAGGAAAGGCCGTGCAATTAAAGCAAGTGATTATTGCTCATAAGGCGGGAGATTCCAACAGCAAGCGCATGGCAGAACAATGCGCTAGGCAACTGGAAAAACGGAACTGTCAAGTATTGATGGGACCGAGTGGGGCAAAGGATAACCCCTACCCGGTTTTTTTAGCGTCATCGACGCAACGGATCGATCTGGCACTCGTATTGGGTGGAGATGGTACGGCATTGGCAGCGGCAAGGAATTTAGCCGTCGCTGGCATTCCCTTATTGTCGGTGAATGTAGGGGGACACCTGGGGTTTTTGACCGAACCGTTTGAGGTATTTCAAGATACAGAACGAGTTTGGGATCGCTTGGAAGAAGATCGCTATGCGGTAGAAAGGCGGATGATGCTTCAAGCGTCGGTATTTGAGGGCGATCGCACTAACCGCGATCCGGTGAGCGATCCCTTTTTAGCCCTCAATGAAATGTGCGTCAAACCCGCCTCCCCCGACCGCATGTTAACCTCAATTCTGGAAATGGAAATCGACGGTGAAGTCGTCGATCAGTACCAGGGAGATGGACTGCTGGTGGCAACACCGACGGGTTCCACCTGCTACACCGTTTCTGCCGGTGGCCCAATCGTCCATTCTGGCATGGAAGCAATCGTCGTAACCCCGATTTGCCCTTTAAGCCTCTCCAGCCGTTCGATAGTTTTACCCCCCGGCAGCGTTGTCAGCATCTGGCCTTTGGGAGATTACGAACTCAACACCAAACTTTGGATGGATGGGGTGATGTCTACTGCGATTTGGCCCGGACACCGAGTAGATGTACGGATGGCTGACTGTCAAGCTAAGTTTATTATCCTGCGGGAGAACTATTCGTATTATCAAACTTTACGGGAAAAACTCCAGTGGGCGGGGGCGAGAATTCACTACGACAATAACCATCGCCATTGAGATCCAGGGGTCAATCTCGCCTGTGTCTGCCTTCGCGCAGCTAGCCCTGGGCATATCGCTAGCTTCCATCGCCAATTTTTCGGCAATTTCTGGCTTGCAGCCGATTTTTGCAGGATATTGCGCCGGTATAAACCGGGTTTTTTTCGCTTTTCCCCCGTAAGTCTTGTATTTTCCTGATGACAGCCGGTTTTTTCCGTAATTTTGCCTAAGTAAAAATCCCCGATGCCTGCTGACAAGCACAGGACTGACGCAAATCACCTTTGTTTCTCAGGACTTACCCACGACCAGGCCAGAAACCCGGTTTCAGAGTCGATCTCTGGTTCCCTTTCCCAAGGATTTCTCGTATCACCTTAGTTTCTTTGCCTAAGTCCTGTCTATGAAAAATCATCGGTTTGGAACTAGAGATCGCAGCAAGAAACTTTGGTGTAATATCATGTCCGCGAGAGATCGGTAGTGTATGGATGGCTAATTGCTAATTGCTAATTGCTAATATAGTATTTTTCCTGACATTAGCCATTAGCGATTAGCTATTAGCAGTTACACAACCGTTGCTACCGGACATGATATAAGTCCTAAAGCAAAAAAAAGGGGCTAAAAGTCTTACCTTTTAGCCCCAAGTTGCAGGGAGATGACAATTAAACAAGCTGGCAAGGGATGTAAATCTATCTAGTTTTACGACGGCGAGAGGCTGCCAATAAACCACCCACCAAGGCTAAACCTGCAAGCGTACCTGGTTCGGGAACGGATGAAGATTTTAGTTCTGCACTCACCAGGGAGAAGTCACTATTCTGGAAAGAATTGAGCCATTCGTCAGTTGGATTGTAGGCATTATCAGCAGTAGAACCAGGGAGTGGTTTTAATCCCAGGCTGCTCAGGGAGGAGTTGCCAAAAGGATTGGCGATCTCGTACCAACCGCCGCCATCTGGATTAGACCCACTCACGGCATTGACGATTTGATTCAATATCCCTAAACCAGGCACGTTCCACAGAGCAGTCGTAGGGCTGGTAATCCTGAGACTTCCCGTCAGGTTAGTGTTAGAAACAGCGGCGGCTACCTCATAGACTCGATCTGAGAACACTCCAGGTCGATACATGAAGGAGAGTCCCAGGGATTGGAGGACACCCGTTTTGGGCAGCATCAAGTTTAATTCCTCGCCAGTATTGAGCTCGCCGACAACGGGGTCATTGGGACCGCTGGTTATACCCACACCCGTGACACCGTTGACGATCTTGCCCTGTAATGAACCCACATTCGCTGACAGTGTGAAACCGTCAGCTGTTGTACAGCTACCACTAGTGAAATTACTGATCTGTTGATTAGAAGGACCCGAATAAAAAGGACCCGCCAGACCAGAGCAACTTCCTAAACTAGAGCCGGTAGTAAAGTTAAAAGCTTGAGCTGGAGCAGTTGATAGAGCAAGAACGCCACCAGCGATTACGCTCAAGTAGGCCGAAACTTTGTTGAAATTCATCATTTTTCCTCTTTATACCCGAGCCAAACATGGATTAATTGGCATGCATTAGCAATAGTCTGAGAGTTTGGTTTTTTCGCCCATCCCTCCAACTGGATTGAACTTGAGAAAGGTGTTTTAGTTCAAACAAATCTTCTGAGGGTAGATGCATAGTGTTGAGCTGATAGTCTCTGATTTGCACTTGGGTATCTCAGACCTTGCGTGATGTACTTACGTCTCGATTATAGAAACCCAATTTGGGACTCGGTAGATCTCAGGATGTAAATTCACGGACTCTTCACGGTATCTTTAAATAACTTAGTTAGTAATAATAGGTGTTATAACTGTTGCGCCGCCTACAAAAATAGGGAAGTGGGAGAGGGAGAGGAAGTGTAAAGACGCACTTTGGCGCCTGCGTATCTAGTTATGCGTTCGGGCGCGGACAGGGACAACAGCGATCGCCTTCAGGGGGCAACAAGCGCCCCCAAACCATTACAACCAAAGGATTTGGCGGTTCAGCCCCCAGCTTAAAAATCTGGGCTGATTGACAAAATACTCTGAAAATATAAAAGAGTACTCAGTTGCGATCAAAAGGAAAGGTCTCGTTAATACACAAGACCACATTTATAATGTTGCCCTCATTCTATCAGAAGTTCCTGGAAAGATATCTGATATTGCCCAGTTAATTACCTTGAAGATGCTGGTGTGGTTATGACAATCTCAGCCAGCAAGTAAAAATAGAAAGATTAGCAGCAACGCTGCCGTTACCGATTTTATAAAATCGCCGCCTTCGTCACTTCCATTGGTTTTTATCTCTCAATTCATTAAGTATACTTGCACTCTAGTTTCCCATTATTAGAGAATTTCTCTCTCGCCAAATCCAAGCCGGAAGTCAACTGATTATCGCCTGGGATAGAACCCAATGTCAACAGAATAATGTCTGGCTCGTGAGTGCAATTTATCAAAAAAGAGCTTGACCGATATGAAAGGACTTTGTTAGACAAACAAGGCGCCTGTAACTTAGCAGAGCAAAAACAAATATTACCTCCAGTCATTCTGGTGTTACAAAAATATAAATTAGTCATCATTGGGGATAGAGAATTTCACAGTATAGAACTGGCGTAGTGGTTGCACAGGAAACGTCTTAGCTTTGCCCTCCGACAAAAAGGCCCGACGAATTTTCCAGAAAAAAGACAGCGGTTTCACCCTCTAAGTACCATCCCCATTCAACCAGGTATTCGTCTATTCTACTCTCATGTTAGCATGACTCAAAAGAAAGGTTTTAATCGGTTCAATTTAGCGGCTTACTGGAAAAGGAAGTATAAAGGTAAACCATCAGATGAACCTTGGTATCTGCTCACTAAACTCCCGGATTTGAAAAGTGCTATTGAGAGCAAAAGCCAACGTTATGGGATAGAGGCAATGTTCAAAGACTGCTCTCACTGGAGGCTATAACTTGTCAGGTGACAAAGCATCACCTGATAGAATTTGACAATGACTTCAGCCTGGTTACAAGGAAAAATAACCAAGTTACAGGGGCAGCAGCAATATGTTTGCCGTCTTCAATATCCAGGTATAACAAGGAAGTTGACATAGCAACTTTTGGATAGGTATATATGGTGAAAACTGGCTAATAGCTTTTTATCAATGCCAGTCATGGGTAGAGAAAATGCTTTGTTCTATTCGCAATAAAAAGTTTTTTTATCAAGGAGGTTTGAGATACAGCAACCTAGGAAAGCGACTTCGTCTCCCCCTGAAGCGAGCGCCATTCCCATAGTAAAAAGGGCTGTTTGATTGCAAACAGCTCATAATAAATATCGCTAAAAAAATAGGGTTAAAAGTCAAGTCAGACTTTTAACCCCAAGATTCAGGGAGATGACAGCTTGAAACTTAGCAATTAGGAAGCTGCGTTAGCTTTGCGACGGCGAGAAGCAGCCAACAATCCAGCTACGATACCTAGACCTGCAAGGGTGGTAGGTTCGGGAACTGCTCGTTCGGCTTGGGCGCCCATTAAGCTGAAGTCGCTGTTTCTGTAGTCTGTAGCAACACTGTTATAGACGGATGGCTCTAGCCTCACGCTGCTGACGACATTATTGCCGAAAGGATTTAAGATACTGTACAAGCCACCGCCAGATTGAGTAGAAGACGACAGAGCTGTCAGGGTTTGACTGATACCTAAACCTGCGACTTCCCACAGGGCTTTGGTATCGTTCTGGACTGTGAGGTAGCCCATCAAGCCGGTGTTAGTGGTAACGATAGCCTTCTCCAACACCTGATCCGAGAATACTCCCGGCTGATACATGAAACCGAGATCGAGGGATGCTAGGATACCACTACCCCCAGGCAGAAGTAAGTCGATAGACTCTCCGGCGTTAATCTCGGCAACAACGGTCTGGTTACCTACACCCACACCCGTAACGCCGTTTACTGTTTTGGATTCCAGGGTACCGCCAGTAGCTGTGATGGTGAAACCGTCGTTGGTGGTGCAGCTTGTGCCTCCGGTCGCACAGCCAGAAAGGTTACCGCTGGCGAAATTAAAGGCTTGAGCAGGAGCGGTGGAAAGAGCAATCGTGCTGGTAGCCAGTAAGCCGATAAAAGCCGAAGCTTGTTTGAAATTCATTGGATTCCCCCTTGGAATGTAGGCAAATTAATTATCGATCTCGATACGTTTGCAGCCGTTTGAGATTTTTATTCCCCTGTTTGAGCGATATGAACAAGGTTTTTTAACCCGAACAGATCTGAGTGTAGATGCAGCGAACGATTTAATAGACCCTGGTTTTGCGTGTATCTCTCGGTGCCTGCGTGTATCTTCTAACAATTTCATTATATGAACAACACTGGTGCAGCGGAAGTTACTAAGAGGCAAAATTGCTTATTTTTACCGATTCTTTAAATTAGGGGGGACATTTGTTGTTTAAAGTAAAGTTCGTGTAAACAAGCACTTATACGTCAGTTTATCGTCAGCCAGTTACTTGACTAAATTTTAATTTTATGCTTCTGCCTAAATGTTACTAAGGATACAATTTTTTCCTAGAGGGGTGAGCTGGTGGAAGTGGATAAAAATTGCTTTTCCCTTAGAAAAGATAATTTTGCGAGACATCTGTGTTATAATCCCACCTGCCCACCCACACTTGTTTTGCCTACCTGCTCGATGCCCTATGGCTTTGATTGCAAATAGGTTTGGGCTTCTTTTGCGACTAGCTCTACTTCGTCAGTAGCTAGAGTTTCTAAGGTATTGCGAGCTTCTTCTCCTCCCAGATGACCGAGTGCTTGGGCGACCCTATGGCGGATCTGCCAATCTGGATCTGTGGCGTATGGTACTAAAAGGGGAATTGCCCGTAAATCTCCCAGTTCTCCCAAGGAACCGATCGCCGCAGTTTTCACGATGTCGGTGCTGGAGTTGAGTGCTTCTTGGAGTAGGTCAAAGCATCGCGGATCGCCGAATACTCCCAAGGCGGCAATAATACTGAGCTGAAGTAGCCATTCGGAGGTGTTTTGATAAATTCGGCGCAAGTCTTCAAAGGCGTCGGTTAATTTGAGTGCGCCCAAACAGTCTGCTGCTGCTGCTTGCACGTCGGTTTCGGGGTCGTTGAGCAAGCGATCGCGCAATATAGTATAAGCAGTGGGCAAATCCTGCTCCCCTAAACTATCCAATTGGCTAACAGCGGCATATCGGATGCGAGGGTTGCTGTCTTTAATGGCGGTTTGCACCAACTCAAAAGCGATCGCCCGTTCTAGCTGTCGCAAGTGGTTCACGCCGCGTATGCGATCGCCCAGATTGGTCGAAGAAAGCAATTCTCTAACAGACTCAGGAGTAATGGTCATTGGTAATCGGTGATTGGTAATGGGTCATGGGTGAAGAGCCAGCCGCTTAGTCAGTAATTTTCACTATAATGATTTACGCCAAAATTTCAGCGCAGCGCGCGGGCAATTTTTCCTCAATCGTAGACAGCGAGAGCTTTTGAGCCTAGTCATCATCTCCACTGGGGGGAATTGCATGGGGAAAACTTTCCCTCGTGGCCCGAACAGCGGTAACCATCGGGGTCGAATTGCGCGTACGCATCGGGGAAAGCATCACCAACAGGACTTACGCACGACCAGACCAGAAACCCGGTTTCCGTAGAAACCGGGAACTTGCGCGTAAGTCCTGACCAAACTGTTTCTTAGCCAGGACTTACGCACGACGAGAAAAGAAACCCGGTTTCGACCGTCGAACGCGAGTGCGGAAGGGAGGCATATCTCTGGTTCCCAAACCAACGATTTTTCGTAGAAACCGGGAACTTGCGCGTAAGTCCCGATCCACTTTTCCTGGTGCAAGATGTGAGTTCCTGGTACTTACCAAGATTCTGGATCCAATTTTATAGCACCTGGTGTATTTATTTGGGAGCAAGTTGAAGGACTTTTTCAGCCAAATCCAAGTGTTAAAAGATAATTGGCCTTTAAAATATCTATTAACTCAAGTTGCTAGTTATCTCTCGAAGAGTGGCTAATGGCTAATGGCTGGCGAGATTGGTAAAAATCCTCTATTAGCAATTAGCCAGCAATTAGCAACCCCGAAGTTTATGACTAGCCACTTGCGTTATTATAAAAACCGGCGTTAAAAGAGGCGAATTTCCTAGATATCCTTGGGATTATGCTAGGGAAAGTGAAGCTATCAATCAATTGGCTGGGTTAATTTCAAATGCAGAAATGCCAAAGATGAATTATCAAGTAGATAATCAATCTCGTCCCGTTGAAGAAGTTGCCCGTGAGTGGCTGAAGTCTAAACTATTTGAATATTGGTCTGAATTAAAATATAAACGTAGTTTGGATCAATCCAATGCAAATAGGAGGGTTCGCTGCGTTATGTTCTGGGTTTGTAATTACGAAAAATCCCGGAGTTATAAAAATTTTCTCAGTAATTGGGTAGCGATAAGATAACTCAATATGTAAAGAAGTATCCCGATCTTCCCGAGCCACAATATCATTACTTGTCACTTTGGGAGGCATACCAAAGACAAAACTTAATTGACTGCCTAATTTGCCCAAATCTGCTAAGGATGCGGTAATTGCCCAACTCCAGATATCTGCATTAGAACCCTGGGAGCCATTTAAACCACTAACATTAGCTTCAGCTTTAGCGTTAAAGTAGCTAGCCCAACCGCCTAATATAAATTTATCGGTGAGTTTGTAAGTAAATTGTAAGCCAAAAGCATTGGAGGAAGTCGCTGTACTTGCACCAAAAGGTAATTGAGCGAATATGCTGCCCTTACCCCCAGTTACATTAATACCTGAACCCGGTTCGGGGGCATAGTAGTGACCATAGGTAAAAGCAATCCCGACTTTGTCCGAAGGATTATAGGTTAATTGAGTCAAGACAGTATATTGACCACCAAACAGTCCCTCCTTAGTATTGCTACCAGAACTGCTTAAATAACTGATACCTGCGGCTATTTGGTCGGTGAAATTATAGTAAACTATTGTACCACTGCCAAAAGCAAAGCCGTATATAGGACTTTCTGCACCAAAATTGGATATTGATCTGACAGGATTAAGCGCGGGAAAAATGCGCGTGGGAAAGTCCGCAATAGGAGCGATCGCTACTCTGCCGCGATTCCCTATGGGAAATTCATAAAATACCGTTCCTAAGAATATATCATTGCCAGTGTTGACTGCACCTGTAAAACGAGTCATATCTGTACCAGTGAGACTTCTGCCAGAACCCGTAATATTCCCTGCTAACATCTGGGTTCGCAATCTATCTTTACCTGTAAAACTGGTATCCAAGGTCAGTATCGTTGCTCCTGATAGAGTAGCATTTACATCCAATTCTTCCCTCCTGGAGTGACTCCCAGGACCAACTGCTTTCTGATCACCAAAAGCACTATTTAAATTAAAAATTCCCACACCCCGTAAAACTGTAGTAGTGCTAAACTGACGCTCTTGTAGATAAGTTACTCGCTGTTCTACGTTGCCTATTCTGTTAGTTATTTTTTGGATTTCTGTAGCAAATTCTGCTTGCAATCTTTCGAGTGTTTCCAATTCTTCTTGCTGAGGCAATAGATTGTTTAAGCTGTCAATTGAACGTCTAATCTTGAGCAGGCAATTATTGAATGCCGCAGCAAATTCATAACGGGTCATAGCCCTATTTCCATTGAAATTTCCGTCACCCGAACCACTAATGCAGCGGTATTTTTCTACTAAGCTACGCAGCGCTTGATAGGCCCAATGGTCAGGAGTAACATCTTCCAACTGATCGACATTGGTGATTTCCTCAAGTTCGGGAGGCTGATTGCTATCTAGTCTTTCGATTTGCTGAACAATATTTTCTTGAACTTCAGATTCTAAATCAGAAGTTACTAAAGGTAATTCATTCCTAGAGGATAGTTGGGAAACTAAGCGTGTAGGAATTACATTTAAATTACTTAAAGATTCTGACTCAATAGGATTTGAGTTTACTGCTTGGGCTAGGACTGGAGATAAAATTAGTAAATTACAACTCAGTATCACTGAGGTAAGAGAAAATGATACATTCAAGTTTTTCATGATTGTTTTGACTGATTAATCCTCACACCTACAACTGCTTTTAATATTCTGCCTAACACTTGCCAAATAGCAGAGTTTTAATAAGGTCGAATTCTCAATTCATTATTTACAGCTTCAATTGCTTTTTGGGTGACATCTTCGGGAATTCTTGTGTATTCTAACTCCTCATTAAATGTTTGACCCTTCGTTAAAATCCAGGTCAACAATTTTTGAGTTGCTTTCATGGTATCTGGGTTGAGATACTGTTTATAAATTAGCAGCCAAGTTAAACTCACCAAGGGATAACCATCTTCTGGATCTTTGATATCTTCAGTGGTGAAATCATCATTAAACTTGACCTTTGCTAGGGCTTTCTTGGTTTCTTCTAAAGTTGGTTTAACGTAACGACCCTTTTGATTTTCAATACTGGCAATAGAAAGATTGTTCGCCACAGCAAAGTTTCTTTGGACATAGCCAATAGCACCATCAACTCGTCGTACTTCTCCTGCTATTCCACCATCTTCGGCAAAGGAATTATATACCTTAAATCCCCAATCAGGGTTTCTACTGGCTGGTATTTTTCCCCCCGTTATTTTATTTAAGTATTTAGTCAGAATAAAGCTACTAGCGCAATTGCCAGAACAAACTACGACTTGGATTTTTTGACTAGGAAATCTGGGATCAACCTGTTGCCAATTGCTAATTTGACCGCTAAATATTTTTGCCAGTTTATCACGAGATATTTTCACCTCGTTTGTAGCATTTTGCAGGTTATAAACAACAGCTAAGGCACTTCCCCCTGTCGGCACCATTAGCAAACCATCTTCCATCTGATTTTGCTCAATAGGAGTAGGAATTAAGCTAGTACCTGCAAAGTCTACAGACTTATTAGTAAATAACCGAATGCCGCCACCACTACCAACAATGGTGTATTTAAACTTTTCACCTGTTTGCTGTTCGTATTCTCTGCTATAACGCTGATAAAGAGGTTCGGCAAAAGAATCACCAGCTCCCCTAAGTAATCCCGCAGCAGGATTGGTGGTGAAAGTAATTGTTGTTGTAGTTACGGCGGCAGTTAAAATTCTCTGCCAGTTACCGATTGTAAATGTCTTCATGACTATCTTTATTAGGTAAGGTTTGATAGCGATTAGAAATCGCGGCTACACAAGCAAAACTCTTGATTTTTCATTAGTCCGCGTAGGCGGACTTGGTTTGTGTAGCCCCAGAATTCTATTCTGAGGGCTTTTGTTTTACTAAATCCGAATTTTTTTGCGGTAAATGATGACTTTATTACCATCAGCAGCAATTTCTAACCAAAAATCCTGAATCACAAACTGATAGAAAAACTCACCCAGACGGGTACTCCGCCAAGTGCTGATAAGTTGGTCATTTGGTGCCCATCGTTTGAAAGCTTTTACAGCAATTTCAGGAACTGCACTCGGATCTATTTGCTCGTCAACTTGAGTAATAGTGCCACTGGGAGTAACTTGTACTTCAACTTCAAAGCCTTGTTGGTTTTTCCCTCTGAGTATGTATATTAACGAACCATCTGACTTCAGTTCAATTCGGGCTAGGTTAAATTCAGCATTTGTCACTGTTTTTGCTGAAGACATTGCTGGAAGTGGTACTTCTTCCATGGGGATTTTTCGTACTATTCCCCCTAGAATTTGGGCTATTAATAAATCTCCTTTTTCTCTGACAGATTCAGCCTGAGTATAACAGGGATAAATGGCGGATGTACAAACAGCCATTCCTGTAACGATCAGTATTTTCTGCCAATTATTTCTGGAAAACATCATGAGTTTTTTAGTTGGTTTGTGTTTTTTTGCAGCCATTTATTTAGATGAGACTCAATCAGACTCACTCGGAACATAATTCCCCGCTTCTTTCTAGGAGTATTCAGTTTGTTGAATCCCCTGTCCCAAAATCCATTACTACCATACTTTCCCTTGAAACAAGTGTGATGAATATCTTGAAAATCTAAGGGCAACAGCCAATCAAATATTTGTTTAACTATTGTGCAGGTAATCGCGAGCTTTAAGTTAAATTTTACCTCAAAACATAAATCAAATAATTTTTTCACTGTGTCCTAGGAGTATTTATTTGAACCATTTCAAATAATGCAATATCGGCATAATAAATCGTCTCGCAGAGAGGACTTTAGTCCTCACTACAAACAAAAATCTGATACCTCTTAATTTTGCATTGGTATTACCAACCCATTGTTCGTGGGTCACCAGTTGAGGTGTGACTAGCTGATCATTTACATAACAACCAAACATGAAACTGGCATCGAATTATCTCACAATGCTATTGCTAATGCAAGAGCTTGCTATAAGATTCTTTGCTAAGAATCGGATGTTCGTCAGGAATATAAGCCAACAAACCATATTTTGACTCCCAGCCAGCCCTCATGGATTGCAGATTTCTGGCATCCTGGAATAGCACGCTCACAAAAGGACAATACAGCATGAAGGAGGGCAGCAAGTACCAGCCACTCCTGGAGTTTCTGCGCGACAACAATCAGCCGGAAGTCATCCTCACCTTTGCGGAAATAGAGGCACTAATGAACGACAGCTTACCCGATTCGGCACGCAGCCAACGCGCCTGGTGGAGCAATCGCCGCAAAGGCGCATGGCAAGCTTCCGCTTGGATGGAAGCCGGATATCGCGTTGAAGATGTTGATTTTGAGCAGCAGCGCGTTACATTTCGCCAACCTCCTAGTAAAGTTAAAGTTCAGCGTCTTGGTGACACCGAATTATGGAATAGTGAACTAATCAAGGCACTGCGTCGCCATATGGGTCTGACACAGGCAGAGTTTGCCGAAAGACTCGGCGTGCGTCAGGCAACTGTTAGCGAGTGGGAAAAAGGTATCCACACACCAAGTCGTGCTATGTCCAAATATCTGACCATAGTTGGAGAACAAGTAGAGTTCTATCAGGAATAAGGAAACTAAAATTTCTGTCTTCACATCTTGACATAATAAGATTAATTCGTATAAATTGCTAAAAAACCCAACAAAGTTTTCTGGCAATAGTCAAGCATGAACAATTGCAGAGGTAAACCCAAAGCCCCGAAACCCTTACGCCACAGCATTAATCCCAGAACCTATCACCCTGGGGCAAATCGCCAAACACCTGAAAATTCCCCAAGAGCGCATCCTCAACTGGGAAAAATGGCACAACGTCCTCTGGGTGCATATCGAAGGCATCGGCGGTTACTTTGTCAGTTATCGCCAATTGGAACAATGGATTGCCGCAAGTCGCACTCTGATTCGTTACTGTCCCAACTTGAGCGCCCTTGACGCCCTTTGGCAGTCGATTTTGCATGAAGCGCAAAGATATAACGATGAGGCACTTGCTCGCCTCGAAGCCTTTTGGCAGCAACGATACGCCTCACTATCGAGCCGTTAAACAACTAAAAAATGTCAGAAGCCAGCATCAAGTTTCCTCGGCTTCCTGCTGACTTCTGGCTCCCCAAAAATAAGGATCCGTTAGATAGTTGTCATTAAAATATCTAAATGTGTTAAGATGTCTCCATTCTAGAGACATACAGACCAGGGAAATGCTCTCAATTGAATCAGAGCATTTTTAGTGCTAGACTTTAGAGCCTAAGAGCAGACAAGAAGGTGAGCAAAAATGCTGCTTTGTCAAAAGATCCGGCTGCAAATAAGTTAATCTGACCAAAAAGCCTTAGAGTTTATGCAGGCTAAGTGCAGAGGCTTGTATAAATGGTGGATTGGCAAGTTACGTCACGGGCTAAGGTGGAAACTCTATGAAGCCAAGAAAAGCTTGCAGGATAGCAAGCAACACGACCGGGAACTCAATCAAGTTTATGGCAAGCTATTAGCAGAAGTCTATTTTAGGATAGACAAAGCGATGCAAGCATTTTACCAACGAGTCAAAATTGGTGAAACACCAGGATTTCCTAGATTTAGACCTCGCCACGCTTTTTTCACTCTCTGCTATCCCGCAAGTTATTTGAAGGTGGAAAACAACCACATAATTTTACCTACAGGGGGAAAAGGAAAAAATAAACTCTTTCCCAATATCCAAGCTTTCCTGACAGAACAACCACCAGAAAAATTCAAGGAAGTTGCAGTGTCCCGCGACAGTCGAGGCAATTACTATTGCTCTTTTGTCTATGAAACTAGCTGCTCCTCATTAGATCAAGGAGGCACAGTTGCTTTTGATTTAGGCGTAAAAACATTGGCTGTCGGCGTCAACGAACAAGGCAGAAATTATCAAATAGGAGGATTTAAAGGAAATGGGTGGTTTAACAAGCAGTTAGACAAGATTCGTTCCAAACGCGACAAGTGCAACAAAGGTTCCCGACGCTATCTTTACCTGAGTAAGATTTACCAACGGGTTTCCGAAAAACGTCGAAATAAACAACTTGACTCATTGCATAAAGCCTCAAGCTTAATTGCCTACAAACTGGCTGAAAGTGCTGTAGTAATTGGCGAAAAGTCTGTGCGACAGATGGCAATGCAGTCGGAAAATAAATGGTTGAACAGGGCAGTGTTTAATGATTGGGGCTTGTATCAGTTTGTGCAGCTCAAGTACAAGTGCTTTTTAGCTGGTAAAAAACTGCAAGTTCTTAGTGAAAGAAATACTAGCAAGACTTGTTACAGATGCGGACATTCTCAAGATATGCCTTTACATCAAAGAACATATTTTTGCCCAGAGTGCAGTCTAGTCATGGACAGAGATCAGAACTCTGCCCGGAATATACTACTGCGGTATCTTGCTCGGCTAGAGCCACACAAACTGCTATCAGGCAAGCGGTGTACTTGGGTCAAACCAAGTAATCGACACGTTTACACAGGTTTAGAAAGGCAGAATATCCCTATGATAAACCTTGTCGGCGATGTGAACATACATCGTCCTTGGATACTGGTGCAAATTTTACCCAATTTGAAAACGCACGTGCTTGCCCGTTTCCGCAATCGCCAAGATGCGGATATCTGAGAGTCTTGCGTCGGTTTGTGCCAAAAGCAGCGAGAGCGATTGTTTTTGAACCGCCTGTCAAGCAAGAAGCCTAATATAATATGGCGATCGCAATTTCTTGAAGGATGCGATCGCTAATTACCTCATCCGCCAGAAACACAGCCCCAAATGCTCCTGCACCCAACAGTTTCTTGAGGCGATACTTGGGGGTAAACCATTCATTTTCAAACATGCGCCAGAAGTGATTTGGGTTCATCTAAAGCCTAACTTGCTGTTTGGTTTTGGACTGCACAAAAGTGCGACTGAAGGTAGCTGCCAAGCCGATTGTTGCCAAGGCACCGATGCCAAACAGTGGAGAGGGTTCGGGAACGCTATAGATACAATCAGATGCTACTTTAGTGGTAAATTGGTCAAACGTATACTTAACTCTTGGGTCGCGTGCATCTTTAAATAACAGGTAGGTTTGTTGACCGCCACCGGGGTAACATGTATTGGGAGCAGCAGGAGGAGCAGGTTGGGGACCGGCAACACCTTAATAAATAACTATATCTAGGGGTAAGGCAGAAATATCTACAAATTGTCTCGAATCTGCGTTATTGCCGAATTCTTTATCCAGCGCCAAAAACCTGACCGCATCCAAATTAATGTCGTATTTATCAGTTGTCAGATACGACCCTTTATTAATGCTTGGTACTCCCGGAACTGGAGCTGTAAAATAGCGATAAAACGTCAAAGATTCCCCGGCATTGCTTAACTCCTGAAGAGTTCTGGCTGCACATTGACCATTCAGGAATGATGATATAACATTATTGCGAATCCCAACTGTAGGGAATTGCTCTGGATTTGCACCTACAGAAGGTAATACATCACCACAGGGAACCAGAGTGGCTGCTATTGCTTTGGCTCCAGTAGCGACAATTAAAAAGGGAGAAAGACCGATAACGGCTACTCCACACAACCAAAAAGTACGCTGTCCCACCACGATAATTTTTACCTAACTTATGTTGGACTAAATTATATTCAGAGCTTCCTATTCCGTCAATAAAATTTTCAGGACTGACGCAAAGAAACTTTGGTGATATGAAAAATCGTTGGTTTGGAAGAGATATGCATACCCTAGCTTGCGCGAACGACGGTCTCACCTTTGTTTCTTTTCTCTTCTTGCGTAAGTCCTGCTCTCGTTAAAACCCCCTTGAAGTTTGCGTTCCCGATGCTACCGGACTTGATATCAGCAATTAGCGAATCAATTCCAGCGCCTGCTGATATCAACTTCGGATGATTACTTATAATAAAAACTTCGACCCGTCCGGTGCGTCCTTAGCCTCTGGGCGTCAGCCCTAATTATAAGCGTTCAACCGGACACGATATGACGGATCGTGGTTCGATTCTTTGCACAGGCAATCTTGAATCTAGTACGCTCTGACTCTGACAGGACTTACCCACGACCAACCCATCACCTTTGTTTCTGCGTATATCTCTAGTTACAAAGCGACGATTTTTTATAGAACCAAAGGTGATTTGTGTAATTCCTATCTGATAGAAAAACTCTGAAATTTACCTTCTTCTCGTCTTCTGACACAACCACTAAACAACCTACAAACTGTTTGCTGTTATCAGTAGTTGCTCTTCCAGATAAATCCGATACAATTCACATCGGAGCTTGGCTTGATTATTCTCCACCTTGATTAACCCTAGACTCTCTAATTTATAAGAAATTGCCGAGTCTAATTTGGCATCTTCTGGTTCATTTAACAATCGCTTGAGCGCGCCCATCATCTGGGGATGGCGATGCAAAATCATCCAAATATTTCGCAAATAATCCCGATAAACTTGCATTTGAGTCGGGGCAGATTGTAAGAGTTTATTCAGAGTAATTTCTCCCCGACTGAGATAGTAGAAGGCCAGCCGCACTAAATAAGGATGTCCCCCTACCATAGCCATTAATTTTTCCGCATTTTGATTCGATTGCCAATTGAGTTCATAGCGGTCAGCTAATGTTTGGATCTGTTTTAGATTAAACTCGGGCAATTCGAGTACTAATCCGATATTAAACGGAGATTGATTCCGGGGTAAATCCACATAAATTTCCGGGTATTTAACCATGACAATGCGGAGTTTTTCAAAAGCTACATTTGTCTGGGCCTGTTCGTACCAATAGCGCAGGAGTGGCAAAAATTCTTGAGCGATTTTGGCATAGTCAAACAGCCGATCCAATTCATTTAAGGCTAACACCAAAGGCGTGGTGATTTCCTCTAGTATGTATGCCTCAAAATACATGGTACAGCTAACTTTACTGCCGATTTCAACATCCCAATAATCATCTAATCGAGCCGGGAGTTTCAGTTGTAGGCTGACATTGGCACAAAACCAGCGCAGAAATTTATCGATACTCTCAAAAATGCTTTCATCTGCCTGCATAAAATCGATCCTTGCTGTGGTGTAGCCTTGCGCTTTACCATAGGAAAGGAGTTGATTGAGCAGAGAACTTTTCCCCATTTTTGGGGGCGATTTGATGCAGATGACGCTGCCTGGAAAGCTGATTTCGCTGTAAGCCAATTCTTCAATGGGAGGGCGTTCGATATAAAAGGGGGAATTGGGCGCTTCTGGTCGATTGGGGAATTCTAAAGTTCTTATACTCAGCCGCTCTTTGTCAGGTATCTCTCGCTTCGCCGCAATTGAGCCATTCTGGGGGGGTGTCTTAAGTCGATAGCCAATACCATAGACAGTTTCGATCGGATCAAAGTCCATTCCCCCTAGTTTCAGCTTCTGCCGCAAGTCTTTAATTAAGTTGGTGACCGCTGCTGGACTGGGGGACTCACCGATTGACCACAGGTGTTCGATAATCGTACTGCGCCCGAAAAGCTTTTGCGGGTGCAGCAGAAACAGCTCTAGTAACTGGTATTCTTTGGGCGAGAGGGAAAGGGGACGTTCTCGGTAGGTGACTTGTGTGGCGGTGGTGAAAAGACGCAAATCTCCCCAAGTTAGCACTGAAGGGGCGATTTCAGCTTTTCTGCGGCGCAATAAAACCTGCATTCGCTCTATTAATCGTGGCGGGTCGAAAGGCTGCATGATATAGTCATCCGCTCCCGCCTCTAATGCCGCGATCAGATTCTGCTTTGCCTCTTGGGAAGCCAGCAAGAGGATGGGAGTTTGCTTGTCTTGGGCACGCAATTGGCGGCAGAGGGCAATTCCATCCAGTTTGGCATCGGATAAGTCGAGCAGGATCAGGTCGTTGTGCAACCAAGTGGCTAAGTTTAAGCCTGTTTCACCGTCTGCTGCCACCTCCACCGTGTAATCCTGGCCACTCAGCGCTTTGGCGATTGTGGTCGTTGTTGTGGAGTTTTTTTCTACAACCAGAACTTTCATGGCAGATTGCGGTCAGGAGAGAATAACATCCTTATTATTACCTAATTTTTATGACATTCTGATTATTTGCTTATTTTTTGCCTAAACCCCGCTCAGTTTCTTATTATTTTCTTAGGTTCCGAGGGTCAATAAATTTGTGCATCAATAGAACGCTAAAAAATAAGAAATAAATCAGAAATGTCAGGAATTATAAGAATAGTATCAATAGAGATGTTAAAGAATTATTAATTCCTCGCATTGAGCGTGGGAATGTCTTGGAAACGTGATATTTTAATCGGGAACAGGTTTGGCACCCATCTTGGGGGATCAAATATACCCGGGTTTTCGATAGCAGAAAAGGAAAAAGACTCAAAAAATGCTCAGCAAATCTTTGACAATCGTTAATCAGCGCTATCAAGCTATAAAAGATGGTGAAGATGTCATTCAAGGATTAACTCAAACTTCAAAGAGTTTACCCCCCAAATATTTTTATGACGATCGCGGGTCGGAATTATTTGAACAAATCTGTGAGTTACCGGAATATTACCCGACGCGAACAGAAGCATGGATTTTGAGTCAATATGCCGATGAAATTGCTCAGATAACAGGCGGTTGTGAACTGGTAGAATTAGGCAGTGGCAGTTCCACCAAGACTCGCATTTTGTTAGACGCTTACCAAAAAAATGCAGGTGACTGTAGATACGTACCGATTGATGTCAGTGGGGGAATGCTCGCAACCACTGTGCGACAGTTACAACAAACATATCCTGATTTCTCGATTGCCGGATTACAAGGAACTTACGAACAAGCTTTGTCACACCTCAAATTGCAACCTTGGTCATCGCGGATGATTTGTTTTCTGGGCAGTTCCTTCGGAAATTTTACACGGCAAGAATCTGACGGGTTTTTGAGCAAAATTGCTCGGGCTTTAAAATCAGGGGATTACTTTTTGCTGGGCGTAGATTTACAAAAACCCAAGGAAATTTTGTTACCAGCTTATAACGACAGTCAGGGAGTAACGGCTGCTTTTAATTTGAATATGCTCTCCCATTTGAATTGGCGGTTTCAAGGGGATTTTGACATCAAGTTATTCAAGCATGAAGCGATTTACAATCAAGCAGATGGTCAAATTGAAATGTATCTGCATTGCCAAAAGAGTCATTGGGTATCCCTAGAAATGCTAGATTTACAAGTGTTCTTTGAAGTAGGGGAAAGTATTCTCACCGAAGTTTCTCGGAAGTTTGATTTAGGAATTATGCAAAAACAACTGGAGGTGCAAGGGTTAAAGACAGTGAAAATTTGGACAGATCCACAGCAGTGGTTTGGCTTAATTCTTTGCCAAGCTTAAGTTGCAATCACCTCTCAATAAGCCTAGGGTGGACGGTGCCAAAAACATAAAAATAAGGTTGTGAACGAACTATGAAAGCAGTGCCCAGCCTACAACTTTGTTAAATGAAAAACATCAACTACCCCCGCTCTAACCTATGGAAGCAATTTGGAACGCGCTGCAAAATCTCGATTACTCCGGCATACCCATTGGCAAAATTGCTGCTGCCATCATCATCCTGACCCTGACACAGGCGTTGAGACGATTTGTTGTTGCAGTTATAGTTAAAACTATTGAGCGCTTTACTCGCAAAACCAAGACCGACCTCGACGATGAGTTAATTGCGATTCTCAAGCCAGCCTTAAGTTGGTTGATTCTGATTGCTGGACTGTGGCTAGTCAAGGAAATTCTGGCAAAGGAATTAGGTTCTCAATTGAGCGAAACAATAGGCAGGACGCTCAATTTGGTAGTCGTTTTCATAGTTGCATATGTTGTTTATCGAACCTCTTCTATCTTTGGTCAGATAATTGCTAACCTGTTGCTACATACTGACACTGAACTGGATGAATTGCTCAGACCCTTGATGCCGAAGATTTTTCAATCGGCAGCAGTTATCGTAATCGCTATTAAGGTCAGTGAAATCTTTTTAGGACAATCAGCAGCAGCACTGGTTGGTCTATTAGGTGGTGCTGGTATTACTTTTGGTTTGCTGTTGAAGGATATTGTCTATGACTGGTTTTGTACAATTATTATCTACTCGGATCATCTCTATCGAGAAGGGGACTGGGTTTCAGTCTCAGGATTGCAGGGTTTTGTGCAGATAGTCAAGATTGGATTTAGAACCACAACCCTGCATGTCTATCAGTGGGGTTCTATTGTGAAAATGCCCAACTCTAGAATGATTACTGGAATCGTAGAAAATTGGTCACAAAATCCTGGTGATGAATTAAAGTGGGGCCTGAATTTAACTCTCAAGATTGATAATATTTCAGCCAAGCAAACCGCCAGAATATGCGATGCTATTCGAGAAATGCCCTCATTTATTAAGGGCTTATCCAAAGAGATAATCGTGAGGTTTAGCAAGATTGAAAATAATGCCCGCGTCATTAACATCGTTGCCTTTGTTAATGATGACAATCTCTACTTTGATGCTGAGAAAAACTTAAATCTAGCCATCTTAGAACTTTTAGAGCAAGAGAGCATCGATTTCTTGTATGTGGATCTCCGAACCGATCCGGAAAAATACAAACAGAGTCAAAAAGGAGCCAATAATTGAAGATAAAATATTTTTGGATTCAGTCTAGAACACCAATTCTGTTTAAGTTAGACCATGAAAACTCTCCAAGCTTATCCGCCACAACTTGATAATTGCGATCGCCAAACAATCCTGGATTATTTTGAGGATGCTTGGCAACTCGAAGACAGTCTGATGAAAACTCTGGTCGGTGAAGACACATTCTATCTCAATCCCGACCCCTTGAGAAATCCTCTGATTTTTTATCTGGGACATTCGGCGGTTTTCTACATCAATAAATTAATTCGGGTTGGATTATTAGAAAAACGCCTCTATCTTGAATATGAAATATTGTTTGAAGTTGGGGTTAATCCGGAAAAGCCTGAAGAATTGAATCAGGCGATCGCTCATTTGAATTGGCCACAAGTTGCTCTTGTTTGGGAGTATCGAGAACAAGCATATTCCGTAATTTCCGAATTCATTAAAACAACCCCAATTACTCTACCCATTCATCCCCATCATCCCCTATGGGCTTTAATGATGGGAATTGAACACCAGCGCATTCATGTGGAAACTTCTTCCATGTTATTTCGCCAATTACCAGTTGAGAGAGTTAAACGGCCCTCAAACTGGAAATATGCCCCTTTTAATGGTTACACTCCTCAGAATGAAATGGTGGAAGTTGCTGGTGGGGTTGCAAAACTTGGCAAAGCCTATAACGATCCAACTTATGGTTGGGATATTGATTATGGCTCGCGCACTGTTGAAGTTGCACCTTTTGTAGCCAGTAAATATCTGATTACCAATGCAGATTTTCTCTATTTTGTCAAGACTGGTGGCTACGAAAATCAAGAGTATTGGGATGAAGAATCTTGGCGCTGGAAAACTCAAAATAACATCAAACATCCGAAATTTTGGCTACCTGAAAATGGTAGCTACAAATATCGCGCCATGTTTGATGAAATAAACTTACCTTTAGATTGGCCTGTAGAAGTCAATCATTATGAAGCAATGGCTTACTGTCGCGCTCAAGGTAAGGGGACTCGGTTAATGAGTGAAGCCGAGTACAATGTAGCAACTTATGGTAATGGTTTGGTAGAAGATGTAGACAATTACAATCTCAATTTCAAATTTGGCTCACCTACTCCCGTCGGCATGTTAGAAACTGCAAAAAGTCACTCTGGGTTGTACGATTTGCGGGGGAATGTTTGGGAATGGTTGAGCGATAACTTAAATCCGCTCTCAGGATATAAGCCGCATTTTCTCTATGAAGACAATTCGGCGATCTTTTTTGATACCAAACATAATATGATATTAGGAGGATGTTGGATAACTAACGGGACAGAAGCTTTAAAATATTATCGCAACTGGTTCCGTCCCCATTTTTATCAGCACGCTGGTTTTCGGATTGTTCAAGACCAGAAATTACCCACCGTGTAGACGGATGGGGAAGCCGAGGAAATTAATGGAATATTTGATTCGGTGGCAAGCCGCTGTATTGCGTAGGAGGCACAGAAGCTGTAAAATATTATCGCAACTGGTTCGGTCACAATTTTTATCAACAACCAGGTTTTTGGGTGATTTAAGATATCAAGGAGTTGACAATGCCTTGCCAGATTTCCTATGAGGATGATACTGTTGAATTAGAAACAGCAGAAGAATTGTTTGTTGCCCTAGAACTGACTCCTATAGAGGCCGATAAGGAGATTTTGTCCCAAATTGAAGAGGGAATATTAGATCTAGTTAAAACTGATGAACAGTTTCTGCTGATTCTGGAAAAGGTGTTAGATACGCGAGGTGCCAGTAAAGCACCCTATCTCAAGTGTTTTGGCACAAAATTAAGCCAAGTGGTAACCAAGGGAAGTACCTTGTTCAAGGCATTATCCCTACTGGCGAATGAATCAGATCAGGAATACTTCCTGCACTGCTTGGGGCAAGAAGCAATTCGCAAGTGTATTTGTAATATCAATGATTTGGTAGAGGCACTAACTTGGCTCTATGGCAAGATGGATATCCTGTTTATCAATCTGATTGGCTGGGATTTTGTGCTGAGATTTGTCAATTCTGGTCGATCTCTGGGTGCTTTAATGAAGGTTCTATCCCAAAAAGAAGAACAAGAGTTACTGGAGAGAATGGGATGGCAGGCGGTGATCGATTGCATTCAAGATCCAGAGGATCTGATGGCAGCATTTATTGGCTTGGAACAACAAAGCGATCGACTTTTAATTGACAAATTGGTTGAGTTTAATAAGTTGCAGATAGTCATTCCATCTGTAGCTGAGTTAGAGCGAGTCTGTCGGCGAGGTTTGGGGGTAGATGACATCGCATACCTGCAGGAAATATATCAAAAAATCCTGGCGAATTAGCAGAGATTTTGGCTCAAATTATAGCTAATTGTCAGAAGTTTGGTGGGAGAGAAATATGGTTGTAAACACCAAGCTAATCCTCGGTTATTCCTGGTTAAGAAACATTTATTAGGAGCAAAAATTGTGGGAGTTTTAGCACCGCTGAAAGGATCGAAATACCCATGTATTGATGCCCATTTACATGTGGTGGATTTTCTGCAAGATACAGGTGGGCTGCGGAAGTGTTTAAAGTACATGGATAAGGCGAATATTTCCCACGCCTGTGTATTTGGTTTACCCGTCACGAAGCTCTGGGCAAGTTGGGAGAGGAGTTCGCCAGGATATTATTTGGGAGACAACTCCAAGTGTTACTATTACAGTGCCGTAGATCCGTTTATTGCTCGCGAGTACGAAACCTTATCTCCTGAAGAGCAACAACGCTTCTTCCTCTTCATTGGCGGATTCAATCCCTGCGACAAGTTTGCCTATAAGCACATTGAGCGGATGGTTAAGTATTTCCCGAATATGTGGAGTGGAGTGGGCGAAATCCTCTTCCGCCATGACGACTTAACCAACCTCACCTACGGTGAACCGCCCCGCAGCAACCATCCGGCGATGGACAGCGTGTTTGAGCTATGCGCGGATCTTGACATGCCAGTTTGCGTTCACCAAAATATCACCTCGGTGGGCACGAATACTTATCCAATGTGGTTGTACGAGTTGGAAGAGATGTTACAAAAACATCCCAAGGTGAGGTTTGTTTGGTGTCACTGTGGCATTTCTCGCCGCGTTTATTCTCCAGTCTACTATCAGATTGTTCAGCGTGTTCTGGAGCATTACGATAATCTGTGGGTTGATATTGCCTGGATTGTCTTCGATGATTATATTTGTCCCAAAGGTGTACCAGATCCAGATTGGCTACAACTCTGTGAGAAGTATTCCCATCGCATCTGCATTGGGACAGACATTGTGAATAAGTTTGAGTTCTTACCTGCAACCATTCAGAAATATGATGTATTTTTAGATGCTCTTTCTGAAAAAGCCGCCAAGAATTTAGCATTTGACACTGCTTTTAATTTGTTCTCTAAGGTGCGAGCCTAGTACAATTTTCACCAAGATATTTGGCAAGATAACAAAGTCTTAGGTTTCTTAGCCAATCATATCCTTGAACAATTACAGCAGATTGCAAGTTAGTGGAATCCATCAATGACGATGGAGAAGTTTGTGGAATCTGTGGAAAAAGCGGTTTCAGATACAAGTGACATCCACATTTTCAACTTCAATACCAAACAGGACTTACGCAAAGAAACAAAGGGCGATCCGAAAAATCGTTGGTTTGGTTGGGAGAGATATGCCTCCCTTAGCTTCGCGCTAACGCGCCGCTGCGCGAACGCGAACGACGGTCTCACCTTTGTTTCTAGGCTCGTGGTGCGTAAGTCCTGCCAAAATTGCTCACAATAACCCCAACCTGGAAGGAGGACTCTCACTTTTAGAGACTATAACTCTAGTTCTCAGAAAGTGACGATTGCAGATACAAATGCTAAGCGATACACTCGCTTCTGGAAGTGTTCTATAGAGCGGATTTGTTGTCGATAAACTCACATCCTGCACCAGGGCTAACACCAAAGTTTCTTGCAAATAGCTAAACTTGAAAGCCGAGATTTTTCATCAAAAAACAAGGGTTTCAAGGCTGGTTGAGAATGGTGCAAGATCTGAGTCAAGATTCTGTATGCGATCGCTCTCGTGGAATGATTGTTCTGCAAAAGAATAACAATTAAGAATTGTAAAAATTTCAGATGAAATTGGCTAGGGGATGTTATACCTAGTTGCGGCTGATGAACAGTTTCTGCTCATTCTCGAAAAGGTGTTAGATACGCGAGCAGCTAGCAAAGAACAGGAACCATGCCTATGAGCCATTAACTACTCAGTTAAGTTTGCTTGATTTAAATCAGTATAGGACGGCTGACAGTCGGATATCTAACAGATACGGCACTCGCAAGAGTTTCCCCGTCTCGCTCGCGATCGGGGAGTGTCAAAACGTTGAATTTGCCGAGTATGCAACTCCAAAGAAAGCTATCATTCACGCTCTAGAGAAGTGAGGAAATTAACATATGGCACAAAAAATTATCTATGGAACAGTGGGAGAAGATAGCACCAAACAGGGGGGAGAAGGATTTACAGTAGAATCGCCAGAACCAGGGATCTATACAATTATGTTTGCCCAACCTTTCGCGACTCCTCCTGCTGTAGTAGCGACTTTGAAGGATTGGGGCGCTGATAACCAAATTGTTGTTAAAGATATAGACACCCAAAAATGCCAAGTTTATATCTGGGATTTGGGACTTAAACAACAATCGGGTACTGGTTCTCCAGAACTGACAGTGACAAAAGAAAAGTCGGCTTTTAACTTTATTGCCATCGGCGAAGAGAACTAGAATCCCAGAGTTGAGTGACCAAAGGTTTCTAGGGGGTGAATCAAGTGGCGTTGCTCAATCAAGGGATGAATTTGTCGATGACAGTCAAACAAGATCGGTCTCGGTTTCACAAAATCATCCCGCTAATCAGTAACGCCAATCAAACCATCGCTGCCCCCTATCGCTGTCCATAGCAGGCGCGGATGGATTACTGCTGATATTGTCGGGCCATTTAAAGGTGGCCCAGGTACATGGGGGTGGTAATAACTAGAGTTGCTAGTTACATCGAGCCAAAGAAACCCGGTTTCTGACGCCAAAGAAACCGGGTTTCTGACTGGGGTTGACAGCAACTTCCGGTTAATCCAATTACCAATTACCCATTACCCATTACCGCTGTCACAACCTATTAACGCAAGTTGCTAGTTATAAACTTTGGCGTTGCAAGCTTGCAAGCTGGCAAGCTTGCTAATCTTGGATTTTTACCAATCTCGCCATTAGCCATTAGCCATTAGCCGCTCCCAGAGAGATAACTAGCAACTTGAGTTATTACCTAGCAACTTGATTTAATACCAAGGGCAGATGCAAAATTAAAAATTCAAAAGGCTCTCCCGAGATAAATCGACACAGATGATACCATTGACAAGATTGACGGCAATATGCAAGAATAAGTGCAGAAAAAGTTAAGTCTGACTGGAATCTGTTGGCTCTTAGAAGGAGAAGGTGATTATGAGAACTCCAAGAGAGATTTTCAGCAAAGCTTTTGAAAAAGCAACAGGCAGGATACAAAAGTATTTGAAAAAAGCAGACAACATAAACCTAAAGACAACTGGCTCAAGATCGGTAGAAGCTTGGTTTTTAGGTCCAAGAGCAGAAAATGCTGACCTGCTGAAAGAGTTGATAGAAAAGGCAATCGACTCTCAGGCAGAATGGAGAAAAAGTTATTTTCCTGAAGATCCTTGCCATATAACTGACGAAATCAAGCAATCACAGGACTACAAAGAAGCGATCGATATAATTGAAAAAAGTTATACCGATTTATTAGAAGAGCTGAAGAAGTCCGTTCCCTTTTTCAGTATGCGCTATCAAGGACACATGGGTTGGGATACAACCATTCCTTCGGTGATAGGCTACTTTGCAGGGATGCTGTACAACTCTAATAATGTGGCTTTTGAAGCATCGACTGTTACTACAAAGCTGGAAATCGAGGTAGGCAACGATCTTTGCCGAATGCTAGGATACCCCGTTGAGTCAGCATCAAAAGAAAATATAATACCCGCCTGGGGACATATCACTTGTGGGGGAACTGTTGCGAACATAGAGGCTATTTGGTCAGCCAGAAATCTGAAATTTTATCCCATTGCTATCCAACAAGCCTTGTTAAACGATGATACCTTGAAACAGGTAGCACAAGATATCAAGATTAATGCCTACTCACCCACTACTGGAAGTCGTGAGGACCAACTATTAATCAAACTCGATACTTGGCAACTGTTAAACCTCAAGGTTGATGGCATCCTAGACTTATCTACGCAAATCACCAAGAAATTAGTGGAAAAAGGCTTTGACGAAAATCAAGCCTCTAGCATCTTATCTGCTGCCTTATCCAAGTATTCGGTGCAAGATTTAGGCATACAGGAATTTTCCAATAGTTATCTGCAAGGAATTGCCTCTCCCGTCTTTTTCGTACCAGGAAGCAAACATTACTCATTCCCGAAAGCAGCCGCCGTTTTAGGAATTGGAGCCTCCCACATGATAGATGTGGAAGTAGACGAACATGCCAGGATGAGACTTGAGCTGAGTGAATCTCAACCTGGTGAAGATGGACTAAAAGGCTATAGTCTCAGACAAGATTTAGAATATTGCGTAAAAAACAAAATCCCTGTCTATACGGTGGTTGCAGTTATGGGTACCACCGAAGAAAGTGCAGTTGATCCGCTCGAGGACATTCTGAAATTACGAGACGAATTCAGTAAAAAAGGATTAGACTTTACCGTTCATGCTGATGCTGCTTGGGGGGGATATTTCGTTAGCCTAATACGCACCGACGCAGACTGTAATCGACCTACCCTTGGACGTACAGCACCCCCGATTTCTCCCTTGAGTGCTTATGTAGAGGCGCAATTTAAAGCACTTCCCCTTGCTGACTCGATCACCGTCGATCCCCATAAATCAGGTTACATCCCCTATCCGGCGGGAGCGTTGTGCTATCGCAACTCAGCGATGCGGAATTTAGTTACCTTTGTTGCTCCCTACGTTTTTCATGGAGAAACAGAACCGACAATTGGTATCTATGGGATTGAGGGTTCTAAACCAGGTGCAGCCCCAGCAGCGGTATATTTGAGCCATAAAGTCATTCCACCCACCCAAGATGGCTATGGCAGAATTTTGGGTCAGGCTCTTTTCAGTGGTGATAAACTCTATGCTCGACTGTTGTGTATGGTCAAAGAGCAAGATCCGTTTATTATTGTGCCTCTGACTTTACTTCCAGATTCTATTTCCATTGACTTTATTCGGGAAAGAATTGATCGTAAAACCAATGAACAGATTGCTCAAGATCCGGAGGCAATGGAGGCACTCAAAGAAATAGGACCGGATTTAAACATCTTGATCTACGCTTTGAACTTCAAGAATACTGACGACGGTAAGATCAATACCAGCTTAGAGGCGGCTAACCGTCTCAATAAGCGGTATTATGAGATCCTGAGTATTGATGAGGGTGATGATATTAACGATTATCCCATGATTGTCAGTACCACAGATTTCACGGCAGAAGCTTATGGCCCTGAGTTCATCCAAAAGTACCAGGAGCGTTTAGGGGTGACTCCAGACCCAACTAAACCTATTACTGTCATTCGTACCGTAGTCCAAGATCCCTGGAAGACAGAAACTGCTGAAGGTTCGTTTATCGATGTCATGGAACAAATAATTCGTGAATCGATTCTCAGGGCTATGATTATGCCGGTTGAAAAATGAAATAGAGGCACATTTTTTCTGCCAAAATTAGGATGCTTGAAGCAGCGATCGCTTTTACTGATTTAATATTGGTAGGAGCGCTCGCTGCTTCTCAATAAGGGGTTAGAGAGGCGATATGTTGAAAAAGTGCAGTGATGAAAATTGAAGTAATAAAAATAGATGAGTTGAGAATTCATCAAGAGCATCTAGACATCATCTATAGTGCAGATAAATTTAAGTTTCAACGAAAGGTTTATCTGAGGATGTATGTTTTTCAAGATTGGTAGAAAAGTACGATCGCCAAGTTATCATCCTGATTAGGGTAGTCGAAGAGGGTATGAATCGACATTATTTTCGCCAACTCCTGGGCAATTTCAGCTATAGTAGTTTGTTTTTTTGGCGTTAATTTTTGACGGCATTATGCACTATAAAAAAACAACGTACTATAAAACCATGTTTGATGTAAGGTATTAGATAAAAAATTTAATAATGGTGGCAGCTAATAAATTCGCCCGCGTCAGCTAGGGGCCACGCAATAAATTGACGGGGCTACCAGTCTCCCGTTTGATTTTCGTGTGAGGTACAGTCTTTTGGCTTGGTGTGCCAGCACGCTTAAGTGCTGGCACACCGCTGTCGAATGTGTACCTCATACGACTGCAATCCGCTATAATGTTACCTCTTGGGTCGCTTTAGCCAAAAACCGCTTAATCCTAATAACGCTAACCCAGCAGTTGCTGTGGGTTCGGGTACTTTTTGCGGTGGCACAAAGTTACCTAATTCGGCACTACTAGCTTTGAACGAATAGAGATAAGTTGGAATCAAAGGTTGCCCCGCCGGACAACCGCTATTAATCGGGACTAGCGTACGGGTTGTGCCATTCGTGCAAACATCTAACTGTTGATCTCCCTGACCTGAAGTGACGCTAAAATCGTTATCGGTTCCGATTAAAATTGCATAGGAACCATCTGCAAGTTGAGGCCCGATCGCCAAACCTTCCATCTTTTCTGGAATGATTTGTCCTTGTGTTTTCAAAATATCGGCAATGTCGAGAAACAGGGATTTGTTAACCGCCGTCACGCCCGATGGTAATGAATTTGTCCCGGCTAAACTAATACCGCTGACATTGGTTGCACCGGCGAGATTTATTTTATAAACGCGCTTGCTGCCAACGGGTAATGCACTTGTTTGGGCGTCTTCGCCTAAACCTCGGTTGTCTCTTTCAAGTACTAAAAATTCGTTGTTATTCAGTGCGGTAATCGCGCTGATTCCAATATTCCGCCCTTGTTGCGTGGCGCTAAAGTCATTGTCAGTTCCAGGGATGCGGGCGTTGATATCTGCGATCGCTTCTACCTGGTAAATATATTGCGCCGTACTTTGACCCGTTGCCGTATCAAATTCTATCAGTCTCAAGTTGCGGCTACGCCGTCCTTCGTTACTTGCGCCTTCATTCACGAGGGGGTCTTGCAGCAGGGTAAATAGTTTCGTACCATCTGGACTCAGGGTTAATCCTTCAAACCCTCGGTTATCTTGGCGACCGCTGGTAATCGTTGGGCGACCATCGACATAATTAAGGTTGCCGCTGCTATCTTTTGGCAGTAAGTTGTTTGGCTTCTGGAAAGCCCTGATAAATGACCCATTGGGGCTAAATTCATACACAGAGGGGCCGTATTCATCCGAGACGTAAAAATTGCCGTTGGCTGCGATCGCCAACCCTTCCGGGTCTAAACTTAAACCAAGCGTTCCTGCATTGCCGTTAAGTAGTCTGGGGTTCAACCCGTTAAAACTGCTACCGTCTTTGGTCAGCAGAATCGTCTCTAACAAATTGAAATTGCCAATCGCGCCCGTTGTGGGATTTACATCCAAAGTAAACTTTTGCACCCTAGTTTGGTAGGGAATCACGCCACTACCTGGCCCTCGGTCGGCGAGGCTGTAATACACGTTTTTGTGGCGGTCGTAGTAGAGATCGGAAAACAGCCCTAAACGGTTGACGTTGGCACTATTGCCACTGGTGGGAAATAAATCCGTACTTCCACCGGGTATTGTCAGCGTATTAACCAGGGAAACTGCGGATGCAGAGTTGGTGTTTCCGGCGAATAATAAGGCAGATGCCACCAGGGAACCCAACCCTGAAACACAATGTTTTAGTTGAAGCAAGTTCGATACCAAGGAATTCAGCTTTTCCCAGTATCTTCCATTCATATTAATACGAGGTTAAATTAAAACCTAGTATGCTTTTTTACACGAAACCTTCATAAAATCCTGCGATTGCTTCATAGATTCTCGCTCAAAGCTGACCGATCATTTTATGAGTTTGCGCGATCGCTCGTACCTGCTTGAGACTTTGCTTCATCAATCCCTGCCATGCCAAAAGCTGGTCTGGATCTGGCGGGTACACCGGCGCACACCCCAGCTTGTTCGATAGATCGATTGCCGTCACGGGTTGCAAAAATACCGGGATCGTCGGGTCACAAGCTGCCACCAATTGCGCCGCTTGTTTTAACTCTCCTGGATTGGTTCTGTTAGAAACAATCAGCTTGACAAAAACTTCAACTCTTGCTTTGTAACAGCTTTGGAGAAATTCTGCGTGTGCTTGCCAATGATTTTCACCGCTGACACTAGGCAGCTTGATATCCATCCCCACCGAATCGATATAAGGCAGAACCATTGCTAGCTGTTGCGGACGATGCCCTCCTGTTTCCAGGTAAATGGGCAACTTCGTTAAAGCACGCACCTGGGGCAAAAATTGCACCAAGAAAGGAGCGTGCAGCAACGGTTCCCCACCTGTCAGGCTAATGCTATCGTGCAACCCCGGTTTATTTTGTCGCTCTACCCATTCCAGTAGTTTTTCTAGGGGTACGGGGTTGGCGTGTAGTTCAAAATCCCGCCGTCCCGGTGTTTTCTCGATGGTGCAAGTCGGCGGCGCACCCCATGTGTGGGAACTGTCGCAAAAATGGCAGCGCAAATCGCAAATTGCAAAGCGGATAAAAATCTGCCGCGTTCCAACATTGAGTCCTTCGCCTTGAATCGCGGAGAACACTTCTATTAATCTCGCTTTGGAAGAATTTTTTGACATAGGTGATTTCATTTTTAGCGTATATCTATTTTTACCTTTTCTTTGAGGTTTTTGGTTTACCAAAGCAGGCTGATGCAATCTTCTTTCATACTTTACGAACAAATGAAAACTTAACGATTGCGCCTGTTTCACAACAACTGGTTAAATTATTTTTATTTATTTTTATACATGGTTTTAATTGCCACATAAACACGCTTACCAACAAAACCGGCAAATCTCTTCAGCTTAGTCAAAAAAATTACCTCGCCTTGCTGCGCCCCTCTCGTTTTAGGAGAGGGGTTGGGGCAAAGGTCTAAATCTCTCTTGCAGCGCGTTCAATTACCCGACGCGCAACGGTTTGAGTTCCTGTATGTTCGTAATAGTTAGTCGTCATGTCGAGAAATGCGGCGACGTAGTCTAATTTACTATCGGCGATGTCCATATATTTTTGCAGGTTGATCAGCAATCCTTGTTGGGTGATGTGATGGGAATTGACGAAATTACCCATCCAACCTTGCATCGCGCCGAAGCTTTGATTGATGAAACCTATCTTATCGTTGACACTGCCTCCTGGAATCATGTTGCTGAGGTTTTGGTACGTGGAATTTTGCTGTAATACTGCGGGATTGACGCTGCCCAAAGTAGATTGTACTTTCTTGATAAAATCGGGGCCAAGGGGGATAATGCCATCAACGCAAATCAAGGCAGCTATTCGCATCAAAGACTCGTTGTGATATTGAGTTAAAGTGCTTGCTAGCGAGCTGATATTGGTAATCGAAATGCGATTTATTGCGGATAATGCTAGCAATTCTGCGACCAATTTTAGGCATAAATCTATGCTTTGTAGCGTATCCGCTTTGGGAGTTAGTTTATTTAAGAAAGAGAGAAAGCCGATTTTTTCTCCTATTTTATTTGCCATTGCGGCGGCGCCGATGGCGCTATCGGCACTATCGACAGTTTGGTATATCCACATCGCGCGCTGGTATCCTTGGGCAGGATCTTCGTATAATTCTAGGGCGCGATCGTGTATTTTTTTAACTGTTTTTTTGTCGGTTTCTCCGGTAACAGCACGAATGGTATCTTTAAATCCCACCAAGTTCTGCCATTCGCCAGGAACAACTGAGTCCAAAGCGCGTAACATATAAACGGTCATGTTGCTCGTTGGCAGGTTATCAACCAAATCATCGATGGGTTTAGTTTTGCTCATAGATTTCCTTGGGAAGTGCTTCTCGCTTGATATTAACTACCGACTCGTTTGACCGCTTTTCGGATTCTCTTGTTAGATAGATTTAATCGAAATCCAAAAACCGAGTAGGGGCGCACTTTAACGAGATACTACTTTCACAGAAACCCGGTTTTTAGGCCAACAAAGAAGAGCGGGTTTAGTTCGTTTTTAGTAGGGGCGGGTTTCCCATATATTACGTGTTTCCACGGATTGATTGGTAAAGCCCGACCCTACTTGTACGCGGGTTTTCCCATATATTACGTGTTTCCACGTATTGATTGGTAAAACCCGCCCCTATTTGTACGCGGGTTTTACCATATATTACGTGTTTCCACGGTTTAATTGGTAAAACCCGCCCCTACAGCTCCCCTGCTCCCCTGCTCAAGAGCTAAATTTCGGCGACGGCGCGTTCGATCAAGCGGCGAGCCAGGGTTTGAATCCCGGTATGCTCGTAATAATTGGTCGAAACGTCTAAGAAAGCGCCGAGATAGTCTAATTTGTCCTCTGCAATCTCGATAAAGCTAGACAGGTTGTGGACAACATTTTGGGGTGTCAAACCGCGAGAGTTGACGAAGTCGCTCATCCACCCAGAGACGGAATCGAAGCTTTGGGTAATGAAACCCAGCTTACCAGCGGCATTTCCACCGGGGATGAGGTTGCTGACCCCTTTAAAGGTCTGGTTTTGCTCTAAGTCCGATGCCCCCATGCTGTTGACGGACGTTAGGGCTTTTTGGATGAAGTCTGGACCGAGGGGAATCAGACCATCAAAGCATACCAGCGCCGCCATCCGCATCAAAGACTCGCCGGAATAGTCGCCCAATGCGGCTAGAAAGTCGCCGATGCTGTCGCCGGGAATGCCGTTAATTTGGCAGAAAGCGACCAATTCGACGACTAATTTCACCGCGAGGTCGATGGTTTGCGCTTTTTCGGCTTTGGGAGTCAGGTTGCTTAAGAAACCGAGAAATGAGACTTGCTCGCCGACTTTGTTGGCTAAAGCTGCTGCACCCAACGCAGAAGAGGCGCTATCGACGGTTTGATACAGCCACAAGGCGCGCTGGTAACCTTGGGATTGGTCGTTGAATAGATATACCGCGCGATCGCCTATTTGCTGGATCAAGTCTTGGTCGGTTTCTCCCGTCACCGCCCGGATGGTATTCTCAAACCCAACGATGTTTTGCCACTCGCCGGGAATGACGAAATCGAGCGCTCTCAGCGAACTCACGGTTAAGTTGCTGGTTGGCAGTTCGTCCACTAATTGAAAAATCGATTTGCTCACGATTCTTTACCTTTTGTGAAGATTGCGATCTAATCCAATCAGGACTTAGACAAAAAAACTTTGGTGATAGGAAAAATCTTGGGTTTAGAGGCGCGAGATTGACCCAGAAACCGGGTTGCAACGCCCCGCCTGCGTAAGTCCTGCCAATGCTTTTTCTTACTTGATTGCCGCCAAACCCCCAAGATTGAATTTTGCCAGCCAAGCTTCGCGATCGCTCTTGGTAAAGGACGGATCGCGAGATTGGACTTTCACCTGGTAGCGATTCCCCACCAGCGCTGCGGTGATGTTAGCGCCTTGGTCAACGACTGGATAACCGCCAATCTGTTGAGTACTGTTCTGAAATTTAGTCCTCGCCTCTGGAGTGCTTGCTGTATCCGAGATCGACAGCATGGCTACGTTCTTGCCGCCTTTGTTCAGCTTTGCTTCGGCAAAACCTTTTTTCTCCTGGACGAAGACGCGATCAAAACCATCCCCATCTTTGGGAAAAAATTTGTTAAATTCGCTACCTTGTGTAGCTTCTTTGACAACCGCCGGTGTGGCTCCTCGTTGCGTGCTTTCCCGCTGCGCCTTGTCAAATCGAGAAGCAGGCTGAGAACTACAGGAGGTTACCAGCAGTAAAACTGTTAACAAGAGAGGAGCTATAGTTCTACGTAAACGCTGCCAAATCATCGCTTTCTCCCACTAAATGGGTTAACAGTTCCAATTCTGGCTTAAATTTTTGGGATTTGTTCGCGGAGAGCGAGCAGGTGTGCTGGTGTGCTGGTGTGCAGGGGAGCTATTTCGCAGCAGGGGAGATGGGGAGATGGGGAAGATGGGGAAGATTGCGAAGGTGAAGCAGGTGATCAAGATGATCGGGACTTACGCCAAGAAACCGGGTTTCTTTGAAAAATCGTCGGTTTGGCAACCAGAGATCCCAGTAAGAAACCCGGTTTCTTCGTCGAGAAACCGGGTTTCTTGGCGTAAGTCCGCCAAGAAATTACTTCCACTTCCAGAGTCTCCCTCATCAGAAAAATGGGTAGAAACCCCGTCCTTATCGGACGGCTTTACAGTTACCACTACTGCCTTGGGGTTGCTTGAATCGGTGTACTTTTGTGTTGTACTTTCAGCGGGACAGTTACCGCCTCGAATCTTGCAACCCTGTACACATAGTGTTTTGCTCGCCATCAGCCTCCCTTTCGGGGTAAAGTTAGCAAGGCCAATGTTTTAAGAGCTTGTTAGACTTGCAGCACTGTTTCAGTGACCTTAAAACTGTTTAACTGCAAATGACAGAGCAGGGAACTAGCTACGCATTCTCCGGTGTCGTGACTCAAAAAACCTAGACAAGGAAAGTCTTAGGCTGGTCAGGATGGCTTGTTAGATTTCTCTTCCAAGCCTCATGCCTTTAGGCTGAGGTTCCTGACCTCGTTCATCTCCCTCATCTCCCCATCTCCCCATCACCATAGCCCCTTTTGCCCACCTTCCTACCTGCCCACCTGCTCACCTGTCCCACATTGCGGTTTAGCATAGAATTGCAACTTAGCATTCAGTCTGTGTAGTTAGCGCCCTTGTATCAGTAGAGTTTATGGTTAAGGTCTTGGACGAGATTCCTCAAATTCCAGTACCCCCTCGCTTAACCGTGCTGGAGGCGGTCGCCTTTAAGCAATCTTTTCAAGCGCTTGTGCAAGGAAATTCGGTTCCTAGCAAGGTTATTCTCGATTTTAGCCAGACCACTTTTATGGACAGCAGTGGTTTGGGAGCCTTGGTCACCAATTTCAAAACCGCACAGCAGCAGGGAATTGAATTGATTCTGTGGGATGTCCGTCCTCAAGTGATGGCGGTGTTGTCGCTTACGGGACTCGACCAAGTGTTCAAAATCGAGCAGCGCACCCCCAGCGAAACGCCAGCACCAACTAAAGCGGGCGACGTTCAACCACCCGCTACCCATCCTTCTGTCCGTTCTTGGCTCAAACGGGTTATCGATGTTGTAGGGGCGTTGGTAGGTTTGGCAATTACGGGAATTGCGTTTATTCCGATTGCCGTAGCAATTAAACTGGATAGTCCGGGACCGATTTTCTTCGCTCAAACCCGCTGCGGCTGGTTGGGCAAAAAGTTTCGCATCTGGAAATTCCGCTCGATGTGTACAAATGCCGAAGCACTCAAGTCACAAATTGAAAATAAATTGGATGGTAACAAACTGTTCAAAAATGACAACGATCCTCGCATTACAAAGGTAGGTCGGTTTCTCAGGCGGACGAGTTTGGATGAGTTACCTCAGTTTTGGAATGTGCTTACAGGAGAAATGAGTTTGGTGGGAACCAGACCGCCAACGCCGGATGAAGTCGAGCGTTACGACGTTCCCGAATGGCAGCGTTTGGATGTTAAACCGGGGATGACCGGAGAATGGCAGGTGAACGGACGCTCGTCGATTCGCAAATTTGAGGATGTGATTCGCTTGGATTTGGAATACCAAAAGAATTGGAGCCTGATGTATGACATCAAGCTGATTGTGAAAACCGTCCTAATTTTGTTCCGGAAAAATAGCGGGGCTGCGTAAAATGGTAATGGGTAATGGCGTTCCCAAGGCTTTGCTTGGGAACGAGGGTATGGGTAATAGGTAATGGGTAATTGTTTGTTCTTTTTACCCTGTACCTTTTTCCCTTTTATTGTGAATGCCAAGCTTGATAAAAGGCTGGGTAAGTCATGTTTTCGGCGCAATACCACAGAACTTCGTAGCAAGCTCTATAGCGGTTAATGTCGTTTTTGTCAAGGTTATCCAAGTATTTTTTTAAGGTTGTAACGACTTTTGGAAAAGAATCACCTTGTAAAATTTTCCGCAAGTTATAAGCAGCAAGCTGAGGAATTGATTCATCTTCAGAGTGCTGAATTAAATCGATTAAAGCAGCGATCGCAGCTTCATTTCCCACTGCAATTTGCCACAAACTCCCAGCGGCTAGCCAGCGAATCGATTCATCTTCACAGGTTTGAATCAACTCTACTAACGCCGTAATGGCTGTTTCGTTGCCGTTGCCGATTCGCCCTAAACAACAAGCGGCTAGCTGTTGGGTATGTTTGTTAAGGGCGGTTTTGATTAGCTGCACCAAAGTGGCGATCGCAACGTCATTACCCGGAGCGATGCGCCCCAAACTATAAGCGCCTCGCCAACGGGTTTGTTCGTTATCCACTGTTTGAATTAGCTGCACTAAAGCTGCGATCGCTCTCGAGTTACCGCTGGCAATTTTACCCAAGCTAGCTGCTGCTTTTCTACAAATTGATTCATTATCGCAAATCTCAACTAACCCCACTAACGCTGCGATGGCGGTTTCGTTGTTGGTGCAGATTTGCCCCAAACTATAAACCGATAGCTGACGGATCGATTGATTGCTAGATGTTTCAATCAGCTTCACCAAAGACGCGATCGCAAATTCATTCCCTGAGTTTATTTTTCCCAAACTAGACGCTGCTTGCCAAAGCACGTATTCATTTTTAGTGGTTGCGATTAACTCGACTAAAGCAGCGATTGCGACGGGATTTCCTGGGTCTATTTTCCCTAAACTATAAGCCGTTTGCCAGCGGGTGTATTCGCTTTCTGATTTCTGAATTTTCTCTTCTAAAGCTGCGATCGCGCTTTGATTGCCGCTGCCAATTTGCGCCAAACTCGAAGCCACTTGGCAGACGGCAAAGTCATTCTGTGATGTTTGAATCACCTCAACCAGACTGGCGATCGCTGCTTCTAGTGCTTCTTCTGGCTTTCTTAATTCAGATGTTACTCGCCAGCGGATTTCTTCATTTTTACTCGTTTGAATTACCTGCACTAAGGTAGCGATGCCGATAGGATTTCCTGGATCTATTTTTTCTAAATCCCCAGCCGCTAGCTGACGGGTGGATTCCTGAACAGAGGTTTGAATCAATTCGACTAAAGTCGCGATCGCAAATTTATTTCCTGGGTCTATTTTTCCTAAGCTGTAAGCCGCTTGCCAACGGGTGTATTCGTTATGCGAGCTGCGGATTAACTCTACCATTGCTGCGATCGCTCTGGAACTGCCCGCACCAATTTGCCCCAAGCTAGAAATCGCTTCCATCCGGGTAGCTTGAGCTTGGGAAGTTTGTATTATTCGGATTAAAGCCGCAATTGCCGTTTGATTTCCCGTACCAATTTGCCCCAAATCGTATGCCGCGATCAGGCGGGTGGCTTCATCTGACGTATTCGAGATCAACTCTGCAATCGCTGCGATCGCTCGTTCTATATCCGTCTCTTTAAGAATCTCCCGCGCTTTTTGGGCAATTATAGTTGAAAATCTCGCCCAATCCCGTTCTTCCTCATCAAAGCAACCAAATTCCCACTTGACGATCTGCCTGACAATTGCATCCGCCAGACGCGAATCCCTGAATTTTCCCATCCCAGATGCTGCGAGAAAATAAGCGCGAATTCGATAAAAATCGCCGCATCCGTCGTCAAAATCCATTAAAGCTGCGATTAACGCTTCTTTCTGCTGCTTCGGCACATCTTCCTGCGAAAGCCACTGCAAAAGTTCCCAATTGCACTGCGGTTCAAAAACGCGGTAGATGCCCAACGCGGGGTTGTTGGGGACGTGGTTGAGTAAATAGTGGCTCTCGTTAATTGCCTGCACAGCTAAGTCCTTCCCAATCATCGGCTAAACAAAGGATAACCCTTTTAAGCTGAGTCTTCTGCCGCCACCGATAGCTTTTAGGGAAAGCAGACATTCACGCTATCGGCGTAATATCATGTCCAATAGCAACGGTTGTGTAACTGCTAATAGCTAATCGCTAATGGCTCTTTTGGCAATTGAAAAGCGAGCAATTAGCAATTAGCTATTAGCCATCCATACACTACCGATCCCTAAGGACATGATATAAAACCATGACAAAACCATCACAGACAAAAAACTTCCCCCCGTAATAGATGCAATGGGGTTATTCTTCATCGGGACCCCTGATAAAGTCTGGATGTTTAATTTCCACCTATCCATTGAAAACCATCCTTTGTATATTATGATACTTTTTCATGCTAGAGTTATACAGAGTTAAGCACTGGTTTGACCGCAAAAAGACTTTGGCTCTACTATAGACTAGAAAATCACCCTTACTCCATCAGGCGTTGTTAAGATAAATGATAAAATTTTTCACGCTCTACACATTAGCTGGGTAAATATTTGTTGCCAAACAATCGATAATTAGTATAAATAAGAAATTGTTGCAATTAATACAAAAAATCAGATGAAACGTGAAGATTTTATGAAGCTGGCGCTCCAAGAAGCGCAGCAAGGAGACGCACCTTACGGTGCAGTTATTGTGAAAGATAACGAAGTTATGATCAAAGCACATAACACGGTTCAAAGAGATAAAGACCCTTCCGCCCATGCAGAAATTAATGCGATTCGCCTTTTAACCGCTAAAATTCAAAGTACTTCCCTTGCAGGTTATACTCTATACACGACGGGCGAACCTTGTCCGATGTGCGCGACTGCTTGTGTTTGGGCGGGAATTTCTGAAATTGTTTTTGGGGCGTCGATTGGCGATTTAATTGCAGCAAATCAATCGCAAATCGATATTGATTGCGAAGAAGTTATTAAGCGGGGATTTAGAAAAATAAAAGTAACGAAAGGAGTTTTGAAAGACGAGTGTTTGCAATTATTCCAGTAACGGCAAAAATGTATTGGCAAAAATCGCCGCTTGCGTGCGAGAAGGCAACCCTAAACGATTTAAAATATTCGTGACGTGGTTCTTTACCGTGCCTTCTGTAATATAAAGCGATCGCGCAATTTCTCGATTACTCGCACCCGCAGCAATTAAACGCAAAACTTCCTTTTCCCTCGGGGTTAGTTCGTTCCATCCAGGAGGTAAGTTAATAGCTTTTGTCGGTGGGGGTGCAGCAACTTTCGCTATCATTTTTTCTATTAACCCCGGTGCTAGTTGAGTATAGCCTTTTTGCACCATCCGAATCGCCGCCGCTAACTCTTCAGAAGGGGTATCTTTGAGCAAATATCCTACCGCCCCAAAGCGCAGGGATTCAGATATATAATCATCATCAAACGTTGTCAAAACCAAAACTTTTGTACTAGGAAAGCGCTGACAAATTTCCCGCGTTGCTGCTACGCCATCCATTATTGGCATCCGCACATCCATTAAAACCACATCTGGTTTTACGATTTCTACCATTTGAATTGCCCTTGACCCATTCTCAGCTTCTCCGACTATTTCTAAATCAGGTTCTAACTCGAGCAAAGCTTTTAATCCCTGCCTGATTAAATGTTGGTCATCCACCAGCAATAAACGAATCATAATAGGTAATGGCTAATGGCTAATGGCTAATGGCTAATGGCTCATGGCTAATAGGTAATGGCTAATGGCTCATGGCTAATGGCTAATGGCTAATAGGTAATGGCTAATGGCTCATGGCTGGCTAATGGCTAATGGCTCATGGCTAATGGCTAATAGGTAATGGCTAATGGCTAATGGCTAATGGCTAATGGCTAATGGCTAATGGATTAATTACCAATTACCAATTAGCAATTAGCAATTACCAATTAGCCATTAGCAATTCACAAAGGAAAACTTGCTGTAATTCTACATCCCTTACGCAGCGAAGTTTGAATTTCCAATTGACCGCCCAGTGACTGGGTGCGTTCGCGCATTCCTTGCAGTCCAAAACCCGTAGTATTTTGTTTTAAATTAAAGCCTTTGCCATTGTCATCAATTATCAGATATATGTCGGTTGAAGTTGTCATGATTTGAATCTCTACATGAGTCGCTTGGGCATGTTTGCAGATGTTAGTTAAAGCTTCTTGTAAAATGCGATAGATGGAAACCTTTAATTCAGCGGGAATCGAATTAAGCAGATAAATACTGCAATTTGGCAATACACCCGTCGTAGAATGAAAAGATTGAATCAGGTGCGCGATCGCTTCCTGTAAATCCCTCCCCTCCAACGGATCGGATCGCAACTTCGAGACAGACTCCCTCACTTCTCTTAATGCCGTTGAACCCAATCTTTTTGCTTCTCCCAAAAAATACTCGGCTTTAGTAGGATGCGATCGCCACAATTTTAAAGCGGTTTCGATTTGCAAGTTTAAAGCCGTGAGAGAATGTCCTAAAGAATCGTGAATATCGCGGGCGATGCGGTTACGTTCTTGTAGCGTTGCCATATCTTCAATTTTTAAAGCATATTTGCGGAGTTCAGCATTAGCAAGGGCAAGTTCTTCCCGACTTTGACGTTCGGATAATACCGCATTGACCAATAAAAATAAAAATACCAAAACCAGTCCAAAAAACATAGCAAAACCCAATAAAATAAATTCTAATCTTTCTGGGACTGCGGGGCGAAGCGGGAAAGTGAAAGTCTGAAACCGATAAATTAGCGTCACCAGAAATAACACAAACGCTAACACCATAATAGCCAAGCATTTCCCTTTCCCAAAAATCAAGCAACTGCGGAGAGTTAAAATTAAATATAAAACTGGAAACAGGCGAATTTCCCCCACTATTGATGCTGCTAAAATTATGCTGATTTCGACAAGAGTATAGACTAATTTATCGATTCGCCCTACCTGGGGTAATTTTAACCCCAATATAAACAAAGAACCCACACAAAATAGATTTAGCAGCGACAACCGAGGCAATTTGTCAACTGGATCTGGCAGCAGTTCCGTTAGCGCCACGATAAACAGCAATATCCACTCAAGATATAGCAAAAACCGAATTGGATGCGTTTTAATTTCAATAAAGCGACTCATAGCAATCTTAGATTTTATATTTTAGTCTGATTCTTCGGACAAAAGCACTTTTCTAAATGTTAGAGAAACTCTTCTATCTCTGACAAATTCCCTACCTTGATACTTATCGGTTTTACGGGGGACAATGCCGTGTTGCCACTCATAGCGGGCGGCGCCTTGCAGGATAATTATACTTCTAGGCATTAATAATACTGGAATCTTTTCCTTTGTTTTAGCATGAGTAAATTCCATTACACAAGTACCGCCCAAGCTAAGTGAAATAATTGTATTGCCAAAGCAAGGTACGCAGTCGATGTGACTGGCAATACCTTGTCCGGGTTGGTATTCGTTGACGATCGCTTGGTCTGGGATTTTTTCCGTTAAACCTTCGAGGTATAATTTTTGGGCGATATCCTGGGCCCAATTTGGCAAAGCACCCAAGTTCATCGCAGGATCTACTAAACGCTTTTTGTAATCATATTTATATCCGTAATGTTGCACGTTTCGTTTTAATTGGGTAGACCAGATTTTTTGGTCAATCGTAAACAGCAATTGTTCGGCTTGCGATGCATTAATATAATCTGGAATGTAGGTCAAACCTGGAATATTTGCGGTATCAACCAAGAGGCTTTGTAAATTTAATTCAGTTGCGTCGGCGGAGAACATATATTTTTCCCATCCTGTGGCGGATACCTGACCCATGACAAAAGTCATGGTAGGATATCTTACTTTTGTCAGGGTTAGATTTGTGACTTTTTTCTCATGGAGTTAAACGTCTGATTTTTTACGATTGAGACATCAAAGCAAAGTCAAGGAGAAAAGCCAAATGAAACGCCAATTGATTTCAATGGTAGCTGCAACCGTTGTATTCGTCATTCCTTTCAATGCTCCTGCTATCCATGCCTCACCCCTGACGCCACCTGAAATGCTACCGCCAATGCTATCGGGGATCGAACTAACCCAGAAACAAGAAAATCAACTCGCTCAACTTCGCACCCAAACTCGCGCTCAGATGGAGAGCATTTTAACATCAGAACAGCAAAATCAGTTGCAGGCGGCGTTAGCACGAGGTGAGGGAATGCGGAATGCGTTCGCATCCATCGATATTTCCCCCGAACAGAAAACACAACTGCGAACAACTTTTGAGTCAACTCGCACCCAGATAGCCAATATTATCACCCCCGAACAGCGGCAGCAAATTCTGCAAAATGTCCGTTCTCTAATGCAGCAACAAACTTCCTAATCAAATTGGTTATGGGTCATTGAAAGTAGCAAATGACCCATAACAACTTAATCAATCTCATCGGTTAGTAGTGAGTACTTTGGTCCTCATTGCTGGAGAGTTAAGGACTGAAGTCCTTACTACAAACAAGCCTATAATTATAAAAGTATGAACTCTTCTGTTACTACACCCAACCCTACTCCCTTCGTTCCAGTATTTTTAGATTTAATCGATCGCAGGTCGGAATTGCTGCGAACAAACGTGCCGCAAATTGTGCAAATTGAGCAGTTGCGCCAGCTGACTATGGGCACTTTTGGACGCAGTTTAGCCGACTTTCTCGACCAGAATAACTTACAACCTTTCACAACGGGGCCGCGTCGCAAACAATTGCACGATGCCGTTCACGTCCTCACGGGTTACGGCACCGATCCCATCGGCGAAGCGGAAGTTCAAGCATTTTTACTCGGTTCCAAGTTTAGACTCGCTCACCTACTGCTGGGATTTGGACTTTTAAGAATAATTCACAAACACTCGCTAAATATAAGTTGGAACGCTCTATGGCGTGCTTATCAGCGGGGGCGAAATTCTCAGCTTGATGTGAATACCTGGCAACCAGAATTACTTTGGGAGGTGCCGTTAACCCAGGTGCAAGAGTTATACCAGGTTTAAGCTTGAGGCAGCGATCGCTTGCAGCAAGCGATCGCTGCCAACTTGATTAACAAATAAGACGCGGCGACGCGGCGAGTATTGATGATATTTACCGAAAATTTTAAAACTAAAATTTAAATAAATTTTGTATTTTTATCATTCAAAATGCTGATTGACAAAATCTAAAATCTAAAATCCAAAATCTAAAATCTAAAATCTTACCCCCTCCCCCGGATTCTGGAAGCGGAAGTTATCCGCTAAGATAACAAGGCAAACCCAAAGGTAACACAATAGGGAAACGTCGGTGTAAGTCCGAGGCTGTGCGGCAACTGTAAGCGAGCGATCGCGAGCCAGAATACCTAAATGTTACCCGTAACCTCTAATTTCCTGCCTGGCACGGGAAAGGAGCTTTAACCTAGATGCAAACTGTAGATCCAACCAATCTTACCCTACCCTCCCAGTTACTACCTCCCCTGCCCCTACAACGTCCGCTATTAATGATCGGTCACGGTACCAGGGACAATGATGGACGGCAGTGCTTTTTAGATTTTGCCGCTGCTTATCAAGCATTGGACAATTCGCGCCCAGTAGTGCCTTGTTTCTTGGAACTCACCGGCCCTACGATTGGGGAAGGGATCGATCGCTGCGTAGAACAAGGCTATACTGACTTCTCCGTGCTGCCAGTGCTGTTATTTGCAGCCAGACACAATAAGTTTGACATTACCAACGAATTAGACCGGGCAAAGGCGAAATATCCCCAGTTAAACTTTCACTACGGGCGGCATTTTGGGATTACACCCGGTATTTTGCAATTGTGGCGCGATCGCCTCGCCGCCCTCGACCATCCCCAGATTGACAGAAAAGACACAGTTGTGCTATTTGTCGGCAGAGGTTCCAGCGACCCCGATGCCAACGGCGACGTATATAAACTCGCCCGTATTTTATGGGAAGGCAGCCGTTACCTCACCGTTGAAACTTGTTTTATCGGCATCACCCACCCCCGTTTAGAAGAAGGTTTCCGTCGCGCCCGACTTTACCAACCTCAGCGTATTATCGTCCTGCCCTACTTTCTGTTTACAGGTCTTCTGGTGAAAAAAATATGCGATATCACCGCCCAACAACAGGAACAATACCCCGATATTGCCATGACCTGCTTACCAGAAATGGGGCTGCATCCCCAGCTATTTTCCGTCCTGCGGGAAAGGGAAATCGAAACCCAACTGGGACAGGTACAAATGAATTGCGAAATGTGCAAATTCCGCTTAGCATCTGTTAGCAGTAACGGTCACAGTCACAGTCACGACCACGACCACGACCACCATCACCATCACCATCACCATCACCACGACCACCCACCAGTTGATCCCCATGCCAATTTAGAAGATTACCATCACAAAATTTGGCAAGCACCCTGAGTAAATTTAGATTAGGTAATTGCTAATGGTTAATAGGTAATAGGAAAACTTTTCACCCATTACCTATTACCTATTAGCAATTAGCAATTAGCAATTAGCAATTAGCAATTAGCAATTAGCAATTACCAATGACCAAAGAATTTACCGTTGGCGATAAAGTCCGAGTCGTAGCACTACCAGCCTACGTTAAAACAGCCGAACCGATGCCGATGCTGCGTCCCCCCGATGTGATTCGCATTGGGGAAGAAGGTATTATCCTGGACAGGCGACCTGGGGGGTATTGGGGAGTTCGCTTCGCTAAAGGAGCTTTTTTGATGGAAAGCCAATATATCGAGGCGGTATCCGTCACCCCCCAAACTCACCAGTCTGACGAATAAGACGCAAAGACGCCCAGAAAGGGAGACGCCCAGAAAGGGAGGACAGGTTTTCTCCAGAGCGAAGCATCCGGCGCAGAGCCAGCAAATTTATTCGTGGATAATAAAAACCAATTTTCTTGTTTGAATCCCCTGACTTTAGACAAGGGATTTCTCCGCCTCCCCGCGTCCGGTGCCTCCCCGCGTCCGGTGCCTCCCCGCGTCCTCTTCAAGCCGACCCATCAGATTAACTCTTCTTGTTGCATCGCTTCAATCAGTTGTAAACCGCGAGGATCGCCAACTCGCAACAGCGAGGCTTTGGCGTCTTCTCGCACTCCCATGTCTTCGTCTTCTTCCAAAACTTGAATTAGGGCGTCGATCGCACCGGCATAGACTACGTTAGAGGGAAGTTCGCGGCACAGTTGCCCCAACGACCAAGCGCAGTTACTGCGAACTGCTGCTACTGGGTCTTGGATTAAAGCTTCAATCACCGGGGGAACGGCTGCTACAACGGCATCGTAGCCTAATTCTGCCATTTGGGCTAACCCACTAGCTGCCCACAGTCGCACGGCGGAAATATCCGTTTTGAGGGCATCTAGCAGGGGGGCTAAGGCGCGGCGATCGCGGCAATTTCCCAATGCCCAGACTACTCCCTTTCGCACGTAGCCGTTCCAGTCGCGGTTTAACTGAGTTATCAGCGGTTCAACTGCATCCGGGCTGGGATTTCGTCCCAAAGCATAAGCAGCACTTACCCGCACCAAGGGGCAAGCATCCGTCAACAAGCGAATCAGATGGGGAATAGCCCGTTCGTCCTGAATTTCGCAAAACGCTCGCGCTGCGATCGTTTTTTGTGGCGTTGCGCCAGACTCCAGTAACGCCAGCATCGCATCTGGATTGGGCTTAGTTTCTTCCGGTTCGGCATCGAGCGGATCTAGCCGATCTAAAGGACTGTCTAGATCGGCATCCGGATCGATTACGCTCAGGTCATCTTCGTCATACATATAAAGTAAAATTACCATCACCTGCGACCTGATGCCACCTGACTTTTGAGGGGAAATCCGATCAATTTATCGATTTAACCATCAAAAGCGACTCAGTTTGGTAGCCTAGCTGCTGATAAAGATTTACGGCGCCTTGGTTGGATAGAAACACTTGCAGGCTAATTTGGCGATCGCCTCTCGCCCTAGCCCAATCTTCAGCATGATGCATCAAAGCCGTGCCGATGCCTTTGCGGCGGTGTTCTGGCGCGACGTAGAGCAAAAAAATGTGGGTGTGGCGGGATCCTTTTAGCTGATCGACGGCGTTACCGATCCAGAGGGAAGCGATCGCTCTTGAACAGGTGAGCGGGTGAGCTCTTGAGCGGTTGAGCAATACTGCTTCCTTATCTTCCTTATCTTCCTTATCTTCCTCGTCTAAAAATTCTACCCACCAAAGCGGCGTATCTTTGGACAAATATTGCTCGACTGTTTGAGCTAGATGGGAAAAATCCCTTTCTGGGTCAAACTCTTGGTAAGTTTTTTGCATAAACTTTACCAGCATCGCCCGATTTAAACTCGATCCGCTGCGCAGCTGGTAGCCTGGTGGTAGCAAAATTGACATACCCAATAGCTAATTGTTAATTGCTAATTGCTAATTGGGTGAGGTAACCGATAGCTGGGTTGCTACGGGTTCAGCCGCTGGTGCTTCAACTTGGGGCGCGGGGGCTGCCAGATCGGCGGGCAAAAAGATGCGGGCGCTGACTGCTACTAGGGCAACCAAAAACATCGCCACAATTAAAAACGGAAAAACATACTGACGCAAGAAAGCCATTGTTCTAGCAGTTGGAGGGAAATAATTTTTGTCACCATTTCTAATGCTAGAAGAGAAATGGTTTTTACGGCGGTTTTGTATTGGGCGTGACGCAATATTGTAGGGAACATGCAAAAAACCAGGACTTACCCACGACGAGGCCAAACATTGTAGGGGCACGGCATTGAAAAAACTTTGCCCAAAGCGACAAAACTTACTTTAGCCTTAGCCCCTACTGCCGTGCCCCTACCGCCCTACCGCCCTACTGGGAGGGTTGCTGGCGACGCTGACGTCTTTGTTGCCGCATCTGTTCCAGCTGCTGCTTTTGTTCTGCCGTCAGCCAAACATGGTAGGGGCACGGCATTCAAAAACTTTGCCTTTAGGGACAAAGCTTACTTTAGCCTTAGCCCCTACCGATCATGCCGTGCCCCTACCTCATGTTCCCTACCGCCCTACCGCCCTACGGGGAGGGTTGCTGGCGACGCTGGGGTCTTTGTTGCCGCATCTGTTC
>NZ_BLAY01000022.1 GCF_020521235.1 Microseira wollei NIES-4236 | reverse complement strand
AGAAAGGTAAAGTAAAACCGGGTAGTCGCCAATGGAAAAAGTCTAAAACATATCAAAAGTTAGCTCGTAAAAAGCGAGAAATAGAGCGGCGTAAGAGCGCTTATGCTAAGTCTCAAAACCGGAGAATTGTCAATGAGATTTTGAGACATGGTAATCAGATCAAAACTGAAAATGTATCGGTGAAGGCATGGCAGAGGCGATATGGTAAAGCTATTTCTGCTAAGTCTCCCGGTTTTGTCCAATCTGAATTAGCACGCAAGGCTGTAAGTGCCGGTGGGCAATTAATTAAGTTTTCTACTTCACGTACTGCACTGTCGCAAACCCATTTGACTGGTGAACGGATTAAGAAAAAACTTTCAGAGCGCGTTCACTATGACCAAACAGGAGTTGTGATGCATCGCGATCTTTTTAGTGCATACCTGAGTAGATATGTCAATGACGAAGATAACCTTCTATTGCATCTTGCTCAAAGTGAGTGGGAAAGGTCGGAGCCTTACTTAATGCAGGCATGGAAGGACTTTCAAATCAACTGCGAACAAGTAGGCGCGTCCGAACGTAGGCTGAGTCATTCACCCTCAGAGCAGTTCTGCATGAAGCCAGAAACGGTTAGCCAGATAGCTATTGATGAGCGAAAAGCTAACTTTAATTCCTGGCCTGAATCCCCGTCTCTTTAGAGCGGGGTGTGGCTCAATAATGGTGCCGTACTCTGCTCGAAGAGAGCACCCTACTTAGAGAAATTTTGCTATCGCTAACGCACCCTACTTAGAGAAATTTTGCGTCAGTCCTGTAAATGTCAAGCAATTGCTCCAAAACTTAACTAAATACCGCTAAACAAAGCCCGCCGTCAGCGGGCTTTGTTACTTTTTTTTAACATTGGATTCAGAATTGGCTGGGAAAGTTCTTGAGCGCGGAAAAAAGGATAGGACTAGAAACAAGTTTTACTTTTTAAGCCGACCTTCCCATTGCTTGCGCTTGCAACGCCAGCGTCGCATCAATCACCTGCTTTGCCTTTAGTAGAGCTTCATTTACGGTAGTAACAGGCACACCGTATTGAATGCCTTGGTAGACCCACTGGAGCCAGCATCCTTTATTTTTCTTAAGTTTATTCAGGTAAATCGGGATGGTTTGGTAAGTAGTAACGGGTGTTAAATTAGTCATTGATCCAACCTCTGTACCGAACGGCTTAATCGTGGCTTTTGTGACAATTTCATAGATTGCACCCTGAGGTTTTATACATCTAAGTTATAAGATGTAGTCGATTTAATTGGTATTTTTAATCATAGCGCCAGATAGAGGATGGGAAGGATAGAAGCTAGCTATACATTCTATAGGTAAGTTAAATGTATCCCCCTATACCCTAATCGCTCTCAGCCAATTAAATATCTATAAAATTATTTAATCACGGTTGGCGTGTTGGTGAATATACCTAAAGTTTTTTGTAGCAAAATTACGGCTATTTCTGAAGACAGATATTATCAATCCATGCCACCATAAGCATTTGAGGCTTAGGGGTGGATCGTAGGTGTAGTAACGATCGCTCGCGGGCTTGTTGATAATAGTTTTTAGGCTCAGAGGACAGCTTGAGGCACGTACATGACAGGAAAAACGGTAGAAAAGCTTGAGCAGCAAATAGAAGACTTCCTAGAAGGAATGGAGGATCTGTCCCAGTATACTCACCAATTGTCGAAACCGCAGCAGCAGAAATTAGCGCTTGAGATCGCTAAATTTTGCCAAAGGTTGGGTTCGCTACAAGAAGACGTTGAGGAAGTGCAACGGTCCAAGGTAGGGTTGAACGCCACCTGTCTAGGAATCGAAGCGGAACGTCGGCGCTACCAGGAGTTGTTTGAGCTGGCACCGGATGGGTATTTGGTGACGGATGGGGAGGGTGGAATCTTAGAAGCGAACTGTGCAGCAGCCAATTTATTAAAGCTATGTCGCGATCGCTTGCTAGGCAAATCCCTAGATGATTTTATCCCGCGATGGCAACGAGCTAAGTTTCGCACCCAACTTTCAAGATGGGATAGCAGCGAAGTCGCCAGAGAATGGGAAATGCCCGTAGTGCAAGTTGGGGGAAAATCTCTCAGGGTGAATTTTACCGCGTCACCCGTGCGTTCCTCAGAGGGAACGATAGTCGGTTGGCGAATTCTGCTGAAAGATATCAGCCACAAAAAGCAGCAGAAAACAACGAACAAAAGCGCTCAAAAGCAACTGAAAGCTCAAGCTCAAACCATTGCGCAACTTAAACAAGAAATTGCCCAATACAAGCAGATGCAAAAACTTTCTGCGAGGGAACAACAACAAACCGCGCGCTTGCTAAACAACCCGGTGAGGGTTTCCAACATTCGCACGGCGGAACTCGAACAGGCGCTCAACTTTGAAGCGATGCTCAAGCGCATCACTGACAAAGTGCGCGATAGTTTCGACGAAAGCCAGATTTTGCATACCGCCGTCCAGGAATTAGTGCGAGTTTTGGGTTTGAGGGGTTGCAATGCGGCTTTATACAATCTCGAGCGAGCCACAGCTACGATTAGCTACGAGTATACCCCTGACATGCCTGGGGTTCAGGGGAAAGTGGTGCCGATGACTGAGTGCGCCGAATGGTATCAGCAGCTGCTGCAACGGCAGTATTTTCAGTTTTGCATTCGCATCCCTAGCTGGCAGGGAGAAATTTCCATCCTCGCTTGTCCAATTGTCGATAACCAACGGACCTTGGGAGATCTGTGGTTATTCAAGCAGCACGAGGATACGTTTAACGAAGTAGAAATTCGGTTGGTGCAGCAAGTCGCTTCTCAGTGCGCGAGCGCAATTCGTCAAGCGCGACTCTACCACGCTGTCGAAGCACAAGTCACCGAATTGGAACGACTCAATCGCCTCAAAGATGAATTCCTCAGCACGATTTCCCACGAACTCCGCACCCCAGTCGCCAACATGAAAATGGCAATTCAAATGTTAGGTATAAATCTCAATCGCGAGTTACCATTTTTCGATGAATTAGCCAAACCTCAAGCACAACAAAGCAAATTAGCTCGCTATTTCCAAATCTTGCAAAACGAGTGCGATCGCGAAATTAACCTAATTAACGACGTACTAGATTTACAGCGACTCGAAGGCGGGAAGCAACCCCTAAAACCCGCAGCTATTCAACTATCGGATTGGTTACCTCAACTCGTAGCACCCTTTCTGGAAAGCACTCAAAAACGCCAGCAGACTTTACAGGTGAATATCTCCCCTACAATACCTCCTTTTTTATGCGACCAAGGCAGCTTGGAGCGGATTATCACCGAATTGCTCAATAACGCCTGTAAGTATACGCCCTCCAACGAACAAATTACCGTTACCGCCTCTGCTAAACCGGGGTTAATTCAATTGAGCGTTAGCAATTCGGGAGTTGAAATTCCCGATAGTGAATTATCTCGCATTTTTGATAAGTTCTACCGCATTCCCAGTACGGATCCTTGGAAACAAGGCGGAACGGGACTGGGACTAGCGTTAGTGAAAAAATTGGTGGCTCATTTGGGCGGTATTATGGAGGTGAAAAGTCAGGATAATCAAACTTGTTTTACCGTCACTTTACCGGATAATATCATGTCCTTAGGCAACGGTTGTGTAACTGTTAATAGCTAATTGCTAATGGCTGCTGGAGGAGGCAATTGATATCATGTCCGGTTGAATACTTATAATTCGGGCTGACGCCCAGACGCTCCTGACGCACCGGACGGGTCGACGTTTTTAATTATAAGTAATTAACCGGACATGATATGACAAGCTCGCAATTAGCCATTAGCCATTAGCCATCCATTTTTTGACCAGGGGTGGGTAAGTGCTGTTTCTGTAACTTGGTGAGTGCGCGCGCGACAACACGGCTTCGACTCAATTTCATCCTGAGAGCAATCCTGTCTGACAAAATATCGGCTATAATGTAAGAAATTCAAATCAAGAACGAAACGCTCATGGAGAAAGCTTTCCGCTATCGGTTCTACCCCACGCCAGGGCAAGAAACCTTGTTGCGGCAAACGGTAGGCTGTGTGCGGCTGGTCTACAACCGAGCGTTAGCAATGAGAACTGAAGCGTTCTATCAAGAACAGAAACGCATTGGATACAACGAAACCTCTGCTGCACTAACCCAGTGGAAGAAGCAGGAAGATCTCTCGTTTCTCAAGGATGTTTCGTCAGTGCCATTGCAACAATCTCTCAGGCACTTGCAGTCTGCGTTCTCCAACTTCTTTGAACGACGAGCGAAATATCCCACCTTCTTGAAGAAGCGCAATGGTGGATCGGCAACGTTTACCAAGGCAGCATTTACACTCAAAGACGGTCAAGTGTTCATGGCAAAATCGGATGAGCCACTCAATATCAAGTGGTCGCGACAACTGCCCAGAAACGCAAATCCATCGTCAATCACGATTAAACTCACGCCTGCCGGTAAATGGTTTGTGTCGATTATGTGCGACGTGAAGATTCTTCCAAATCCAAAATCAACCAAACAGGTTGGTTTAGATATGGGAATTTCATCGCTGGTGACAACCAGTGACGGGATGAAATTTGAGCATCCCAAGTCACTCAGGAAAGCGATCAAAAAGCTGAGACGATTGAATAAGTCTTTAGCTCGAAAACAAAAAGGGTCTAACAATCGTCGGAAAGCAAGGTTAGCCTTAGCAAAAAAACACGAGCAGATTGCCAACATCCGTAAAGACAACTTGCACAAGATCGCGGCTCAATTGGTACGCGAAAACCAAGTCATCGCAGTTGAGACGCTGAACGTCAAAGGGATGTTAGGCAATCATAAGTTAGCTCAAGCAATCTGGTTAGGCAGTTGGGGGGAAGCGTTACGCCAGTTGGAATACAAATCGAACTCGTACGGGCGTGACCTTGCCAAAGTTGATCGGTGGTTTCCCAGTTCCAAGCGGTGTTCTTGTTGTGGTCACATCATGGACAAAATGCCGCTATCAGTCCGTGAGTGGGACTGCCCCAAGTGCAATGTTCACCACGACCGAGATCAGAATGCCGGGAAGAACATTTTAGCCGTGGGACTCACGGTGTTAGCCTGTGGAGCGACCGTAAGACCAAAATCCTCAGAGGATGGCGGCGGGTGCTATGAAGCAGGAAGTAACAGTCGCAAGGCTGTAGCGACTCGGAGGCGACGCCAAAGCTCCGAGGAATCCCCACCCTCAAAGACCGCAGCGCGTAGCGCCAGGGCTTAGGGTGGGGAGGATGTCAAATGGGAAACTCAGCATTGAAGAACCCATCTTAAAAGTGGGCGCAATCCATCCAAAATCTAAAACATGCTCAGTCACATTGTCAGGTGGGTAATTGACCGCCGCTGGCTTGTCGTATTAGCTACAGTTATCGTCTCGCTTTGGACATTTTACGTCATTCCTCAGATGCCGTTAGATGTATTACCAGCTTTTGCACCACCCCAAGTTGAAATTCAAACTGAAGCACCCGGACTCGCACCTGAAGAAGTCGAATCCCTAGTAACATTACCAATCGAAAGTGCAATTAATGGTACACCGGGAGTAACCGCAGTCCGTTCTTCCTCGGCGGCGGGAATTTCAGCGGTGAGGGTAATATTTAATTGGGGAACTGAGATTTATCAAGCACGCCAATTAGTCACCGAACGACTGCAACAAGCAATTAGTAAACTACCGCCAGGAGTAGAAACACCGCAAATTTCCCCCACTACCTCGCCGATTGGTTTGGTTGTCCAATACGCTTTTACAGTCGAGGAGGACGAGAATCCCCAATCCAAAATCGGCGTTCCCAGGCAGGATCCAGGGAACGAGCCAAAATCCAAAATCGACTTGATGGAAGTACGGCGAATTGTTGATTGGCAAGTCACAAACCGCCTTTTAGCAGTTCCTGGTGTGAGCCAAGTTTTAGTTTTTGGAGGGGATATCCGTCAATACCAAGTATTAGTAGATCCAGAAAAACTCAAAGCCTTTAATATTACTTTAGAACAAGTAGTTAACGCGACTCAAGCCGCTAACGTAAATGCTCCGGGAGGCTATTTTATTACACCCGATACAGAAAAGTTGATTCGGGGTATTGGCAGAATTGAATCCATTGAAGACTTAAAAAAATCAACAATCGTTGCGCGTAATGGAGTACCCGTGCGGCTGCAAGATATTGCAGATGTGGAAATTGGTGCTGCAATTAAACGGGGTGATGGCAGTTTTAACGGCAAACCTGCAATTATTTTAATGGTTAATAAACAACCGCTTGCCGATACTCCCACTGTTAGCCGTGCAGTGGAAAAAGCCATGACAGAAATCAAAGCAGCTTTACCTCAAGGTATTAAAGTTATTACTACATTCCGCCAAGATAGTTATATCGCATCTTCGGTCGAAAACGTCCGCTCCTCTTTAATTCAAGGGAGCATTATTGCAGCGGTGATTCTGGTTCCATTTTTAATGAATTGGCGCACGCTTGCAGTGTGTTTGCTAGATTTTTTCCTCACATTGCTGTTTGGATTGTTGGCGCTTTCTTGGTTAGGAGTAGGACTCAATACAATGACTTTAGGGGGTTTGGCAGTCGCCATTGGGACTGCGATTGATGATGCAATTGTTTATGGTGAAAACACCTATCGCCGACTGCGGGAAAATAAAACATCTGAAAATCCACTACACCCACTAGAAATTATTTTTGAAGGTTCTCAAGAGGTACGCGATTCGTTGATTGGGGCAACTCTAATTGGAATTATTGTTTTTTCGCCAATTTTTACCTTACCGGGTGTAGAAGGTCGGATATTTACCCCAATGGGGATTTCTTATTTAGTAGTAGTTGTTATTTCTAGTTTAGAATCGCTGCTAGTTTCTCCAGCTTTGTGTGCGATTTTATTACCGAATGTGAAAGTGACAAAGCGAGAACCGTGGTTGGCTAGATTTTGCAAGCATATTTACGGTTTTTGTTTGAATTTATCGATGGGAAATCCTTTGTTAATAGTAGCGACGGCGACGAGTTTAACGATAGCAGCAATTGTAATGATTCCCTCGTTTGGCAGGGCATTTTTACCAGAATTTCAAGAACAAACAATGGTAAATACTCTGACATTATATCCAGGTGTTTCCCTAGAAGCCACAACTAAAGCTGGTTATGTAGTTGAAGACGCACTTAAAGATGACCGCAGATTTAAGTTTATTCAAACCCGTGCTGGACGTGCCGCAGGCGATGCAGATGCAGCGGGTGTAAACATTGCACACGTCGATATTGAACTTAGTAAAGAAGGGATGAAAAATCGAGAAAAAACTTTAGAAAAATTGCGGGAAGAGTTTGATAAAATACCAGGAGCAGCACCTAATGTAGGCGGATTTATCTCGCACCGGATGGATGAAGTTTTGTCGGGGGTACGGAGTGCGATCGCCGTGAAAATTTTTGGCCCCAACTTGGAAGAACTGCGTAAAATTGGGCAAGCAGTCGAAGCGCAAATGAAAGCGGTTAACGGCGTTGTTGATTTATTACTAGAACCTCAAATCCCTGTGCCGCAAATTCAAATTAAATTTGACCGGGATGCAGCAAGTCGTTACGGTCATACGGTGGGAAATTTGGCAAATATTATTGAAACTGCACTCAATGGCAAGGTAGTTTCTCAAGTTTTGGAAAACCAACAATCGTTTGATTTATTGGTGTGGTTAAAACCCGATGCTCGTCAAAATATGGAAACGATTCGTAATTTATTAATTGATACACCCGATGGACAGAAAATCCCTTTAGGTAATGTTGCCAGTATCGGAGATGGCAAGGGACCTAATACTATCAACCGCGAAAATGTTTCCCGTCTGATTGTGGTTTCGGCAAATGCAAAAGGTCGAGATTTACGCTCAATTGTCAATGAAATTGAAGCCAAAGTTAAACATGTCCAAATACCTGCTGGTTATTTTATTCAATACGCCGGCCAATTTGAGGCAGAAGAACGCGCTAGCAGAAACATTATCGTATTCAGTATTATAGCCTTTATTGCTATCACGTTACTGATGTATCTTTCGGTTAAATCTATTGCTTCTACTGCCATGATTATGATTAATTTACCCATTGGTTTGGTAGGAGGCGTAATTGCAGTAGCTTTAAGCGGCGGAGTAATTTCTGTTGCGTCTTTGGTTGGGTTTGTTTCCTTGTTTGGGGTAGCCACTCGCAACGGTTTATTATTGGTAGACAATTACAATAGCAAACATGCTGAAGGAATGCCGTTGAAAGAAATTATTATTAAAGGCTCGATGGAACGACTGAATGCAATTTTGATGACGGCTTTAACTTCCGCGTTGGGTTTAGCACCGATGGTAATACAAGGGGGGCCAGGACAAGAACTTTTGCAACCTTTATCAATTGTTGTATTTGGTGGGTTGTTTACTTCGACGGCGATAACTTTGGTGGTTTTACCCGCGTTGTATGCAAAGTTTGGTAAGTACTTGTTTCCAAAGCAAACAAAGCAAGCTGTGGCTCAGGAGGAGCAGTTTTTCATGCATATGTAGGAAAAGTTTCGAGTGCTAATGACTACCCAACAATGTGCAATTTCATCCTGATTTCATATGATTCAGCTTTCCTGCCCTCACAAATTCCTCAAATTTCTGGCCTAAGCTTGAGATAACCACCTTAGAGGAATATCCTTTATTTTTTCAGAGGAAAATGGGTTTCACCTAGCTGGAAATGAGGTGTGAAAATGAACAGAAAACCTTTGATTTACGGGATTTTAGGACTGCTCGCATGCAGTGCAGTTACAGCCTTAGCAATGCTCCTGCCAGCCAAAACTTCTCCACAAACCGCAACAGCAACTCCCCTTGCAGGTCGGATTAATCCAGTCGAGTCTCCAACAGCAATATTGGCTCAAGCAACCTCTCCAGTTCCCTTCAGACCAAGGATGATGGGAATGGGACATTCTGACTCACACTTTATCGTCATGATGATTCCCCATCATGAAGGGGCAATAGCAATGGCAGACTTGGCATTAAGTCGGTCAAAGCGCTCTGAAATTAAACAACTTGCCCAGGCGATTAAAACAACTCAAACCCAGGAAATTGAGCAAATGCGAACCTGGTACAAACAGTGGTACGGCGCGGATGTTCCTACCTGGCAACCTGGGATGGGAATGGGTAGGGGCATGATGGGAAACCCGAACAACGGAAATCCAAAACAGTTGCGCCCCAATTCTCGTCCGGGTTGGGGAATGGGAATGGGATGCAGGGGGATGATGGGTACAGATTTATCTGCGCTGCAAAATGCGCCTGACTTTGACCGCGCGTTTATCGAAGAAATGATTCCCCATCACCAAATGGGGGTGATGATGGCACAAATGGTTATCAACAGTCAGCGCCCTGAAATGCGGAATCTAGCTCAATCGATCATCAAGAATCAAACTGACGAAATTAACCAAATGCAACAGTGGTATCAATCCTGGTATAAATAACAGGAATAAAGCTGCACAACAGGTAAGCAGGTGAGCAGGTGAGATCTTGAGCAGGTGGGAGGAAAAAAACAGCTTTTCCCACAATCAACTATATACAGGTAAGGAAATTGACACTTGGGGTGATATTATGTCCGCCTAATTACCCTGAATAAAAATCTCAGAGCGTCACCGTGTCACCGTTCTCCCAAGTCATTCCTAACTATGGGTGAAGAACCGGACATGATATGACTACATCACCCTGCTTGACCGGGTTCGAGCGTTGGAAGAATGGAAACGTAAACTGCAAGGAGAGTCAGATCAAGGTGCTGGAAATTAGTCCCAAGTTTGAGTACTTGAATAGGTTGGGTTTCGTCACCTCAACCCAACCTACGAACTTATCCGATCAAACCAATTAACGCTTCAATTAATATTTGATTCTGTTCATCCGTACCAACTGTAATTCGCAGTTTATCTTCTAATCCTGGTTGTTTGAAATAACGCACCAAAATTCCCCGATTTTTTAACCCAAGATATAGTTGTTCTGCCTTGGCTACCGTTGGCGTTGCTAAGACAAAGTTTCCCTGGGAATTCAAAACTGTAAAGCCTAGATTTTTCAGTTCAATTGTTAGTTTTGCCCGCGATACTTTCACCTTTTCCGCACAAGCATTTTTATAAGCTTGATCCCCCATCGCTGCGGTGCCAACTGCGGTGGCGATCGCATCAATATTATAACTATCTTTCACCTTAAATAATCCCGCCAATAACTTAGGATTCCCAATCCCAAATCCCATCCGCAATCCTGCTAAAGAATATCCTTTTGATAAGGTTCTTAAAATCATCACATTTTCAAATTCTTGCACCAGGGGTAAGGCTGAATATTCGGCAAAATCAACATAAGCTTCATCGATCGCAACAATTCCCGAAACTTGTCTAGCAAGCGATCGCAAGTCCTCCAACGGTACCAAATGCCCCGATGGACTATTGGGCGATGCAATAAATGTTACAGCCCCATTCGCTTTAACCAGCGCATCAATCGGCAGTGAATAATCCGAGGGATAGGGAATTTCAACTGTTTTAGCAGGTTGCATCGCCGCCAATGTGCGATACAGTACGTAAGTGGGCATGGGATAAACGACTGTGCGATCGCTCCCCTCAGCCGTCGAACGCACAATGACGTTGAGTAATTCATCGCTGCCATTACTGACGATAATCCAATCTGCGGGGACGCCCAGCGCATCGCTGACTGCGCGACAAAATGACTTGGCATAGGGATCGGGATAGCGCCGCAACCATTCGCTGTCTAGATTGCGGAGGACTGCGATCGCATCCGGCGAAGGCGGATAAGGATTTTCGTTAGTATTGAGTTTAATAATCGGAGTTCCCGGCTTAGGTTGTTCGCCGGGAGTATAACCAGTCATCTCGTCAATAGCAGCGCGAAAGTAATTCATAGTCAACATCAAAATTCAGAGCAAGCATGAATATTGTAGAGGATATGTTGAACATAACTTTTCTTCAGTCAAATCAACGCCGGGTAGGGACATTGGCTAAAGTAACTTTTGTCGTCAGCGCCAAGTTTTTCCCCTGCCGTGTCCCGGCAATGATGTTGCATTGCACCCAATGGAAAACTGCTGTAATATCATGTCCGTTGAATCACCCGTAATCAAAACCTTCTCTTGTGCGTTGTCTTGTAGGGAACATCAATTGGTTAAAAGTTTTTTGACGCAGCTGTTGGATGCCGTGTCCCTACTCCTAATTCAGCGTAATCAACCGGACATGATATATCATTACCTCATAATGCCAGGGTAGGGAAATGCATACTAATTGGACTTAAACATGAGACGATTGCGTTACTCATCATTGGCAGCCTCTATCTGTTCGTAAGCGGCGCGATTATTAACACCGCGATCGCGTAGGGAACATCATAGATATCTCGGACAAACAGATAACGTTAATCATGTTCCCTACTCCTAATTATGGGTAATCGACCGCATATGATATGAAGCATCGCCGTCATGCTCTGGGGGACAGTAGCGATCGCGATCGCATTCTTGATTGTGGGGTGTGCGATCGCATTTTTACCCCCAGCTACACTGCACCCAGACGCGCTCATTTATTCTAAAATCTTAGAAACGAACAATTTTTCCTCAACCCAAGCGGGTGCGAAAATCCCAGGGGGTTCACGAAAACACCAGAACCTTGACAAATCAATAGTTTCAGTATTTCGGAGCAATTGAGTCAGGAAAACTCTGAAGGCTGAAATCGACTTTCGATTAGAGGTTCGCGAAAATCCTCTTCAGGATCCTCTATCAGTCGTCGTTCTAGACTCTAGACTTTCAACTAGCTAAATCCCCGCCAGGGGACTGCAACACATCAATCCCTGGCTCACCATCTTCTGACAAATCTTGGCTTTCAGCTAACTAAATCCCCGCAAGGGGACTGAAGCATCATTTGGCCCGCTACCACGTTGGGGCAAATATTGTCTTTCAACCAACTGAATCCCCGCAAGGAAACTGAAACTCAACACCTATCCCCACACACCGATAAAGCCGCGAGCGCACAAATCAACGGCGGGTAGGGACACGGCATCAGTAACTTTTGTCCTCAGCGAAAATTTTTCGACTGCCGTGTCCCTGCAACGATCTTGTATTGCACCCAATGGAAAACCGCTGTAACTGGAAACTCAAACTTGTCGCAATTCGAGCGATGGCAGAGCCACCTAAAGTTTCGTAACAAAACCCACGGGTATCTTGACAGTTGTCCCCAATCGGGCTAATCTCTCTGTTTAAGGTTGCTTTAGTTCAACGACAGCAACCCGTGTCCGCCTCAAAATCTAGTAACGCTGCCCAATGCCGCTTGGAACCGGCAATGGACAGCTTGACCCCCACACTGTAAGGAGCAGTATGGAGGCTAACAGAGAATTTTAACATTCTCCGTAGCCACCCTGCTTTGCGCTGCCTGCGGGATGGCTAGATTTTTTGGTTTCCAATCCAAGAAACAGGAGAAAATATCATGGCACAAGAGTTTTTGTCAGACGCTATCGGATCTGCGCGTCCTTCTTCCGAGTCAGAAATGCCGGATCGGGAACCAATCCGGTTTCTGATTATCGGTACCCGCGAGGGAGTAATGGAAGAAATCAAGAATTTTTTCGCCATCGGATTTGCGGAAGTTGACGAATGGAGTCCCTTGACGCCAGTACCCAAAACCGACTTGGTGATGACAATCCTAAGACATTCCACCGATTCATCGACTCAGAAGTCTGGACGGTAAACCCCAAAACCAAAACCCGCCCTGCAATCAATTGCAGGGCTAATAGCCAAAGTCCACTTAAGTGGACTGGGGAGTAGCGTCAGTCTTTAGTCCACTTGAGTGGACTTGCGCTATAAGCCAGGGATTTTAATCCCTGGCTGGTTAATGCAACAAGCACAAAATCTTAGAAGTCGGGTTTGTTTGAGGCTCCGGCCTCCGAACTGGGAATGAGGCCAGAGCCTCAGCAGGTGCGTTACCAGGCCGGAGCCTGGTAACGAGGGGGGGGTTATTTGCCGTTGCCGTTGGTCTTGCTGTTACCGTTGCTAGGTGTTGCTAGCACTTTTTCAGCTACTTTATCCGGCACTTCTTGCAAATGGTCGAACTTCCAGCTAAAGGAACCAACGCCCATTGTCAAACTCCGCAATTCCACAATAAATCCTTGCATTTCGGCTTGCGGCAAATAGGCAGAAATCTTGTCCCAACCTTTCCAGTCAGAACGACCTTCATAACCTAAAATTTGCCCGCGCCGTCCTGTCAGCAATTGCATCACTTTGGACGTATATTCCTGTGGACTTGTCACTTCAACAGAGGTAATCGGTTCTAACAGCGTGGGTTCGCATTTTGGCATCCCTTCTTGCATCGCCAAACGCGCTGCTTGTTTAAATGCTTGTTCCGAACTATCCACCGTATGATACGAACCATTAGTCAGCGTCACCGCTACATCTACCACTGGGAAACCCAACGGACCATGTGCCAAAAACTCCCGCACGCCGACTTCCACGCCAGGAATATATTGCCGTGGAACCACTCCGCCGACTATTGTTTCTTTGAAGTTGAAACCTTCTCCACGGGATAAAGGTTGAATATCCAAATAAACATCGCCAAACTGTCCGTGTCCGCCGCTTTGGTGCTTGTAGCGTCCGTGAATTGATTTGACGGGTTTGCGAATCGTTTCTTTGTAGGCAACTTGCGGCAAGTGGGTACTCATTGGCAGGTTATATTTGCGCCGCAGTCGGTCTAAGGCTACTTGCAAGTGTATTTCACCTTGTCCCCACAAAATGACTTCGCGGGTGTCGCCGTGTTGTTCCCAAGCTAAAGATGGGTCTTCTTCAATTAACTTGGCTAAAGCGCCGCTAATTTTCACTTCATCGTTACGCTTTTCTGCGGTAATTGCTAAAGCGTAAACGGGTGTTAGTTGTTCGGCTTTGGGCAATTCTTTTGCTTGATTCGTGGCTATAGTATCGCCGGTTTTAATTCCTTCCATGCGTCCTATCGCCACAATTTCACCCGCTTGGACTTGTTGCAGGGTAATTTGTTGTTGTCCCATCAGGCGATATAAACCACCCGCACGCACTCCGTTAAGAACCGTGCCATCGGTTAAGTTACCTTGCCAAACTCGCACTAGGGAAAGTTTGCCGCCTTGGGGGGTGAAATAAGTTTTGAGAACTTGAGCGACGGGGGTATCGTTTTTCAGGGTAATTCCCCGTTTTTGGGCTGTGGTTTCTGGTTCTGGTGCTTCTCTCAATAGTGCTTCTAAAAGCGGACGGATGCCAAAATCTTTTTCGGCGACGCCAAAGAATACTGGGACGATTAAATCTGCGCCTAATTCCATTTTTAAGTCGCGCAGAATCTCTTCTTGGGGTGGATTAATTTCTTCTAGGAGTTCTTCCAACAGGTGGTCGTCAAAGTTGGCTAATTCTTCCAACATTTCCGTCCGCGCTTCTTGTTCTTGTTCCTTCAATTCGTCGGGGAAGGGTACGGGGTCGGCGGCGGCACCTGGATGATAGTGATAAGCTTGTTCGCTGACTAAATCGATAAATCCAGCCAGATTTTCTCCCTGTCCGATGGGATATTGATGGGGAACTAATGGACGACTAGAAACAGATTTCAGGGCGTGTAATACGTCCATGAAATTGTTATTCGCCCTGTCCATTTTGTTGATAAATACCAGGTGGGGAATTTCCCAGTCGTCGAGGAATTTAAACAAAGGCGCGAGGGTGAGGACGCGATCCGATACTGGTTCGCATACTACAATCGCTGCATCCACCCCCACAAGGGCGTTATACGTTTCTTGAGCAAATTCTACCGAACCGGGACAATCGAGGAACGTGAACCGCACGCCGCCGTATTCGGCGCAGGCGGCGGATACTTCCACGCTCATTTTGCGATCGCGTGCTTCTTGTGCGCTATCTCCCACCGTGTTACCATCCTTCACGGCTCCTTTCCGGGAAATAGCGCCCGTCACAGATAACAAACTTTCCAACACCGTAGTTTTTCCGCCCAAATATGGGCCAACTATAGCTACGTTACGCGCTAAAGAAACCACTTTTTCGCTCATATTACCTCCATTCGGCTGCACATGCGGGGTTTTCTATCCCAGCAACAGCCGTCTATTGCAGAGTTGACAAAAGGTGTCCGGATATACCGTAGGCTCTCGATTTATTCTGTAAATTGATTTTGATAAAAGTTTTTCGCTCGTACCAAAATCCGTAGAGTAAAAGCGATTCTCAAATTGTTTGCCGTTGAGCCTACTTGGTGGGGATCGCCTTATCTCGGTACGTTACCTTGTCTTTAGTCCGAGTTTAACCCCTCTTTAACCTTTTTTTATAAAAATACCAGTTATTTTTACAATTCCACCCCTAAATTTTTAATTCAAAAAAACTTTTATTTCAGAATAATAAGTTTTATAGAAAAAAGTAAAATTTAGGTGAACAAGGTATGACCCATGACCGGAAATATTAAAACACGTCGGCGGGGTCGGCAGAGCGAAGTTTGCGCGTGGCGATCGCACCGGAAACGCCGCACATAAAAACTGTCAGCAGCATCACCAATAAGGCGCGGTCAATTTTCATCGCCACGGGTAACAAGGTGGCGGCATAGGTAAGCTGGTACAATCCCAAAGACAGCAAGAAACCAGGAATATAACCCAATACGGCTAAAATTAGCGCTTCTTGCATCAAAGCACCCAGCAAATAGGCATCTGTATAACCCATTGCCTTCAGCGTGGCATATTCTGGCAGGTGATCCGCTACATCGGTATAAAGAATTTGGTAAACAATCACCGTACCAACAATAAATCCTACCACAACACCCATACCAAAAATAAAGCCAACTCCCTGACTTTGCCAGTAATCAATTTCAATTTTGGCAAACTCTGTAGGTGTGAGAACTTTTACATCATTCGGCAAACCTGCTTTTAGTTGCTGTTGGATTTTTTGCACGTCAGTACCGGGTTTCAGGTTAATTAATCCCACATCAATTTGATTTGCCTGACGGTCTGGAAATAATTTAAGAAAGGTAGAATCGCTGGTAATAATATTCCCATCCGCACCAAAAGAAGCGCCCAAGGTAAACAATCCAATCGTTTGGATAGTTTGCTGATTCACCTGCGCTTCCACCGTTCCTCGCTGTTTAAATAAATCTGGAATCTGGCCGTATTCCGGTCTAGAAGCTCGGTCAAACAAAGCCCGATCCAGTAATTTTATCCCCTCCAGGTTTTGATTCACTTCTGGAAAGTTAAACGGCGAGTTAGCCGGGTCAATTCCCCAGACTAAAATACCCCGTTCTAGGAGCGTTTCCGGATTGCGCCACTGGGCGAGGCTGACGTACAGCGGACGCACAGATTTTACCCCATCATAAGCCAAAGTCTGCTGCAATCGTTCTCTGGGAAAGTTTTTAATATTGAACAAAGTTTGAAATTGGGGATTTGTTAATACTAAATCTGCCTGAAGATTTTGGTGAGCTTGAGTAGCGCCAGTTAACAGCGCATCGAGCATTCCCAATTGTACGAACATCAGCATATCGGCAAATCCAATACCTGCCAATGCTACGGCGAGGCGGGATTTGCTTTTGATTAACTGGAGCCATGCTAGCGGAGTTTTGCCAAACATAATTTCACTCTTTTTTTTGCATTCAGTTATCGTTATGGCTGCTAATTGCTAATGGCTAATGGTTAATGGTTAATGGCTAATGGCTCATGGCTAATGGCTCATGGAGCGGGCAATAAAAAATGTTTAATTAGCAAGCTTGCAATTAGCCATTAGCAATTAGCAATTAGCCAGCAATTAGCCAGCAATTAGCAATTAGCAATTAGCAACTAAACAGGTTCTCGCTTCATTGTCCAAATGCAGGCGCTATCCCCTGGTAATTCACCCTGCCACAAAACTTCAAACCCATGTCTTTTGTAGAAACGGATGGCGCTTTCTGTAGAAGTTTGAAGGTAGCAGGGTAAACCGTCGCTATCTGCTTGTTTGAGGACGGGTTGTAGGAGCGTACTACCAATTCCTTGATTTTGATAGGCGGGTGCGACGCCTAGCATAAATAGATACCAATGCGGTTTCGGCATTTCCTCGATATGGCGTTTTTCGATGAGCGAAAATAGCGACATAAATCGCCCAGTTTTCTGCCAACCTAATTTGAAAGGCAAGGCATATAAACCAGCTTGCAATAGTTGCAGCATACTTATAGAGGCATGTCCGGGAGGCATCCAGGCGGCGATGCCTTTCAGTTCGCCTGCGGTTGTATAAATCTGGTTATAAGGTTGGCTTACGTCTAATGTCATCCGACAAAACCACTTGAGGGCATTGTATTTTGCTGGTTCTGTTTCAGGAATCAGGTAGCGAAACATCGGATCGTTATAGAATGCATTGGTGAGAATTTCGGTGGCTTTTTCGGTTTGCGATCTCTCTAAGCGTATCGCGTCATTTGTAGCATTTATCACTTTTCCTGACCTCCAACTGTTGAGAGTATTGGTTAAGCGCATATAGGAATGATAGCTGATTTGTGAAACCTTGTTTTTTAATCAACCGATCCAGGCGATCCAGGACGCAGATCAAGAGAAGAAAGAGAAGATTTCACGCATCATTCTCAAGTTGCTTCTCATGCATGGCGGCTAATGGCTAATGGCTAATGGCTAATGGCTAATGCCATAAAAAATGTTAAATTAGCAAGCTTGCAATTAGCAATTAGCAATTAGCAATTAGCGCTTTGAACCATGATTCCTCCTGATATCAGACATTCGTTATAAATAAAGCGATCAAGAATTTACAACTCAATCGCTGTTTGTACTTGCAAGTTGGTCAATCCCGCAACGCGCTTGCTGTCTTCGGGATTGAGGCGAATTTTTATTTCTATAACCCGGCGGTCTAAGTTTTCTCCTGGTTGATTGCTGAAAACATTTTGGCGGTTGACTTGCAAGCCAATTTCGGAAACAATTCCGCGCAATTCTCCGGCAAATGCTTGACCTGTAATAAGTGCTGGCTGTCCCATTTTGATTTTACCTATATCGGTTTGATAAATTTCTGCTACGGCTACCATTTGGTCGGTTTGTGCTAAATCGGCAATGCCGTTTTCGCCGATCTTTTCTCCCACCCTTGTGTTAATTTTGAGAATCTGTCCGGCAATTGGTGCTTTGATATAAGCTTGATTTAAGTCGGTTTGAGCGCGACGGGTGGCGGCGATCGCATTCTCGACTTCCGCTTGCGCTGCCTGTACGTCGGTGGGACGCACTTCTGCTATGCCGTCGAGGGTAGCAGCAGCTTCTCTGACTTGTTCTCTACCCGTGGCATTGATGCGATTCAGTGTAACTTTGGCTTCGCTTAATTGTTTGCTGCCAGTGGTATTAATGCGGTCGAGAATTGCTTTGGCTTCGCTTAATTGCTTGCTACCTGTGGTATTGATGCGGTCGAGAATTGCTTTGGCTTCGCTTAATTGCTTGCTAGCAGTTGTATTGATGCGATCGAGAATTGCTTTGGCTTCGCTGAGTTGCTGTTTTGCCGTCTCTACACTCAAGCTTTTGCTATCAAATGTTGAATTAGAAATTGCCCCTTCTTTGTGTAGCTGTTGATAGCGTTGATATTCTGCTAATGCATTATTTAATTCCGCCTCCAGTTTCTTAATGGTTGCCTGTTGTGCGGTTTTATCTCCTTGCCATTGTGCTTGTATTCGGGCGATCGCTTCAATTTGTGCGGTTTTATCTCCTTGCCATTGTGCCTCGATGCGCGCAATTGTTTCTTGTTGTGCAGTTTTATCTCCTTGCCATTGTGCTTCGATGCGCGCAATTGTTTCTTGTTGTGCAGTTTTATCTCCTTGTAACTGTGCTTGTAGGCGCTCAATTGTTGCCTTTTGAGCCGCAATTTCCCCAGCTTTTGCACCTGCTTTTACTTGGGCGAGTTTAGCAACTGCAACTTGATGCTGTTTTTGCGCCTGCAACAAGGCATCTTGCAAGCGATCGCGCGAGTCTAAAATTGCTACTACCTGTCCTTTCTCCACCCGATCTCCCTGTTTCACCAGCAGTTGCGCCACGCGATCGCCATCTAGCGCCAAAGGTGCCGACAAGCGAATTATTTCTGCTTCCGGTTCCAGTCGCCCCAAAGCTGTTACTTTTGTTACTGGAGGAGGGGTTTCTACCCTTCGAGAGGCGGTGGTTTCTCCCACCCTTCCCCCAAATTGAGAGATGCCGTAGTATGCGATCGCTCCCGATACAGCAGTAGCAACGACAATCAGTCCAATTATCTGTTTATTTAAAGGCTTTGAAAGCAACTGAAAATCCATAAATATAATCTGTGCGGCGGCTTCATTAGGATCGTTTGAGGTGTATAGTTGCAGGAATTTCTTCCCGTCTGATCGTGCCTTATCGATGGAGAAATTCAGTAATTTTTTCCCAATTCCTTGCCCCCGAAACGCTGTATCTACACAGAACATGGCAAGCCAATAGGCTTCAGCTTCATCTTTATTATAGCAATATAATCCTGTATTTCCGCTAATTCTTTGTGACTTTTCATCAATAGCTAATAATTGATTCACCCCAGCAGAATTTTTTGGGGAAATTAACTTTTCCTTAAATATACTTGCTGTAAGACTCATTCTCTCAACCAAGCTTTGATAGGGAAAAGCTTTATTCACCTGAATTGAGTGATTGAGCCTTTCGCGAGATAGTGGTTTTATCTGCATAGTCTTTCTGTTGCTCCAAATAAGCAGTTATCATTTTTCCTAACAGCGCCCCCTGCTCTGACCAAGAGATTATTTCATCGGTGTATAATCGTGCCAGAACCAAACCATCAATTAGAGACGAAATATAGATGACAAACTTAGGATCTTGAATGCCTAAAAGCTTGGCAAACTCTGCCAGCGCTCGTTCTGTCAGTTGTTGTAGTGCTTTGTTCTTTTGCATTTTTTCGCGCCCTTGCTGCTGGTAGAACTCAATATCCAGCAAAAGCTGCTTGAGGAAGTATTCCTCATTTCTAGCAACGAAATCAAATACAATTTCAATCCGCTCTGCCAGGGTTTTAGCCTTTTCTAGCTCGGGCGCAATACTCGCAATAGTCTGTCGATATCTCTCCTCAAACAATTGCACAAACATTGCTTCTTTACTAGGAAAATAGTGATATAAAGTTCCGGTTGAAACACCCAGTTTTTGAGCAATCTCCCGCATGGTAATCGATGCGTAACCCTTAGATGCAAACAGATCGAAGCACTTGCCAAGCAGTTCTTTGCGGTACAGATCGCGATCGACAATTTTAGGCATGAGTCAATAAAATATATATCCAACGTTTGATATATATTTAGCGGCAAGATTGGGCAAGTTGATATCCTCGCCCTTGCTGGTTTTATTTATATCTAACGTATGTTATAGTTATAGCACAGATTGGTGGAATGGATCAAAGTTCGACCAGGAATTAGGCAAATCACCTTTGTTTCTAGGATCGTCGCGGGTAAGTTCTGTAGACAAAATTGGACAGCCTTGGCGACGAGGCGGGGTTTTCGTGGGTTAATCCGGCAAGGTACTTGCTGTCTTCGGGATTGATATCTGCCGAGAAAAGAAACCCGGTTTCTTCATATCACCTTTGTTTCTTTGCGTAAGTCCTATGCTACTTACCAGGCAAAACAATCGCGACTACAACACCATGTGCAATATCAATAGGTTTAGCACTGAGGTTCGGAGTAGACATGGTTGAGCCAACAACTATATCACCATCACCTGCTACTGTAACTTCAGTCCTAGTATACTCACCGATGGCAACAGCTCTTCCTCTACCAATTGATATAGAACCACCGTTTGGCAAGGGCAGTTAAAGTGTAGGTCGCATCTCCCACAGCTAATGCATCAGTCGTAACAATTGTTCCAGCCGAATGAAATTAACTTGTTGCTTGGAACCGTCTCGAAATAGGGCAAATCAGCGACCAGCATACTTCAACTAAATTAACTCAAGTTGCTAGTTATCTCTCTGGGAGCGGCTAATGGCTAATGGCGTTCCCAGGCAGTCGCCTCGTTCCCAGGCATGAGCCTGGGAACGAGGCTCAATCAGTAAAAATCCTATATTAGCAATTAGCAATTAGCCATTAGCAACGCGCTTGTTTATAACTAGCAACTTGCGTTAAATTACTAAAACAATCAACTTGTAACCCTAACATAGTCTCTGCTATACCAGTTGCCAAATTGGCATTAATAATAGCACCCCCTCCTTATAGGAGGGGGTGAAGAGGAAGAATTGTTTAAGTTGGAAGGGGAAATGGGGAGGTTTGATTAGCCAACGCCAAAGTAACTTGCTAGTGCTTCCGAACCACCTATAAGTTTTCCATCAATAAATACCTGGGGAACGGTAGTAGCACCTGTGGCAGCAAAAAGCGATCGCGTTGACACATTTTTGCCCACATAAACCGCTTCATAATCCATGCCGCGTTCGTCTAACATTGCCTTAGCACGCGCACAGAAAGGACAACCTTCTTTGGCAAACATGAAAACCTTTTTCGGCTTCACGGCCTGGGGATTGATATAGTTAAGCATTGTCTCCGCATCGGACACTTTAAAAGGATCGCCCGGTTCTTCTGGCTCGATAAACATCTTTTCAATCGTGCCATTTTTTACCAGCATCGAATAGCGCCAAGACCGCTTGCCGAATCCCAAATCTGTTTTATCCACCAGCATTCCCATGCCTTCGGAAAATTCCCCGTTCCCATCGGGAATCATGGTAATATTGGTTGCTTCTTGCGCCTTTGCCCATTCTTCCATCACAAAGGCATCGTTAACCGATATACAAATAATGTCATCCACCCCATTCTCTTGGAAAACTTTCGCCAATTGGTTATAACCAGGTACGTGAGTGGATGAGCAAGTGGGAGTAAACGCTCCTGGTAATGAGAAAACAACGACCGTTTTACCCGCAAATAGATCGTCCGTGGTCAGATTGACCCATTGGTTGTTCCTACGAGTGCGGAAAGTAACATAAGGCACTCTTTGCCCTTCACGGCTTGTCAACATGTATTTGGTTCCTTGATCGAGCGATCTGAAGCGTACTCGTTATGAGTTTAATTGTCAAGGGTAGAAGCGGGAGAGGGGACAAATTAGGCAGGACTTACGTAAAGAAACCGGATTTCTAGGAAAAATCGTGGAAAAGGAAACTAAAAATAGACTAACAAACAAAGGTGATCGTCTCGTCGTGCGTAAGTGCTGTTAGGGGCAAGCTTTAACCAGAATATCTCGATCTGATGCTATATCTCGTTAAAGCTTGCCCCTACCCATAAATGCAACTTGGTACGAGTGACGCTATAACAGATTTGGCGCGTTAGTTTCAGTTTGAGCAAATAATCGAATTAGCCCCATGATTTCCCCCTCTCTAAAAGATATTCTGATCGTTGACGATACGCCAGACAACCTGCGGGTTTTAGATGCAATTTTAAAAAGCCAAGGATATAAAGTTCGTAAAGCCTTGAATGGGCAGATAGCTCTGAATGCATGTCATATTGCTGCACCTGACCTAATTTTACTCGATATTATCATGCCGGGAATCGATGGTTATGAAGTGTGTCGCCGCTTAAAAGCCGATGCCACAACTTGCGAAATTCCGGTAATTTTTATCAGCGCTATCGATGATGCAATGGATAAGGTAAAAGCCTTTGAAGTAGGTGCAGCCGATTATATTGCCAAACCTTTTCAAGAAGCCGAAGTTTTAGCGCGAATTGAGCATCAACTGAACTTGCGATCGCTCCAAATTAAACTGCAAGAGCAAAATACTTTGCTGCAACAGGCTCTCTCGGATCTCAAGCAAGCCCAGACTCAAATGATTCAGAATGAAAAAATGGTGGCTTTGGGACAATTAGTAGCAGGAATTGCTCATGAAATCAACAACCCAATTAATTTTATTTATGGCAATCTCTCGCCAGCTATTCAATACATACACGACTTGCTAAATCTGATCGATGCTTATCAGCAGGATTTTCCCAAACCACCACCCAGAATTGAAAAAATTATTAACGATATAGATTTAAATTTCCTCAAAGAAGACTTGCTAGATCTTATGGGTTCTATGGGGAGAGGAGCAGATCGCATCCGCCAGATTGTCCTTTCACTACGCAACTTTTCTAGGCTTGACCAATCTGAAATCAAACAGGTGGATATTCATGAAGGAATCGACAGCACGCTGCTGATATTGCAGCACCGACTCAGGGAAACCGCAGCGCGTCCTACCATTAAAGTTATTAAAGAATACGGTCAACTGCCATTAGTAAATTGCTATCCAGGTCAGCTTAACCAAGTTTTTTTGCATCTGTTGAACAATGCCATTGACGCGCTCCAAGAGGGTGGGAAGTATGAGAGAGTAGGTGTTGGGGAAGATTCCCTCTCGCCAGAAAGTGCAAACGAAGCATTCTCAGGTATTTCTAAGGGAATGCTTCGTCCCTCTGCACTACCTACGATTCGGATTTCTACGGAACTGAAGGATGGGAATACGGTTAAGATTCGGATTGCAGACAATGGTTTTGGTATTCCAGAATCAGTGCGCGCGAGTTTATTTGACCCCTTTGTTACCACCAAACCCACAGGCAGCGGTATGGGATTGGGATTAGCGATTAGCTATCAAATTGTGGTGCAACAACATAAAGGAAAACTAATTTGTTGTTCCTCCCCAAGACAAGGCGCAGAATTTGCCATCGAAATTCCAGTGCATCAACCCCAACCATATTAACTTTGCTAATTGCTAATTGCTAATTGCTAATTGGTGATTGGTGAAGTGTAATATTTCCATTACCTATTAACTCAAGTTGCTAGTTATCTCTCGATGAGCGGCTAATGGCTAATGGCTAATGGCGAGATTGGTAAAAATCCTATATTAGCAATTAGCAATTAGCTATTAGCAACGCCAAATTTTATAACTAGCAACTTGCGTTATTACCAATTACCCATTACCAATTACCCACTTACGTTACTACCAAGGAATTGGCTTTCTATCTCGGAAGAATCCACTGGTAGGGCCATCATCGGGCAAAGTTGCCAGCCAAACAATTGTATCAACTCCTTCCTCCAATGACCGGGGTGCATTCGGACCACCCATATCCGTTCTCACCCATCCAGGACAAACCGCATTTACCAAAATATTTGTTTCTTTTAATTCATTGGCAATAATGCGCGTCACTGCATTTAAAGCTGTTTTGGAAATCCGATAAGTGGCATATCCAGTTTGCATATCTTCTAACTGTCCTGCCCCGGAAGAGACGTTTACAACTCGTCCGTAATTGTTTGCTTTCATCAGGGGAATCAACGCTTGACAAAGTAACAAAGGTGCGTAGGTATTAGTTTCAATTGTTTTCGGCAAAGTTTCAATCTTGCTGTTGAAGATACTTCCTTCTGGCCCTAATACAAAATCTAGGGCAATTCCCGCATTGTTTACTAGAATATCTAGCCGTCCAAATTCGTTGCGAATAAATTGAGCTAGATGCTCGATGCTATCTGGACTGGTAACATCAAGAAGATGAAATTTCACATCCAATCCCTCAGCTTGCAATTGTTCTGCCGCAGCTTTACCTTTAGCTGAGTCGCGACTGGTGAGAATGACTTGAATTCCTTGTTTGGCTAGTTGTCGGCAAGTTTCAAACCCCAATCCGCGATTGGCTCCCGTAACAACAGCTACTTTTTTCATATTTTTCCTCTATCTGGAGTTAGAAATTGAGCGAGATCGATCCTGGAAAGCTCGGCATCTTTGGCAAGATGTCTATTAGATCGTACACAGGACTTACGCAAACACCAAAGTTTCTAGGAAAAATCGGCGGTTTGGAACTAGAGATATGCACACCCCTAGCACTCGCGTTCGCAGCAAGAAACTTTGGTGATAGCAACGCGCTTGCCTAAGTCATAGTACATTAGAAACTGAAGAGATTACCTAACAACAATGACGATTACTTGCCAGCAACTGCTGCAAAACCATTCTCAAGCATGGCATGAAGCAACGGTGCATCCTTTCCTGGAGCAATTGCCTTTGCTCGCTATTGAGCCAAGGCAATTTAATACGTGGCTGGTGCAAGATTATCTCTTCGTAGTAGAGTTTACGCGAATGGTGGCGAGGGTGTTAGCGAACGCACCCGCCCATCACTTTGATATTTTACTCGCTGGACTGAGTGCTTTAAAAGATGAACTAAACTGGTTTAAGGAAAAAGCTGCCGAACGACAGCTAAATTTAAAAACAGAAAAACAACCAACTTGCTGGGAATATTGTCAGTACATGGAAAGCCTTGCCGCTATGCCTTATCCAGTGCAAGCAACTGCGCTGTGGGCAATTGAATTTGCTTACAATCAAGGTTGGCAATTGCCGGGATCAATGCCAGAACCTTACAAGGAATTTGCCGAACGATGGGGAAATCCAGGTTTTACGGAATATGTAAAATTATTGGAACAACAAGCCGATGAAAGCCTACAAAATGCATCAGAAAATATGCAAAAGCAAGCAGAAGCAGCTTTTTTAAATGTCGCCAGATTAGAAAAAGATTTTTGGCAGATGGCAATTGATGCAGAATAAACTAAAAGTCGTCCTAGAACCCCGACTTCTTAGATAAGTCGGGGTTCTGGGTGTTATGTTTATTTATACCCAGCTAATTAATCGGAAATATAAAATGATAGCATTGGTTGTAATTTTTAATACGTTGCTCGCGCTGGTCAACTTTTATATAGCTTGGCGAGTGTGGAAAATTCGGCGGGTGCTGGCAGGGGCAACCAAAGCAATCCTGGCAGCGGATCGCAATACCTATAATGTGCTGCATCCAGCACCGCGCGCGATCGCCAAAGGTCAAAAAGGCACCCTAGCATTACGCAACCAGTATGGAAAACTACAAACACAACTGCAACAGCTATTGCAGATTTTGGCATTGATCCGGTTAGGACTGGGAGTTTTGGGACGGCGCCGGACGAAGTTTGATTTTAATGGAGCTGTGCGTTCGCGCCAGCGTGCCTCTGGCATATCGCGCCCGTCTCGATGGCTGAAAAAAATTTTGGCTAAATAATATCATGTCCGCGAGAGATCGGTAGTGTATGGATGGCTAATTGCTAATGGCTAATTGCTAATTGCCTCCAGAGCAGCCATTAGCGATTAGCAATTAGCAGTTACACAACCGTTGCTATTGGACATGATATAACTCAAGTTGCTAGTTACAAGGGCGCCTACGCCAGGGCGGGTCGAAAATTTGGCTTTGATAGCCAAGACCATTTATCCGCCCTTGCCTACGCCGCAGACTCAACCATCCCGATACGCTACGTTGGCAGCGGCGGCGACTCGAACAACCCCGCCGCAGAGCATCACCGCTTTGCCTCCAGGCGCAAAAATGCTCTATCAAGCGAGTTGTCTTGCCACTGGGGCTAGAACCAGCGAGCCAAATCGACTGAGAAACCGTCGCTCATCCAGCCGCGAATCTGTTATCATACCACGTACACGAAACTTAAAACTTTGGCGAATCTGCTTCCGGTTAAAAGCACGATTCGCTCATCTCGACACTATTTCTGTTATGACAAACTCAATTTTACAAAAAATCAAAGCTTCTGTTCGCTCTGCCAACCAATGGTTTTCAGAGACGCCAGAAAGGTCACTAGAACAAGCTTATAATGCCGCTTTGCAGATCAAAGCTATTGAAGACGAACATTTTAATGGCCAAAAAATATCGCCTGAGTCCGCTGACTATGGTGCCAGCGTCATGGCTTATTTCCAAGCCGAGTTAAACAAGTATTTAAATATTGCCAAGCTGCGACTAGCCGCCTTTAACGCCACCTATTCAGTTTTGACCCTTGTCAATCAAAACCCGGTCTCCTCAAATCAATTTGCTCCAGCTACTAGGTCAACCAATTCCAATCGTCTAGGAGCAAGAGACCAACCTACCATCATTTTAGAAAAACTTAAATTCATCGATGATGTAATTTCCAAGTATACGGCAGAAAACCGTCAAACAAAACCAGACTCATCTTTATCTTTAACCGTCGTTCCTCAAAACGTAGAAGCAACCAATTTAAACGGACAGGTTTCATCCGAACAATCAGACATAATAGTCAATCAAATTGAGAATATTTCCGATCAAACCGGAGTTTTACCCAGGTCTATTTTAAGGACTTTCACCAGGTTGACAAGAGAATTAAATCCCAGAGCTGAAGAAGATGTCGTTAAAAAATTCCGCACTTCGCAAGCTAAAACAGCTATTTCTCTCAGATTTATTTTACTTCTAATTGTCATTCCACTTCTAACTTTTCAGATTTCCAAGTTATTCGTTGTCGGTCCGATTGTCGATCAAAACTTTAAAAGCCCGCAGAATCCCATCGGAATCTTCCTGAATGAAGAACAGGAAGAAAAAGCATTACTAAAGCTACAAAGATTTGAAGAAAAGCTAAAATTCGATGTTTTAATCGGTCAATCGCCCGAATTATCCGCGGAAATTATAGAAGAAAGAATTAAAGATAAAGCCAAAGAGCTGGCCAATGAATATGGTCAAATCAGTGCTGACGCGATTAAAAACGTCTTTTCCGATTTGTTTTCCCTAGCGGCTTTTTGTTTTGTGATTTTGACGAGTAGGCGGGAAATTGAAATTTTGAAATCCTTCATTGATGAGATTGTATATGGACTGAGCGACAGTGCTAAAGCATTTATCATTATTTTATTTACAGATATGTTTGTTGGATTTCACTCTCCCCACGGTTGGGAAGTGATTTTAGAAGGAGTATCGCGACATTGGGGGCTACCAGAAAACCGACAATTTATCTTTTTGTTTATCGCCACATTTCCAGTCGTTTTAGATACAATATTTAAGTACTGGATTTTCCGCTATCTGAATCGGATTTCTCCTTCTGCCGTCGCCACTTACAGAAATATGAACGAGTAAGAGAAAATAGGCAAGCACATTTTAGATGTTCAAGTCAAGATTAATAGCGGTAAAAATGGTAGGACTTACGCGCTTGCTTCCCCATTTATCCGAAAAATCTTTGGTTTGGGAATCAGAGATCTACGGTCGAAACCGGGTTTCTTTTCTCGAAAAAATTACGGTGACTACAGCTATCTGTATTAACTCAAGTTGCTAGTTATCTCTCTGGGAGCGGCTAATGGCGTTACTAGGCTCTGCCCTGGTCACGAGGCTAATGGCGAGATTGGTAAAAATCCTATATTAGCAATTAGCAATTAGCCATTAGCAACGCCCTTGTTTATAACTAGCAACTTGCGTTATTAGTGAATCTGGGAGGGATCGCAGATTCAGAAAAACCTATATATCACAGATGGTACAGTATGTCAAATATAATTGAATGGCTAGCTGTCGGGTGAAAAAATTAAGGAGATTAAGTAGTTAAAGTGACAAAAGTATTCAAGAAAATACTTAGAGAACCCCGGGCGACAGTCTTGGCTGCTCCCGTCCTGCTCTGTAAGGAGATGTTTTAGTGCGGAGAGTGTCAAAATGGTTGTAAGCCAATAGAAACCCACCCAATGTCTGAAAACCGTTCAGGATCGTTTATTGTCGGTCTGCTGCTGGGAGCGGCGGCGGGAACCATTACCGGCATTTTAGTCGCACCGCGCCCCGGTAAAGAAACGCGAAAATTGTTAAAAAAATCTGCCGATGCGCTGCCGGAGTTAGCCGAAGATCTGTCAACTAGCGTGCAGATCCAAGCAGATCGCTTATCCGAGTCGGCGCTGCGCAACTGGGATGAAACCTTGCTGCGACTCAAAGAAGCGATCGCCGCCGGGATAGAAGCTTCTCAACGCGAACGCCAAATACTGAAGCGGACAGACGCAGCAGCGTCAGAGGAAGAGCTATACTCTCACTCATACGCTTCGGGGACGGCGGCGGCGACTGCTGACGACGAACTAACCGAAACGATGAGCGAACCCGAACGCTAACCCTTGCTTTAAACTCAACATTATTCGTGATTGACCCGCTATTTTGGTTAGGACTTTCTTTTCTACTCGTTGCCGTCAGTTTGACGGCTGTCTTGGTGGCAATTATACCCGCCGTGCAGGAAATCGCTAGGGCAGCGCGCAGCATCGAAAAGTTAGCCGACACCCTCTCGCGGGAATTACCCCCGACTTTAGAAGCCATTCGCCTCACCGGCATGGAAATTAGCGAGTTGAGCGACGATGTCAGCACTGGAGTGCAAAGCGCCTCCTCTGTGGTGAAACAGGTCGATCAAACCATTGGCGATGCCAAACAGCAAGCAAAAAAAGTGCAAGTTACGACCAACAGCGTTTTTGCCGGGGTCAAAGCCGCTTGGAAAACCTTTTCTCGCCCTCCCGCTCCACCCGCGCCGCGCCGGTCAGTTGAGCGGCTTCCCCACCCTCAAAAAAATACTCTGGAGTTACACGAGCAATCAAACTCATCACCATATCGCGTCGGGGACAATAACCGCGAATATCGACAAAAACCCAACGAAGCCACCGAGTCGCCCTCGAACCCGGAAGCATTGGCGCAGCTCCCCTCAGAAGTTTATTGGCTTAATGACGAGATTGATTAACCCAGCAGATTTCCTATTGGTAGACAAATTTTCCCCGCTCACGGTCGGCGTTGATGCGGGGTCAAAAGAGCGTACGCCTTGAACTGATATCCCATCCTTAGGTATCGGTAGTGTATGGATAGCTAATTGCCAGCTTGCTAATTGCTCGCAATTCAATTGCTTCCAGAGCTGCTCAGTAATTATTGACTGTTTCTTTTTTATTTAGCCATTAGCAATTAGCTATTAGCAGTTACACAACCGTTGCTACCGGACATGATATGATATCAAATCCGTTGGCATCGAAATTACTAATAACGCAAGTTGCTAGTTACATCAAGCGGTACTGGTAATGGCTAATGGCTAATGGCTAATATCATGTCCGCGAGAGATCAGTTGTGTATAGTTGATTGTGCGAAAAAGCGTTTTTTCTCCCCTTTGCTCCCCCAGCTCCCCCATCCCCTTTGCTCTCCAAACGCAACCGATGCAACCGGACACGATATAATGGGTAGTTGTCAAGAAGGCAAAAGCCTGTTAACCCAATTAGCAATTAGCAATTAGCAAGCTCGCAATTACCGCTGTCACAAGTTATAACTAGCAACTTGGGTTAATAGCCATTAGCTATTAGCAGCCCTCAGGAGATATAATGACTGAGTGAATGGTTTTTAATAATTCTTTTGCCGTGTATGGTTTTGCTAAAAATTCCTTGACGCCCATGCTTTCAATTCGGACAAATTGATAGTTTGAATTCACTCCGCTCACGGCAATAATTTTGACTTGGGGGTTCATTTTTTGCAGCAAACGAATTGTGGTTTGCCCATCCATCGATGGCATCATCATATCGATTAACACGACAGCAATCTCCTGCCGATGCTGGGCGTATAGAGCGAGCGCTTCAATTCCATCGCTCGCCGTCAAGACTTTATAAGCATATGTCTCTAAGGATTCTTTTGTAATTTCGCGAATAGCAGCTTCGTCATCTACAACCAAAATTAATTCTCCTTTTCCCCCTGGTAATGCTGGGAAACTTTCTGGCAATTGGGGCGCTTCAGTTGTTTCTATGGCTGGCAAAAATACTTGAAATTGGCTACCTTTACCGACTTCGCTATGCACTTGCACAAAACCGCCGTGGCTTTTCACAATGCCCATGACTGTTGAAAGACCTATTCCCGTTCCTTTGCCCAACTCTTTGGTTGTGAAAAACGGTTCAAAAATTCTCTCTAAAACCTCTGGAGTCATGCCCGTTCCCGTATCGGAAACAGTAATAACAATATAAGCCCCGACTTTGGCTTCCAGATGCATTCTGGCATAGTTTTCATCAATCGATTTATTTTCGGCAGAGATACTCAATATCCCGCCAGATGGCATGGCATCGCGAGCGTTGACGCAGAGGTTGAGAAACACCTGATGCAGTTGTGTGGCATCCCCAAATAGCGTCCAAAGATCTCTGGGTATATCTGTTTGAAATTCGATTGATTTAGGAAATGTTTCTTTGCCAATTTGTTTAATTTCGGAAATTAGATGTCTAATCTGAACTAGGGTGCGCTTCGCTTCAATTCCTCTGGCAAATGATAGAATTTGCTTCACCAAATCTGCGCCGCGCTTGGCGTTATTTTCCAGCGTATCTAGCAGGCGTTTACTTGCTGAGTCGGGGAGTTTTTTTTCTAATAGTTGAACTGCCATTAAAATCGGGGCTAGCACGTTATTTAGATCGTGGGCAATGCCGCCTGCGAGAGTGCCGATGCTTTCCAGGCGTTGGGTGCGGAGAAACTGAGCTTCGAGTTTTTTCTTCTCTGTAATATCCGTATCGACAGACAGGATTGATTTGGGTTCCCCTCCCCCGTCGCGCATCAGCGTCCAACGGCTTTGAACGATGATTTCCTGGCCTTTTTTGGTGACTTTCTTTAACTCACCCTGCCACTCGCCTTTAGATAAAACAGCGGCTCTTGCTGCTTCTAGTTCGGGGCAAATTTGCTTGTACAAAAGCTGTTCGGCATTTTTTCCCAATGCTTCTTTTTCCTTCCAACCGTAGAGTTGCTCGGCGCCTTTATTCCAAAATAAGATTTGGTTGTCCAAACTCCGCACGAGAATTGCATCGGTTGTGACATCAAGTAAGGCAGCTTGTTCGCTGATTTTCTGCTCGGCTTGCTTGCGCTTGGTGATATCTTGAATTTGCAAAACAAAGTATAGTGGTTCACCTGTTGCATTTTGCACTAGGGAGAAACTCAACAACACCCAAACAATTCGTCCGGTTTTGTGGAAGCATCGCTTCTCCATGTGACAGGATCTCAGTTCCCTATCTAAGATTTGGCGGACATAGTACAGATCGGGTTCTAGGTCATCTGGATGGGCAATCGCCTCCAAGGTGGTGGCTAATAATTCGCTTTCGCTATAACCCAGCATCTCGCACAAGGAAAGATTCACTTGCAGCCATCGACCCCCAGGCGATACCAGCGCCATGCCGATCGCAGCCGATTCAAATGCTGCCTGAAACCGCTCTTTACTTTCCCTCAGTTCCTCTTCAGCTTCCTGGCGCTGGGTGATGTCAGTCGCGGTACCGAGCAGCTGTTTCGGTAACCCGTCACCAGTTCTAGTAAACACTGTCTCGCGACTGTGCAGCCAGCGCCATTCACCGCTGATGTGTTGCATCCGGTACTCTATCTCTAGGATTTCCCCATCTTTAGCGGCTTTAAATCGTTGGTGGTGTTGGACAACCTTGGTGCGATCGCTTGGGTGCAGCACTTGCGGCATGAATGCGCTTCCCATTTTTTGCACGGTTTCTGGCGAGTATCCCAGAATTTCACCCACCTGGCGATTTGCATAAATATTCCGTTGCTCGATTAAGTCATAGATATACAAAATCGCGGGTGTGGCGTCGGCTATCTGTTGAATTAATCGTTGATTTTCCCAGAATGCTTTTTCTACTAGCTGTTGCTCGGTAATATCTTGATCGATAACTATTGCGCCGATAATTTCTTGCTGGTGATTCCGCAAGGGAACGGCTGAATTGAGGATGGTTTTGCGCGTCCCATCCCAGCACTGAATGTCAATGCGATCGTTGAGACAAGTTTCTCCTTGATTAATGGCACGCCATAACCCCCATTCTTGAGGTTCTATCGGAATACCTGTGTCTTTGAAGCCAGAAAATTTTGGATTTTGGGTTTTGAATTTTAGATCTGGAGGTTGAGCATTCCCCCATCCAAAATCGATTTTCTCACCTCTAAAATCCCTTGCCATGCCCCAAATTCGGTAAGCGGCTGGATTTCCTTGCCAGAAGGAACCTTGTCGATCGGTTATCCAAACGCCGACTGGGAGGCTATCTAACACTGTTTGCAGCAGTTCTTGCTGGGGATACTTCACCGCCAGAGCAAGTGGGATATCCACAGGACACGCTGGGGGATCGTCCACAGGACACGCTGCGCGATCGCTTTTATTAGTTAGCGAGGAAGATTGTTCGTTGTTTTCCCCATCTTTTGACCGCACCTGCTGGAAAACGAGTAAATTCTGCCCCAGTTCGAGTAGGTCAATCGCCTGACGGCTTAAAAGCCGCAGGATTTCCACTTGTTCCCCGCTGAGATATCGCGGGGATCGATCCGCGACGCTGAGTACCCCGATTGCGTATCCTTCTGGTGTCATCAGGGGTACGCCAGCGTAAAACCGAATGTGGGGTGATGAAGTGACTGCGGGGTTGGTGGCGAACCGCGAGTCAGCTAATGTATCGTTAACGATTAACAAGTCCCTTTGCTCGATGCAGAAACAACACAATCCCACATTGCGGGGAAATTCCCCCTGTTCCAAACCAACGCTTGACTTGATCAACTGACGGTTAGCATCAACCAGGTTGAGCGCTGCCATTGGCGTCCTGCAGCTGAGTGCGGCTACACGAACGAGATTGTCAAAAACTTCAACAGCAGCCGTATCCACAATTTTGTACCGATAAAGGGCTTCTAACCTTGCCGTTTCCTTGTCAGCCTGTAGAGATGCCATATTTATTATAGGTTTTGGTTTCTTTTCTCAATTAAAATTCGCTCCCGGTCATATTTCTTAATATTTTTTAATTAGTGTAATTTTCCCAAACATATCTTGTATGCTTTTTATCTCAGGACTTACGCAGGTCGAACCCATCACCAAAGTTTCGACCTAGATCTCTAGTTTACAAATCAACGATTTTTCATAGAAACTTTGGTTTTTGCTTCAGTCGTGTATTTGTTGTTTACAACTAAATGGTTTTCTCAATCAGATTAACAGCTGAGTCCGGTTTAATTCCTACGTCAAATTACTTAAAATATTGTTGCAATAACTGTCAAAATTAACACATGGTTTTTATGACTACTTGGACGCGCCGCCATATCATTTCCCTGGCTGATTTTGTTCCGGATGATTACAATACGGTGCTGCAAACTGCCGCAAGTTTTCGAGAAGTGCTATCGCGGCGGGTAAAAAAAGTACCGACCTTACAAGGAATTGTGGTAGCTACTCTATTTTTTGAACCATCTACGCGCACGCGCAATAGTTTTGAACTAGCGGCGAAGCGTTTGTCGGCGGATACGCTTAGTTTTACGCCGGGGACATCTGCGCTGACGAAAGGCGAGACGATTTTGGATACGGCGCTGACTTACCTAGCGATGGGAACGAATATTATGGTGATTCGCCATCGGGAGGCGGGGGTACCGTTAGCGATCGCCAACGAAATGGATCGGTTACAATCCCAGGTGAGCGTACTCAATGCCGGTGACGGTCAACACGAACATCCTTCCCAAGCTTTACTCGATTTATTTACGATCTGTTCTTTATTAGATCCAGATCTACCGCGCCTAGAACTGTTGAAAGACAAAAAAATAGCCATAGTCGGGGACATCCTCCACTCGCGGGTAGCACGCTCCAATATATGGAGTTTAACAGCAAGCGGCGCCGAAGTTCACCTAGCTGGCCCGCCGACATTGTTACCAAAATTATTTGCTTCCTGGGGTATGGGGCATGAAGCATCCCCTGGTGTCCCCCCTACAAGGGGAGAAGAACAGAATACCATCGTTCCCACGGTTCTGCCTGGGAATGCCATTACCCAACGCAAGTTATTTTTGCATTGGGATATCGAACCCGCTTTACAAAATGCCGATTTTGTGATGACGTTGCGCTTGCAAAAAGAACGGATGACGCAGCACCTGCTACCTTCTTTGCGAGAGTACCACCAGCGGTATGGAATTACGCGCGATCGCCTCAAACTCTGCCAACCTAATGTTAAAGTACTCCATCCCGGCCCAGTCAACCGAGGCGTGGAAATTAGCTCTGATTTGATGGACGATCCCCAATTTAGTTTAATTTCCCAGCAAGTCACCAGCGGCGTTGCCGTCCGCATGGCATTGCTTTACCTAATAGGCAGCGGCAAAGCTTAGGGAATTGCTAATGGCTAATTGCTAATTGCTAATTGGTAATTGCTAATTGCTAATTGCTAATTGCTAATTGGTAATTGCTAATGGCTAATTGCTAATTGCTAATTGCATTTTTACTATTAGCCATTAGCCATTAGCCATTAGCCATTAGCCATTAGCCATTAGCCATTAGCCATTAGCCATTAGCAATAACTTGATGTAAAGTCTTCAACAATTGCTCTGCCGTATAGGGTTTTGATAAAAAATTGCTAACGCCGATATTTGCCAGTTCAGTACTCATGACGTTGGACAAAAGACCGCTGCTAGCAATAACCTTGACTTGCGGGTTAATTTTTTGTAACGTGCGAATCGTGGTTAACCCATCCATAGACGGCATCATCATATCCACAATCGCCGCGCTGATGTCGTCTTTCTGATCGGCGTAGAGTGCGATCGCATCCAAACCATCATTCGCCGTTATCGCTGTGTAATTATAAGCTTCTAAAGATGCTTTAGTCACGTCGCAAATTGCTACTTCATCATCCACAACCAAAATCAATTCTCCATTCCCTTCTAGGATTTTCCCTGCCGAATTCGATGATTTTATTTCGCGGTTTTCTAGGGCAGGCAAATATATCTTAAATCGCGTTCCTTTCCCCACTTCGCTGTAGGCGTTGATAAAACCGCCATGACCTTTAATAATCCCCATTACGGTTGAAAGACCGAGTCCGCTGCCTTTGCCGATTTCCTTAGTTGTGAAAAATGGTTCAAAGATTCTATCGATGATTTCTGGAGGAATTCCGCATCCAGTATCCGCGACATCGATCACCACATAGCGCCCTACTTTGGCGTCAATATTCATTTTGGTATAATGCGAGTCAATCGTAATATTTTCCGCCGAAATATTCAGAGTCCCGCCATTTGGCATAGCATCGCGAGCGTTGACGCAGAGATTGATTAAAACTTGATGCAGTTGAGTGGCATCGCCGCAAATAGGCCAAAGTTCTGTTATCGGTCTAGGGGCGAACAGATCGATAGATTTGGGGAAAGTTTCTTTGACGATTTTTGCCACTTCTTCAATTAAGTCAAAGATTTGAATAACCTCCCTTTCTCCTTCGGTTCCCCGCGCAAAAGACAGCACTTGTTTAATTAAATTTGCTCCCCGTTTAACGTTGTTTTCTAGTAAATTTAGCAACCGCTGACTCCGCTCATCGGTCACGACCATTTCCAGGATTTGAACCGATGTCAGAATTGGCGTTAGAATATTATTTAAATCGTGAGCCATACCCCCAGCTAACGTGCCGAGACTTTCAAGCCTCTGGGCGCGCTGAAACTGCACTTCTAGTTGTTTTTTCTCAGTTATATCCGTATTGACAATCAGAATTGATTTGGGTTTATCCTCTTCATCCCGCACCAGCGTCCAGCGACTTTCAACGACAATTTCTTTGCCATTTTTCGTAACTTGCCGCAATTCACCATGCCACTCGCCTGTTGCAAAAACTGTTTGGCGAGCTTGTTGTATTTCAGGTGAATGCTTAAACAAAACTTCTGAAGAACAACCGACAATTTCGCTCTTCTTACAACCATATAAGCCTTGGGCGCTCTCGTTGCAAAAGCGGATGCAATCTTGTGTATCCAAAACCAGAATAGCATCTTGAGATTTGTCCAGCAGGGTTGCTTGTTCCCGAATTTGCTCTTGAGCCGATTTGCGATCGGTAATATCTTCTGCAATGCCCAATAAATATTGGGGTTTTCCGGCTTTTTCTAGAATTGGAATTTTTTTAGTATGCAAAAATTTGATTTCTTTCTTCTTGGTTGGGATTGGTTCTTCTGGAATGTCTACAACTTTTTTATTTGACAATACTTCCCGGTCTTTTGCCGTAAATAAATCGGCTAATTCTGGGGTTAAAAAGTCATAGTCGCTTTGACCAATAATTTCTTCTTTATCAAAGCCAATCATTTCTGCACCGGCTTTGTTGATGCTGACGTACTTGAGTTTCTTCGCATCTTTGACAAAAATCGCGTGAGGAATATTTTCGACAATCGAGTTGAGGAAGATTTGGGTGCTACGCATTTGTTCTTCGGCAATTTTGCGGGCGGTAATATCTGTTTGAATGCCGACAAAGTAAAGTAAATCCCCTTTTTCTGAGAAGACGGGAGAGATTTTGACTTCGTTCCAAAATGGCTGACCATCTTTGCGATAATTCAACAACGTGGCTTGAAGTTCTTGCCGTTTAGCAACGGCTCGCTTGATGCGAGAAACTACTTTTCTATCTGTACCGACGCCTTGCAAAAAGCGACAGTTGCGACCGATAATTTCTTCTGGTAAATACCCGGTAATCCGCGAAAAAGCAGGGTTGGCGTAGATGATGGGATTGTCTGGTTGATTCGGATCGGTAACAATGACTCCATCGGAAACCGCAGCGACGACACGGGCAAGTTTGAGATTCTCGGCAGTGATGTTCCGCATCTCTGCTTCTGCTTGCTGACACTCGGTGGCAATGCGTGCCATATCGGCGATATGACGCCGCAACTCCAACTGGCTGATAATTTGGCGACTGAGCGCTTGCAGTGCCTCTACCTGTGCCAAACTCAACTGGTGGGGTACGGTGTCAGCCACGCAAAGCGTGCCGATGATTTGTCCTGCTGGTGTAATCAGGGGGACGCCTGCGTAAAATCGGATGTGGGGAGGGGTCGTGACGACGGGGTTAGTAGCGAAGCGATCGTCAGCTAAGGTATCGGGGATAACTAAAATATCCCTTTGCTGAATGCATTGGGGACACAAACCAAAGTCGCGGGGCATTTCCGTCACATCCAACCCCAGCTTGGATTTGAACCATTGGCGGTTCCCATCGATTAGATTGATTAAAGCAATGGGTGTGCCGCAAATATGGGCGGCTAAACTGGCGAGATCGTCGAAAGCCGGTTCTGGGTCGGTATCGATAATCTGATACTGGCGGATAGCTGCGCGCCTTTCCGCTTCATTGTCGGGTAAGGTAGCTTTCATTAAATTAAAATAAAACAAAAAATCTTTCAATCAATTGCTGCTACAATTGTCAAATTCAGTATTTGCTTGCCGTCAGGGAGAAATTTTTTTAAAATGCTTTCGTTTGATCTATTCCAGATTCTAGTTCACGATGCAGTAGCAGTGGCGCAGGGCGAAACAGAATTTGACAATATATAGATATCTGTAGCAATATTAACGCCAAAAAAGCGATGAACCTTGGAGCGACAACAGCCTTAGAATCACCTGTTAAAAGCGGGGATCTAGACAGCTTTGCGATTACGTTTGCACCCCTATCTCTGGAAGAAGTTTACCAGCTAGCAGACGATCCGGCTAACGGTGCGGTAGTGGTGATGAGCGGTACTGTACGCAACCAAACTGATGGTAAACCCGTGGTTGCCCTGGAATATCAAGCTTATGAACCGATGGCGCTGGAAATTTTCCGTAAAATCGCGCAAGAGATCCGCAAAACTTGGTCGGATGCGAATCGGGTGGTAATTCACCATCGCGTCGGACGGTTAAAAATTGGGGAAATTAGCGTGCTGGTGGCGGTTGGTTGTCCCCACCGTGGCGAGGCGTTTGCGGCGTGCAAGTATGCGATCGATACGCTCAAACATAACGCACCAATTTGGAAAAAGGAACATTGGCAGGATGGTTCGAGCAGTTGGGTGAGTATTGGCGCGTGTGAATCCCCAGGAAATTGTTAAGCTTCCGCCAGCTATCCCCTAAACAGCGTTGTTAAGTAGGTGCAGGTAAATAAAGTGAAAATAGCTATCCCTACCTATGGCGGGCACCGACGCCCACCCCACAAGAAATTGAAGCTGTTGTGGGGTGGGCTAATCGCCCGCCATTGTAGTGAGTTGATTCAGATGCACCGCCCATGCCACAAGAAATTGAAGCTGTTGTGGGGTGGGCTAATCGCCCGCCATTGTAGTGAGTTGATTCAGATGCACCTACTTAAAAATATTGGTAACTTCATCTGATTAGTTGGTTACAATCGAGAAATACACATGCTAAAGACACTGCAATCAATGGATATTCAAAATTTTTGCCGAAAAGCCACAGCCGAAGAAATTTCGTTTTATGACTCACAACTCTATCCGCTACAAGAGCGAGTCTTTGAAATAGCATCTGTCTATGAAGATAGGATTTATCTGACTGGCGGTACAGCTTGATCTAGATTCCATTACCAGCATCGTCTGTCTGAGGATTTAGATTTCTTTACTACTACTGACGATTTAAGATTAATTGCTACCGACCTCGCAGCTAGACTGAGACAATCCCAATTCAATATAGAAATTGAACGGATAGAACCCTATTTCGCCCGCTTCTTTATCGTTCAAGATACCTACAGATTAAAAATAGAGTTTGTCAAAGAATATAATCTCTATGGAAATTTGATAAAAACTGACCAAGGTATTTATATCAATAACCTTGAAGACATGGGAGCTAACAAAATCAGTGCCTTTGAAGATAGAGCCGAAATCAAGGATATTATCGACTTGTATTATATCGATCAAGCAATTCGATTATAACGGTTATTTGAACTAGCAGAAAATCAGAGAGTGCCCGTGGCATACGAACGGTTGCTCACAATTAATGCCCAAGGAATTTCAGGACTGGCACTGATGAGACAAGAGATTGAAGCTGAAGAAGTTAGTAAATTTTTGGACATTTTAAAGCAAAGAACAGAAGTCGAAGTTCAAAAAAAAACAGAGTTAGCCCTGAAACAGATACCCCAATTGATTGATAAACTTTTGTGGGATTTCCCAAAAGAAGAAAGACGTATCAGTCAATACTCAATTCCCGTACTAAGTAGGTACAAGTAAATTAAGAGAAAGTGAAAATAGTTATGCAAGTGTGGGGCGGGCGGGACGCCCACCCCACAAGAATTTCAGACTCTTGTGGGGTGGGCGTCCCGCCTGCTTCTTGTTCAATTTAGTTATACTCACCTACTTAAAAAGACGATTGAAATCTTTGACGTTACCAGAACAGCAAGCCTTATCCAGAATTTTGTCAACTAATTCTACCAGACTGGCGCTCGATCCCCCCAACCCCCCAATGCCTTGGGGGGTTGGGGGGGATCGATTGCCGCAATTCTAGTCCTGCGGCACTTTAAACAGAGAGTTTAGACATTAACAGGTGTAGGTGCTGGTTTCGTCCATTCGGTATGGAAGACGCCTTCTTTGTCAACCCGTTTGTAGGTGTGGGCACCAAAGTAGTCGCGTTGCGCTTGGGTGAGATTTTGCGGTAAGCGATCGCGCCGATAGCTATCAAAGTAATCTAAAGATGCACTAAATGCCGGTACCGGAATACCCAGTTTCGCCGACTGCACTAGCACTTCCCGCCAAGAATTTTGCCGATCCAAAATCGTCTGCATAAACTCAGGCGCTAACAGCAGGTTCGGTAATTCCGCATTTTCATCAAACGCATGTTTGATCTTATTCAAGAACCCAGCCCGAATAATACAGCCGCCTTTCCAAATCCGCGCAATTTCACCCAGGTTCAGGTTAAAAGATAACGTCTTGGACGCCGTACCCAAGAGCGCCATCCCTTGAGCGTAAGAGCAAATCTTCGAGCAATAAAGGGCATCGCGAACCTGATTGACGAAGGTTTTAACATCTCCTTGGAACTTAACAGATGGCCCCGTCAAAAGTCTGGAAGCATAAACCCGTTCTTGCTTGGCAGAAGACATAATCCGGGCATTAACTGCCGCTGTCATTGTGGGAATTGCCACACCCAAATCTAAGGCAGTTTGTATCGTCCAGCGTCCGGTACCTTTTTGTCCAGCCGCATCTAAGATTAACTCAACCAGGGGTTGATTCGTTTCTGGATCGATGTACTTGAAGATATCTGCCGTAATCTCAATTAAGAAAGAATTGAGTTCATCGGTGAGATTCCATTCGGCAAAAACTTCGTGCAGTTGTTGGCGATCGAGTCCCGCCGCATTCTTGAGTAAGTCGTATGCTTCTGCAATCAGCTGCATATCGCCGTACTCGATGCCGTTGTGTACCATCTTGACATAGTGACCCGCACCCCCAGCGCCAATGTAGGTGACGCAAGGTCCATCATCGACTTGAGCGGCAATTTTGGTGAAAATGGGTGACAAATACTCGTAGGAACTTTGCGTGCCTCCCGGCATTAAGCTCGGACCATTCAGCGCGCCTTCTTCACCCCCCGAAACCCCCATACCGATAAAGCGGAATCCTTGGGGTTCTAATTCGCGGGTGCGACGTTCGGTATCTTCATACCAAGAGTTCCCGCCGTCGATCAGGATGTCGCCTTCTTCGATGAAGGGTTTGAGTTGCTCGATCACCGCATCCACGGGTTTACCCGCTTGTACCATAATCAGGATTTTGCGGGGACGTTCTAGGGACGCCACAAAGTCCTTGAGGGAATAGCTAGCGACGACATTCTTACCCTTGGCGCGACTTGCCATGAAGACGTCGGTTTTTTCGGCGGTGCGATTGTAGACGGAAATCGGGAAACCATTACGCTCTACATTTAGCGCTAGGTTTTCTCCCATTACGGCTAGACCAATTACACCGAAGCTCTGTAGTGCCATAAAACTTGTTGTAACTCTGCTTAATCGTTTGTTGGGTGGCTTTACTTTCAGGTTATCTCGATCCCCAATCTTGTCCTGTGAAGAAGAAATTAAGACTCTGCCAAAGGGGTAAAATTACCGATTAGATCCAACAGACGTAGCAGGGAGTTCGGCTATGCTTGCATACATCTTGGCGTTGGCTGTCGGCCTTGGTAGTCTTGGTATTTACCTGGCTGCCTTCTTTTTGCCAGAAATCCATCGCAAAATTGACTTTTATTGGAGTGGGGTCGGGCTGTTTTATGCTTTGATGTTGTGGGTGTGCGCCGGACGCCTTACTGGTGGGGTTTTGCTCGGTCAAATCGCAGCGGTTTCCTTGCTGGGGTGGTTTTGTTGGCAAACCCTGACATTGCGGCGGCAGCTGGTGCCTGCCGAACAACAAACCGAGTTACCAACAACTGCCGAGTTGCAGTCAAAGGTCGGTGGGTTGTTGACCTCGGTTAAAGCTAAAATTCCAGGAACGCGGGTGCCGACAACCAAGGGCAAAAAAGCGCCTGCTGCTAAAACAACGGCGTCAGAAACAGTCCCTACTGCGGCGACGGGGGAAGCTGCGCCAGCTGTTGTACCAACCGAAGTGGTTGAATTCAAGTCAGAAGACGATCCAACCCCATCAACGGTAACGGAAGTGGTGGAATTGAAGTCAGAAGAATATCCCACCCCATCAACGGTAACGACAAAACCATCGCCCTTTGAAGCGATCGCTAACCCCGAATCAACCCCAGACGACGTACCCTCACTCGTCCACGAAATCCAACAAAACCTCCAGTCTGAGAATATTCCCACTCCTCCCCCTCCCAAGACAGAACCGGAAAAGCCAACCGATTCGATTTAAACCAGTAGGTTGGGTTGAGCTAAGCAAACCCAACCTATAGATGCTACAATTTCAAACTCCCCGTCATTGAGGCGGGAGAAAATGTCACAATATAAGGGTGGGTAGCACCAATTCGGAGTAAACCCTTCGCGATATGGGTTACTGCGGCTACCCCAGACCGCTGAATCAATATTTCAGCAGCCGTTATCTCTAAGCGTTAAAGTTCGCACGCCAAAGATTCGCTAGTTCCAAGCTTTTGCAAGTCTGCTGTTAAACATCTGAGATTGGGTAGAGGAAGTGCAGCAGGCAAAGTACCGGGAGATAACCGCGTCGCAGCAAACATTACCCCGCAAGGGAGGACTTAAATGTCTAATTTTGTCCTAGTTTTAGATTCTAAAAGCCAACCGCTTAACCTTGCTTGGCAGACCGGCGATATCGCGGCGCTCGTCAAGCATGGGGTTAGCTATGTTGGCAAGGTTGTTGTCCAGTCTGAGAAACGGCTAGAAGTGCGAATCTCTAAGCTAAGGATTGGCGGCACACTTGATAAATTCGTAAAGCTGCTCTCCCAAAACGGGTATCAATATCCCTAGATTGACTACGTTTAACTACGATTTTTGCTTTTCTAGTGATACGGCAGCAATACATCACGGTTATTTGGCATCGAACTGTGATATTATCAAAGTTTTTCCAGCAAAGGACACAAAGAAAGTCAAAACAGAAATCTATAGGACAAGGCTACTAAATGTTATGACCGAAGCAAAAACATACAAAGACACTGTAAACCTACCCAAAACAGACTTTGACATGCGTGCCAACGCAGTCAAGCGAGAACCCGAAATCCAAAAGTTTTGGGCAGAAAATCAGATTTACGAAAAACTTTCCCAGAATAATCCAGGCGATCTGTTTATTTTGCACGACGGCCCACCCTACGCTAACGGGTCCCTACACTTGGGTCACGCGCTGAATAAAATTCTTAAAGATATTATTAACAAGTATCAGTTGCTGCGAGGACGCAAGGTGCGCTACGTCCCCGGTTGGGATTGTCACGGTTTGCCAATTGAACTGAAAGTATTGCAGCAACTGAAACAAGAAGAACGGCAAAAACTGAAGCCGTTGGAATTACGCCACAAAGCGCGGGATTTCGCCCTCAAAGCTGTTGACGAACAGCGGGAAAGCTTTAAGCGCTACGGCGTTTGGGGGGATTGGGAGAATCCTTATCTGACTTTAAAACCAGAGTACGAAGCGGCACAAATCGGCGTATTCGGTCAGATGGTGTTAAAAGGATATATCTATCGCGGTCTAAAACCCGTTCACTGGAGTCCCAGTTCTAAAACCGCACTGGCAGAAGCTGAGTTAGAGTATCCGGAAGGTCATACTTCTCCCAGCATCTACGTCGCTTTCCCGATGACGGATTTGCCACCAGCGCTGAAATTGGATTTGGAAGATTATTTACCCGATTTGGGTGTAGCAGTCTGGACGACAACGCCTTGGACTATTCCAGCTAATTTAGCCGTCAGCGTCAATCCAGAATTGACTTACGCGGTGGTGGAAATCGAACCCCAGTCCGCATCTACCCCAGAAAAAGAAGAGAAAACAGAAACGAAACCTTCTCTTAAAGGCAAGGGGAAAGAAAAACCTTCAACTGCTGCACCAGAAGCGGAAAAGGAAAGTCAGGGGATTAAGTTTAAGTATCTCCTGGTAGCAGCAGATTTAGTAGATCGGTTGTCATCTACCCTGGGATCGAAGCTGCACAAAAAAGCAATGGTGACGGGAAAGGATTTGGAAGGTGCTACCTACCGCCATCCTCTATTTGACCGCTCTAGTCAGATTGTCATCGGGGGAGATTACGTTACTACCGAGTCCGGAACGGGGTTAGTACATACCGCACCCGGTCACGGTCTGGAAGATTATATGGTCGGTCAGCGGTACAATTTGCCCATCCTGTCGCCGGTGGATGCAGATGGGAAGTTTACCGCAGAAGCAGGACAGTTTGCTGGGTTGTCCGTCGTAACTAAAGGCGATCAAAATATCAGCGAAGGTAACGCCGCCGTGATCGAGGGACTAAAAGCAGCGGGGTGCTTGCTGAAACAAGAACGTTACGAACACAAATATCCCTACGATTGGCGGACTAAGAAACCTACCATCTTTCGGGCGACGGAACAGTGGTTCGCTTCCGTAGAGGGATTCCGGGAAAAGGCACTCGAAGCGATCGCATCCGTAAAATGGATTCCATCCCAAGGGGAAAATCGCATCACCCCTATGGTGGCAGAACGTTCTGATTGGTGTATCTCCCGTCAGCGCAGTTGGGGCGTCCCGATTCCAGTATTCTACGACGAAGCAACAGGCGAACCGCTGCTAAACGAAGAAACAATCGCCTACGTCCAGAAAATTATCGCAGAAATTGGTTCCGACGCCTGGTGGGAATTATCAACGGCAGAATTATTGCCGGAAAAATACCGCGATAACGGTCATACTTACCGCAAAGGAACAGACACGATGGATGTCTGGTTCGATTCTGGATCTTCTTGGGCGGCAGTAGCAAAGCAGCGTCCAGAATTAGTCTATCCCGTCGATATGTATCTGGAAGGATCGGATCAACACCGGGGTTGGTTCCAGTCCAGCTTGCTCACAAGCGTAGCAAATAACAGCATTGCACCCTATAAAACCGTTTTAACCCACGGTTTTACCGTAGACGAACAAGGACGCAAAATGAGTAAGTCCTTGGGTAATGGGATCGACCCCAATGAAATCATCGAGGGCGGCAAAATTACCCTCAAACAAAACGGGAAAGATAAGCAAGTCGAACTCCCCGCTTATGGTGCAGATGTGTTGCGTCTGTGGGTGTCTTCGGTAGACTACACGAACGATGTTCCCTTGAGTGAGAATATCCTCAAGCAGTTAGGAGATATTCGCGGGAAAATCCGCAATACGGCGCGCTTCTTGTTGGGGAATTTACACGATTTTGACCCGGCAAAAGATGCGGTGCCCTACGAGGAACTACCCGAAATCGACCGCTACATGCTGCACCGGATGACCGAGGTGTTTGAAGAAGTAACCGCAGCATTTGAAAGCTATCAATTTTTCCGCTTCTTCCAAGCGTTGCAGAATTTCTGCGTCGTGGATTTATCCAACTTCTATCTAGATATCGCCAAAGATAGGTTGTATATCAGTGCCGAAAATACATTCCGCCGCCGCACCTGTCAAACGGTGATGGCGATCGCATTAGAGAATTTAGCACGGGCGATCGCACCCGTCCTCTGCCACATGGCAGAAGATATCTGGCAATATCTCCCTTACAAAACACCCTACAAATCCGTCTTTGAATCGGGTTGGGTCAAAATAGAGGAACAGTGGAAAAATCCAGAACTCGCCGCCAAGTGGCAAAAACTGCGTCAAATTCGCGGCGAAGTTAACAAGGTAATGGAGCAAGCCCGCGCCGAAAAGATGATAGGCTCATCTTTAGATGCAAAGGTATTACTCTACGTCGCCGATGAGGAATTGCGCCAGCAATTGCAGGCATTAAATCCCCCCAGTTCGCTGCCGCCAGGGATAAAATTACCCGAAGATACTTCCCAACCCGAAGACGACACCGAAGCAATTCACGTTGCAGTTGAAGTAGCGCCTCCAGAAGAACTAGCGCTAGTGGTAGAAAAAGCACCACAAAAATCCCAGCTAAGCTTCAAAAAAGTGGCGACGGTTATAGGAAATTTACCAGATTATCTGGATGAATTTCTGCAAAAATACGGCAAATCGCTGATAACAGTTGGAATGCTTGTAACGCTGCTAATCGTTCTGCGCGTGGTATGGGTAATTGTAGGGACGGTGAATAGTCTGCCGCTGCTACAAACCTCATTTGAACTCGTCGGGATGTTGTACTCGATGGTGTTCGTCAAAAATAATTTACTACTCGCAAGCGATCGCCAAAACCTAGCCGCTCGACTAAAATCCATCCAAACAGAAGTATTAGATGATACAGCTGACATGGGGAGAGAAATTCGTGGAAAGGAGAAGAGTCCAGAGCTAGAGCAAGAAACCAAAGTTCCAACTCAAACAGATACTGAGTCACAACAAACACCAATTACCAATGACCCATTACCAATGACCAACGGAGTGGATGAACTGCGTTATCTGTTGATATGCTCCCAGGTGGAACTGGTAGACTCGCCAGCAGCACTGGAAGAATTGCAGTATAAAGGACAATCGGATACGCTGTTGATTGGCGTGGTGAAAGCAGATGGGACAAAATGCGATCGCTGCTGGAACTACTCAGTTCACGTCGGCGAATCATCGCTACATCCGCTGTTATGCGAACGTTGCATCCCAGCATTAGCAGGTCAGTTTTAAACACAAAGCAAGCATCCCGGTTTCTTAAAGAAACCGGGATGCTTGCTTAACAATTACTCAAAATCAATCCTTGTGGGGTTTTGCTTCTGAGTCGTAATAACCGTTATTTTCTGCATAAATTCTTGCCCTAACTGGGAGAAAGCTTTAGCACCTGGAGACTGGGGACTGCACAAAACAACCGGCATAAAAGTATCAACCGCTCTAGAAATATTAACATCAACCGGAATGCGAGTTTTGAAGATTTTAGCAGCGCTGTAATCTTCATTCACTCGCCGCATCACTTGATTGTAGTACCTGCCGGTGATCATATTACCAGACATCGTAAAGGCAATTCCCAGCAATTGCAGATTGATCGGATCGTCTTTGTGAGTTTCTTTCAATTGTGCAATTCGTCTTTCGAGTAACTGAATCCCAATCACAGATAAAGGTTCTGGTTTGGCGGGTAATACGTAAAAATCGCTTGCCAGCAAACCGCTGCGCGTTAAAAGATGATAGCCAGGGGCGCAATCTAGGATAATAAAATCATAGTCGTTTATGGCAGGCTCCAAAAGGTTTTTCACCAAGAACAGTTCAAACTTAGTCCAAATTTGTTCAAAATTATTAGTTCCCGAAAGCATCGCTTTTTCATAAAGCATTTCAGAAACTAAAAATTCATCGTACAGGTCAATATCCCCTGGCAATAAATCAAATCCCTTCAAGCTAGAAACGTAGGGAAAAATCACATCTTGAACGGGAATGGATAGCTTAATATCCGGTTTAATTGCCTTGTTGATCAGATGGCGCAACGTCCGCTTATCTCGGCGGCGCTTGGCGAAGTCCTGAGGCGACATTAAGCTGAGAGTGGCGCTGATTTGGTTGTCAAGATCGACCACCAAAACTTTTTTACCAAAATCCTTGACTAAAGAAGCGGCGAGGTTTACGGTTAGGGTGGTCTTACCGACGCCACCTTTCATGTTGGCAGTTGCAATGATGAATCCCATTGGTTAGAGTCCTTTTCAATAATGACGCCGGGGAAGGTATTGGGAAAGCTGGGTGTCTGGGGTAGATCTAGAATATGTTTCAGCAACAAGGGAAAAGAGTGCAATTTTTAGCTTAAGGTTGAGGTTGAGTTGAAAAAATTAACAGCCGATGGCTTTTTTGACCAGCTAGCGCTCGCTTTTCGACAACTGAATAGTTGTAGCTAATAAGCTTTGCAACCTGTGCAACTGAGATCCCAGCTGGTAGAGCAAATCGCCTTTACCCAGCAAGTAGGCAGCTGCTTTTTGATTCCCCCCTAACACAATAGTCGAATCTGCCTCACTGGCGGTCCGGAGTGCAACCCTCCCCGGTAAGTTGGAACGGATCAAAGGAGTCACAACCTTAGCTTCTGGACGTTGGGTAGCAACGATCAGGTGAATGCCAGCTGCTCGTGCCATCGCACCCAACCGTTTAATGCTCGATTCTAGCGCATTGCGAATTTCTTTTTCTGCCATAAAATCGGCATACTCATCAAAGATACAAACAATGCGGGGTAAGGATTTGGCAGCTTTTTGGTTGTAAGCGCCGATATCAGCACACCCAGCCGTCTCAAACTGATAGTATCGCGATTCCATTTCCGCGACTAGATCGGTCATCAGTGCTTGCGCGCTTTCCCCATCTTTCACCACAGGCGCATACAACCAGGGGATCTGCTCAAATTCTGGAAATGTCACCCGCTTGGGATCTACCAAAGCAATTTTTAGCTGGGTAGGGGAGTGGCGATACAAAAGCGAAAGCAGAAGACTTCGCAAAAATTCACTCTTGCCGCTACCCGTCGTACCCCCCACCAAAAAGTGACAGGTATTCGCATCGGATAAATCTGCTTCTACCAATTTCCCATCCAAATTCACCCCTATGGCAATTTTTACAGGTGCAGTTGGGGGTAATCTTTGACGTTTAATATAATCTTCAACTTTAGCAATTTGGTGATTTGGGCGGGGTAAATCGACGCTGACATAACCAGCTTGAGGTGCAATCATCGGCGGTTGTGCTAACCCCAGTTGCACCTGTAAATCTGCCGATCTATTTAACAGAGAAACAACTTTTACCCCAGGATGAGGTTTGAGCTTCACCCGGATAAATGCAGGCGCGACAACTGCACCCAGGTAATCAACTTTAATGCTAAAAGAATCAAGGGTGGAAACTAATTCTTGACCGATTTTATCTGCATCTGTAGTGGCTTGGACTAGAGGCTCCGCCTCTAGATTCTCGTTCCCAGGTTCAACCTGGGAACGAGTTATGGGAGGCTCTGCCTCCCGAACTAATTCTTGACCGATTTTATCTGCATCTGTAGTGGCTTGGACTAGAGGCTCTGCCTCTAGATTCTCGTTCCCAGGTTCAACCTGGGAACGAGTTATGGGAGGCTCTGCCTCCCGATCGTTCCCATCAGCAACATCAAAAAATGTTTGACACTTTTCCTGCTGCGGACAAATTAGACAAAGCTCGGATTGAATGGTTGCTGGTGGTGGATTTGGTTGCCCAGATTCCCAGGTTAACCATTGGCGCATTTGTTGCAATTTATGGGGAATTAAACTGTGTACTGTGTTTTCTAATTCTTCCCAGGAATAGTAGTATTCTTTAAATTCTGGCAAGACGCAGTAAACCGCCGAGTCAACTGGCACATTTTGCTTTTCCTTCAGCATATAGCTGTAGAGGGAAACTTGAGCTAATTGTGCGGCTGTATCTTCTGGTTGATAAGTTTTGAATTCCACGACACAAAGGCGTTCGAGTTCACAATTATAGATTAAGCAATCAAATTCTCCTGCAACTCGCTGCTGCGTGCCATCAGGTAAATTAAAGTAATGTTCTAGTTTACGTGACTGAGTGACAAAGGTTTTACTAATAACAGTTTCGCCGCTGCAATAGCGTCGATTTACTACCAGTAATTCTGCCCAGCGGCGGATGATTCCTTTTAATCCTTGCCAGATTTGCAACAGTGCTGGAGCAAGACTTTGATCTTGTTGATTTAGATAAGGATAAAAAGCCATTCGGTAAAATAGCTGTTGCATTTGCCATGCTATTTCTTCTACCTTTATATGTTCTGCTGCTGGCTCAAACAAAGTTTTAAATTCAGGCGATCTTTGAGCTAAATTCACGAATTTATCTGCTAACTGATGAAAGGCTTTACCAATTCCCGTCGTAGCATCCTTTGGTAAGAATAGAGTATTGCCGCCAAAGTGTTGATGCAAATAAAATAGCCGAGGACATTCAAAAGCAACTCTGACTTTAGTAGGGGTAGGGGTAAAATGATTGTTTCCATTCTTTGGCATATTAAAAATATTATTAGCTCGATCGATGTCAATTATTTCTAATAAACGGCGATGCACTTGAGCCAGATAAACCACATCCATTTTGGCATACTGAAGCTGTTTGGGAGTGAGAGGACGTTGCCCCCAATCGCTTCCTTGTTCTGCTTTATCTACGTTAGAGAAGTGGCAAAGATGTTCGGCTAAAGTTTTGAGTTGTAAGTTGGGAACTTGTAAGCGATCGCGCTTTCTTTTTCTAGCTATTTTATAAGTACAGGTTACGTTTTTCGCCCGCTCTTTACCCAGAAACTTTAAATCGTATTTTGCATTATGAAATACTTTTTCTATTTCAGGATTTTCCATGACTTGGCTAATAAATTCTTCCACCAAATCCGGTTTATTTAATACGTCTATAATGTAGGCGCAATCGCCTGTCAAATCCTCCGGTTCTGCTAACGCCTGAATCAAAGATATTTTAGGCTCAGGAGTATTCCAATGAGCGGTTTCTGTATCTAACCACAAAGTTTTAGCAGTTGCTAATTTAGCAATAACTTCTTTAATTTCAGCATTTTTGGTCAAGTATTGCATAAATTAATTTATGGTATCCAACATACTAATTGTTCTTCCCGCTTTTCTTTGGGATTAACAATTCTAATTTTTCGTTCTACGCATAACTGATGAACCAGCTTTTCAACTAGGGTTTCATTCACTTGCTCCAACTCGCAAGCTTCTTTAATCAACTTGGGTAATCCCATCATTCCCTGGGTGACGATTAAATTCAACAAGAACTCCTTAACAGACAACATATCTGGCTCTTTAATCTTGCTGAATTCAACAATACCCAATTCTTGCAATAGATTGCAACCTTTAAAAATCTCTGTCTGGCAAATTAAAGAGTCTAATTCCTTACGATTAATAGTTTTGCCTGCTACTACCAATTCATTGGCGAGAGACGCATTGACTAAATTTTGGTACACAGCCAAATAATGAACCGAATCAAGATTTGGCTGGATGTGACGATGGGGAGAACCTGTGAAAATTTGTCGATAAATTTTGTTTCCTGCAAGTTTTTTATCTCCTACACTTGCAGCCCTAATTAGGTGTAGATTTTGACAGAGATTATTATCAATTGCTTTTTGGCAAGCATTCATGGCATTGAAAAAACTTTTCATGTTGGAGTCTTCTGTCCAAACTATTCCTACCGTTCCCGGTTGTTTCGGATTTTGATAAGTCACTGAATAACCGGCAAAGTGACCTGTTAAAAGTTTAGTTTTAATTTCTTTAACTTGTGCTGTTAAAACTTCTACCAACATCCCAATTAATTGCGAAGGATATAGATCAATTTTGGTAATGCTGGATTGAACTTTTTTATATTCATCCTGCCACAATAATTTTAATGCGGCTAATAACTCTGTTTCTGGATCTATTATGATAATCGGCTCTACAATTTTTTTGTATGCTTGAAATAGCTGGCGTCCCAGAGCGAGTGTGTTACGGGGGTCAGTTTTACCACCGGGAAATTTTTCTTCTAAAGCTTGCCTGGTTAAGGGGAAAATTTTTGTGTCTGGCTTGGGGTTGGCTTGGCTGTGGAGTGGATAGAGACGAAACTGCCATAAAGCTTCAGCTTGGTCTAAGTTGATACGTTTTAAACCAATACCTTTGTAGATGCCAGCTTTGTCAGACTGGTGGATGCGATTGACATTTTGCTTCCAATTATCGGTGGTGATACTAATAATTATCAAAAAGTTTTTCCACTTCTCATTTTGAATTTTGGAGTTGACGCTGAACAATGCTTGTAGGTCGAGAGATCCGTCTGGTAAGCGAGCGATCGCTTCTAATTGATCGAAACACAAGACAATCGGTTGGGTTGAGGTAGAAATTCTGCCAAAATTTGATAAAATCTCGCAAGCCGCTTCTTCAGTTTCAATCGATCGTCTCACTTTTAAGGCTTGCAAAGATTCATCGCTTAAATCCTCACCTCGCAACCACTCGCAGGCTAGGGGATATAATTCTGGATTGGTGAGGTCGTGCAGCACTCCAAAAAAATTATCCGCGTTGTAGATACCAGCTTGTTTATAAGTGTCTTTGAGGTGCTTGATGAATTTTTGGCGATCGCTTTGTAATAAAGTCCAGACACTATCATCAAAAATTCGCTGTTTTAAGCTGCGTTTTGTGAAAGCAGATAGACCCTTCAGCCAAAGCATTAACTGAGATTCTTCTTCACCCTCACTCACGTACATTAAGCTATCGACGGTATAGCGTAAAATGTGACGCCAGATCCCATCGCTATCGGGCCAAGGACTAATATAAGCGAAAAAAGCTTTAGGGTTGAGAGTGCGTTTAATCCGACCTAATAAATAACTTTTGCCCGAACCTGAATCACCCGCAAGCATCACGGTGCGGCTAGAGTGGTCTTTAATAACTAGGTCCAGGACGGATTCAATTTCTGCGATCGCTTCAGCATGAATCGAGTCAACTGTAAGCGCTGCGTCTTGTTTATCCAGCCAAAAGTGTCCTTGCTTAAACGTTGTCGGGTCAAACGGGTTAACCTCGCGTTTGATGATATCGTCGATGGATGTCATGATTGAGCTACTGAAAAATTTTCTAGTTCACGACAATAAAAAATAGCGCCCCTCCTACATCTTGAGGAATCCCGGCGTCAATTTGTTCCCCTGTATAAGGCGTCGGATCTACTAACGAACTCAATTCAATCTGGTCATTCCGTTGCAAGCGATACAGCGCTTGATCTAATTCTTCCCTCAATAATGGCGGTTGTAACTTCTGTCGCAGGTAGTAGATGGGTAGGTAATTCTCTGTACCAGCTTCTCGGTCTAAATTCCGCACGATCTGTAATATTTCTTCATCACTGGGTTTTAAGTCAGCGATCGTAGGCGCTGTTGGGAGAACATCGGGTTGGGCGCGCAAGGATTTGCGTAAAAATCCCAGGTAATTTGTCAGCAGATCCAAGCTGAGCGTAGGATTCTTGCCTGTGGCGGTATATTCATCCCTGAGATACTCTAGTCCGCGCTCAGTTAGCCATACTTCGGCGTTCTGCCTTTTGCGCTGATTCTCGACTTCGATTAAGCCACGCTGAGCCAGATTTTCTAAGATATTGTCGCGATTGGCGGCTGTTTTCGCTAATTTTCCGATCTCGCTGGGTTTGATTTTTTCCTCTGTTTTGCCTATTTTCTGCAACACCTTCAGTTCTGTGGCTGAAATCGGCAGTTGGGAGGCATCCAGTTGCAGCAGGGCGCTACCGGGCGGTAAAATCTTGACCGAGGCAATCTCGCGGGAGTAGTCTACCAGTTCGCTCGCGCTCAATGCTTGACAAATTTTGTCCTTGCCTTTGAAATCTTTAAAACCGCTGGCGGTAAGGGATGAGCGGTAATTCGGGCAACCCAGCAACTTTAATAAAAACTTTAGCTCGTTTGTTTGCATTTCCCTGTACTCAAGCTTGAATTTTAATCATAATTGAAATTGTGCATTAGCGCAGGGTGCTGGAGGCGAGAGCTTCGCTAGCCCTTGGCATATCGCGCCCCCGTCTCATATCATGTCAGTTTAAGTACCCATAGTTAGGACTGACGCTCTGACGCTCAGGACGCTCTGACGCTGTGAGTTTTGATTGTGGGTGATTATGCCGGACAAGATATCAAAGGCAGCATCTGGCTTCTTGTACCGCCCTTGAGGGAAATCGGGCATCTAACCCTAGTTTTTAAACCCTTTTTACGAGCTTTTGCTTGACGGATTTACCGATTACCTTGGGAATAGCGTACAATTCCCAAAAGAACAGATTCCACAGATAGCCAAACTGGGGATAAGTTTTAACTAACAGCGAATCTGCGGTTAAATGAATTCGGGCTTCTTTTAACGAGGCGTCTCTGGTAATGTATCTGACTTGTTCGGGTTTTGGCATCGCGTGTCCGATAATTTTGTTTTTCTCAAAAGACGTAGCTTGCACGAATAAGCCTAAAGATCTATCCAAATTCCATAAAGGAACCCAAGTTAAAGCACCCACTATTCGCATCGCTTTTGAAAATTCAGCTAATGCTCGTTGAACGATGGCATTTCTCCAAACTCGATTAGTGAAATTTTCAAAATGAATCCCCTCCATATCTGTCCTGTGCTTCCAGGGAATGATCGCGTGACGGATGTCAAAATTTTTATCCAAAGGCGCAATGGGAACTTCGAGTAACCCTTTGTAGTTTCCCCTTTGGAAAGGAAAGGGATTTTCGGGAGTCTTTTTGCATATTTCTAGTTGAGAAATATCGGGAATCGGCTGCCAATCTTGCTGAATGCGATCTTCATTTTTATAATCTATATTTTCTATTTTTAATCGCAAGACCCAACTTTCAGGAAACCGCTGGAAATAAGCGGCTGTACATTCTAAAATGTCGGGATGAACAAAGTCATCGTCATCTAAAGCCATCAGGTAGTCGCTAGTGACGTTGAGCAAGCCGGTAAACCTTTGCATGACTTCGCCTTTGTAGGGGCTGACGATAACTTTTATTCGCTTGTCGTCTATCGGCTTAATTGGAGTGTCGGGAGGATAAACTAAAATAAATTGAACGTTTCCTTTAACTTTTAATAACTGTTGCAGCCAATAATCGGAAAAACTGCCTTTGGTAGCCTTGACACTCCGCCGCTTAAAAGACGGCGGATTCTTCGTTCACCGAGCGATCTTGCTCAGGCTTGTTGCCAAGTCTGCGTAGAGGATCGTCTCTCCCGAAGCGTTAATTCCCGTGTGTCCCACGGTATTTGATAACTGATAACCAGTTTGTTTCAATGCCTTATCCAAAATATTGATTGCCGCCAAATTATAGTCGCGGTCTAAAACGCATCCACATCGACAAACATGGGTACGAACAGACAGCGACTTTTTCACTTTTTGACCACAATTAGAGCAATCCTGGCTCGTATATTGCGGCGGCACTGCCACCACAATCCGACCATAAACCTTGCCCAAATATTCCAACCATTCGGTGAATTGCGACCAAGCAGCATCACTAATGGACTTGGCTAAATGATGATTCTTCACCATGTTCTTCACTTGCAGTTTCTCAAACGCCACAAAATCGTTAGATTTGATCGCGCACAATGCCGTCTTAACAGCAAAGTCTTTACGCTGGCGGGAAACTTTTAAATGTTTGCGTCCTAATCGATTAATCGCCTTTTTACGATTGCCAGAACCCTTTTTCTTTCTGGAAACTCGTCGCTGTAATCGCTTTAAAGCCTTCTCCGAGCTACGTAGATGACGAGGATTCTCTACCTTTTTTCCCTGGGAATCGGTGTAAAAAGCAGATAATCCAACGTCCAAACCAATGGTTTTGCCAGTTGGTTTTATGTCGATATTACGCGAGGCTTCAATTGCAAATTGAACGTAGTATCCATCGCTGCGCCGAATTATCCTGACCCGCTTAATCTGGTTGATTTGATAATAGTGTAGATCGTGATTGCCAACGAGCTTGAGAGCGCCGATAGCGTTTTTGTCGGTGAATTCGATGTGTTTGCGGTCTTTGGATAACTTCCATCCCGTAGTTTTATATTCAACAGAACGGTTGTTTTTTTGAAACCTTGGATAGCCTTTTTTACCTGGCTTTCCCGATTTACAGTTATCATAAAACCGTTTAATTGAGAAGGATGCTCTCTCTGTCGCTGGCAAGTCTCGGCTTGAGAGTTAAGCTTGCTCGCAAATTCAAACTCCGACGCTAAGACTGCACTTAATTTGCTCAGTTCAAACAGTTTAACGCCACGATTATCCATCCAAAATCTAATTGCTTTATTGCGGATAAATTGGCATGTCCGAATGGCTTCGTCTATCCTTCGGTATTGCTCAATCTTTCCTCTGATTTTGAATTCATATGTAATCATGGCGTTCTCTTTATCGACCTGAGTTAATTGTACAATTGTTTATTATTGGTGCAATTCCCTAAGCACAAAAGTTAATATTCTGAAATCTTGACGGCGAATAAATTCGCCGTGTCGCATTTCATCCACCGGATAAATCGCGGCGGCTTTCATGCTCCCGTACTACTTTAGGTAACAATCGATAAAAAAATGGGTTGGTCGTTCATGGTTTTGACACTCCCTGACCTAAAGCTACGGGGATTCTTAAGACATTGCGGTCTTAATATCCTGATAACTCAGGAACCCTTAGGGCAATACTTTTACCCAAAGGCGGGCAAAATCCTAGTCTCGCAACGGGATCCTCGGTCGTAAACTTTCCCCCAGTCGGTCGGTAGGTTTTAACTTCTTGTAATGACGAAAAGTATTCTAGCACAGTTGCGCCTTGACTAAACTTAAACGTCCCGGCAAGCGCTACATCCCCCGCGTGAACGACTCTGGTGCAAGCGCAATATCTCGTGGTTCCTGTAAGCGCCGCTTTAACGAAATATTTCTTGGTTCCAGTCAGCGCGGGTTTAACGAAATATCTCGTGGTTCCACAGAATGGGCAGGTATTACCCGCCCCGAAAGTATTACCCGCCCCTACATATTTTAATCCTTGCGCCCCGCTGTCCTATCCGCCCAGTCCTTGGGGAAACAGGAATGAGGGTAGATTACCCTATTCCCCATGCTAAATTACCAATTGCCCGCCGATGTTCGATTAGGGGAGGGAGTGTCTTTTATACATCGAGACTCGCCACTCCACTGAGAAGAGTAATAACATGGCTCTAGAAGGCTGCCCCATATAATCGCGTATTATGACTCTAAATCAAGCAGCAGATAGCCCCCAAACCCCATCTTTTTTACCTATGGTTTCGGCGATCGTGCCAATTTATAACGGCGAGGCAGACTTGCCGGGATTAATTGAATGCCTCAAGGCGCAAACTTACCCAGCTTCCAAGGTAGAATATTTGCTGGTGGATAATAACAGCAGCGATCGCACTCCCAGTATCCTCCAAGCTGCCCAAAAGGAAGCCGAGTCCCAAGGACTGACGATTCGCCACCTAACGGAAAATAAAATCCAAAGCTCCTACGCTGCCAGAAATAAGGGTATTAGAGCATCTACGGGCGAAATTCTCGCCTTCACCGACGCCGACTGTCGCCCCCTACCCCAGTGGATCTCCCAACTCGTACAACCCTTTGCCGATCCTGCCGTCGGTTTAGTGGTGGGTGAAATTACCGCTTTACCGGGGGAAACCTTACTAGAAAAATACGCCGAACGCCAGAGTATTCTTACTCAAAAAGATACTTTAGCCCATCCTTTTTGCCCATACGGTCAAACTGCTAATTTGGGCATCAGACGCCAAGTGTTTGAAGAGATCGGATTATTCCGTCCCTACATGACGACAGGCGGCGATGCGGACATGTGCTGGCGAATTGGACGAGAAACGTCTTGGAAACTTTATTTTGCCGAAATGGCACTTGTACAGCACCGTCACCGCGCTACCATAGCAGAATTGAAAAGCCAGTGGCGACGCTACGGGCGTTCTAACCGCTACCTGCACGAACTTTACGGGGTGGAATTGATGCGAGACTTCACCTGGAAAGAAAGCGTTTATCGCTTGAGTCGTTGGTTGGTAAAAGAACTGCCCGTCGCGGGGGCGGCTGCGATCGCCGGAAAAGCTCCCTGGGTCGATGCGATCGCCAGTCCGATTAACCTCTATTGTGCCATCAATCGCTCGGCGGGACAGCGAGAAGCCAAACTTCCCGAACCAGCAAGGACAATCGAATGGCTACAATAGGGAATTTTAGATAAAAGAATTGCAGATTGCAGATTTTCAAAGCGCTTCTTAGGCAAAATAAATCTAAAATCTAAAATCTAAAATCTCAAATCAGTTGACAGTTTCCGCGTCTAAAGACTAGCGTTGAAGATCGATTACTAGAACATCGGTTTATGTCAAACCATAGAATTTGTGCGATTATCTGTACCCACAATCGAGAGCAATATCTAGGTGCTGCGATTGATAGCTTACTCGTGCAGGATTTTCCGGATTATGAAGTAATCGTGGTGGATAATGCTTCTGGCGATCGCACGCGCGAAATCGTCGCCGCGCGCCCCCAAGTTAAATACATCTACGAATCCGTCTTGGGACTATCCACTGCGCGCAATACCGGCGCTAAGGCTACCAATGCCGAAATCCTCGCCTATCTTGACGATGATGCCGTTGCTAGTCCCGGTTGGCTGAGCGCGCTTTATAAAGCTTATGAAACTAACGAAAAACTCGCCATTGCTGGTGGTAAAGTTACTCTTTTATGGCCCGATGGCAAAACCCCGCCCCCTTGGTTATCCGATGGATTGGCTGGCAATTTGGGACTCTACAATCTGGGGGATACTGTTGTTTATATCAACCAACCCGGTTTGACTCCCAGAGGTTTAAATTATTCCATCCGGCGAAAATTTTTAGCACAAATTGGCGGGTTCGATCCAAACTTGGGACGGATTGGCAAATCTTTGCTTTCTAATGAAGAATTGTACATGACAGAATTAGCACTGCAAAATGGTTGGCAAGTCGCCTATCTTCCCGATGCACTTGTAGCCCACAACGTCGCCCCCGAAAGAATGGATCGCTCTTGGTTTTTAAATCGAGGTTGGTGGCAAGGTATTAGCGAATGTTACCGCGATCGCATCGCTGGTAGAACAGGTGTGAAACAATTAGTCAGCGGCGGCGATCGATTAATCCGAGGGTTATATAAATCCTTAAAATATATGGGCGATCCAGCGTTACGTTTTGACAATTTAGTCTATAGCTATTGTCAGATCGGTTATTTGAGTGCAGCGATTAAAGCGATGCTCCTACCAGAAAAATCAGACAAATAAAACATCTACCAATTACCAATTACCAATTACCAATTACCAAAGCTGATGAAAAAAGCACTAATTTGCGGCGTATCAGGACAAGATGGAGCTTATCTGGCGCAGTTACTCCTGAATCAAGCTTATGATGTCTGCGGCACTTCGCGGGATGCACAAATGTCCTCGTTCGGGAATTTAGTGCGTTTGGGCATCCGCGAGCGCTTAAAATTAGAATCGGTTGTCCTCACCGACTTTCGCAGCGTCCTGCAAGTCCTCAAAAAAGTCGAACCCGATGAAATTTATAACCTCGCTGGACAAAGTTCGGTAGGTCTTTCCTTTGAACAACCTGTAGAAACTCTTGAAAGTATCACCGTAGGCACTTTAAACCTTCTAGAAGCAATTCGCTTTACTGGCAAACCAATCAAATTTTACAACGCCGGATCGAGCGAATGCTTCGGCGATATCGGCGATAATACCGCCGACGAAACTACCCCATTTCGCCCCAGAAGTCCCTATGCTGTCGCTAAAGCAGCGGCGTTTTGGGAAGTCGCCAACTACCGCGAAGCTTACGGGTTGTTTGCGTGTTCTGGTATTCTTTTTAACCACGAATCTCCGTTAAGACCAGAAAGGTTCGTCACCCAAAAAATTGTCGCCGCCGCTTGTCGCATCGCCTCTGGTAGTGAAGAAAAGCTATATCTGGGCAATGTTTCAATTGAGCGCGATTGGGGCTGGGCACCAGAATATGTGGAAGCGATGTATTTAATATTACAGCATCCCGAACCGGATGATTATGCGATCGCCACCGGGTTTAGCTGCAAATTAGAAGATTTCGTGGCAGAAACTTTTGCCTGTCTCGGTTTAAACTGGCAAGAGCATGTAGTAACCGATGCCAGCTTATTGCGACCTACGGATCTGGCAATTAGTCGGGGAAACCCTGCTAAAGCAAAAGAAAAGTTGGGATGGCAAGCGCAGTATAAAATGAAAGAGGTCGTGCGAATGATGGTAGAAGCGAGGAAAGTTAGCTCTTAGTTAAATCGCGGAAATTGTTAGCTGTTAAAATTACCACCGACCCAACATATGAATATTCTGATGCTCTCCTCTACGTTTCCCTATCCGCCGAGTCGCGGAGGAACTGAGATCAGAACCTTTAATTTGCTGAAATACTTGCAGCAGGGTCATGAAGTCACCCTCGTGACTCAAGACCAAGGGGGAGTCTCAGATGCCGAAGTCAAAGAACTGCAAAACTGGGTCAGCAACCTGGTGATTTTTCCGTTACCGCCAGAACCCAAACCCAAAAGCGGCGTTGCGAGTTTGTTGGGTAAGGTGGGACGCTTTACCGAGTCAGCGATCAAAGCAACGCCACCCAACGTGTTGTATCGTTATTCACCAGAAATTCAGGCTTGGGTGGATGCCTATGTCCAGGAGGGAAAGTGTGACGCCATCACCTGCGAGCATAGCGTGAATGAAATTTACATCCGACCTGAATTTCGCCAATCGGTGGCGACAGTGGTTAACGTCCATAGTTCGGTTTATGGTTGGACTCGCAACCACTTGGAAATGGGAGCATCGCCAAATGCTCTGCGCGATCGCGTCTATCTCACCTTACTATTAGAGCGCTACGAAAAACGCTACTGCACCAAGTTCTCCAGTATTGTCGTCACCACCGAGGATGACCGGCAGCAATTCCTCAAATTCCGTCCGGATGCCCAGATCGAAGTCATTCCCAACGGGGTAGATTTGGAGTTGTTTCCCTATCGTCCCAAAGATCCAGGTGGATACAATTTGGTATTTGTCGGCGCCATGGACGCCTCGCACAACATCGATGCTGTGCGCTTTTTTAGCTTAGAAGTTTTGCCCGAACTGCAAAAGCGCTACCCCGATGCCACCTTCACTATAGTCGGTACCCGTCCTGCGGCGGAGGTATTGGCACTCGCGGAACGGCGCGGCGTCATGGTTACGGGTCGCGTTCCCTCCATGGCAGAATACCTGCATAATAGCAGCGTTTGCGTGATTCCCCTGCGGGTAGGTTATGGAATTAAGAACAAAACCTTAGAAGCAATGGCAGCTGGGACGCCAGTGGTATCGAGCGATCGCGGTTTAGAAGGACTATCAGTCGATGGGGATGGGGTACCTTTGCGTGCTTTACGCGCCAATCGCGTGGAAGAATATGTAGAAGCCATCAGTCGGTTATGGGAAAATCCCCAACTGCGCGACGAGTTGTCGCGCCATGGGCGATCGCTCGTAGAAACAGAATACACCTGGGAACGAATTGGTCAACGCTACGAGCAAGTTTTGCTGCAAAACTGTCGCTAAGCTTGGTAAAAATGCTTCCAGTAGGGGTATGTTTCTATTTTCACTTTTAGCCATACACGCCTCCAGAAATGAAGGCGCCATCCCGACCAAGCTGTCTTGTCAAGATATTCGAAGAATAAATCTTTTTTTGGATGTTTACACCCCAAACTCCAGGGTTTACCCGATGTGGAATAGTGAATGATGTAAGGATTATCCCTCAAATCTTGATAGACATCTTCTTGGTAGGGACTCTCTTTCCACGACGCATACTTATAGATTCTAGGTTGTTGGTTCCATTTTGGATCTAGTTCTCCCCATTGACCTGCGAAAGCAGCGTTTAATCCATCCTGATCCAACCACAGCCACTGCTCTTGATACTTTTCTAGATATTCAATAACCTTTTCGCCGCTCTTGTCAGTGCGCCACTTTTCAATATTAATGACTAAAACCCCTGCATTAAAATATTTTGCATCTGATTTTATGCCTAATTCTTCATAGTTTTTCAATCCATTAGGAGCTGATACATAACGCACTGACATGTCTTCTACTGCCAAGACATAGTTATTCCCTATATCGATATTCCATAAGTTTTCTAAATTTTCTTTTACTATTATATCTGTATCTAAATAGATTGCCTTTGTAATCTCCAGCGGCAAGATTTTAGGGAGTAAAAGTCGATAGTATGTAGCCTTACTAAAATGCTTGTAAACTTTCATGTTTTTGAAAATTTCCGGAGCTGCCTTCACCCATTTAATTTCTACATTGTTTTCTTTAATAGATTTAATAATCTTTTTTTTGTTATATTCTTTAATCCCTCCATCAATTATGACTATCTCAATATTTTTATTATGGTTTAGATTAGCAATGACTGAGCGGGCTGTTGCCGCCAGTGCCATTGCATAATTGTTGTCAGCAGCCAAGACAAGAACAATTGGCTCTTTGTCTGAATTAATTATTGTCATATGAACCCACGCAATTGTCGCGGCCTTTTGGGTTATTTTTATGTGGCGGTGGTAATGGCATTCCCAGGCAGCTCCGTGGAAACTAGGCTAATTTGTAATTGGATTAAAATGCAACTGCATATTGACAATTACCAATTACCACTGCCACAATTTACATTATTATCTACACTTAACGCCTCAGCCATTGCCGCAGCTTGACTTTGACAACCGCATAAATGGGGAATTGATAAACTTCTGCAATTAGCCACCCGACTAAAACGAGGTGGAATAGGAAAGTTAACCCGATCCAAACCAGGGGAATCCAAGAGGCGGTGCTACCTGGTTCAGGTGGGAAGGTGTGCGCAGAAAGCCAAACTAAAAAAGGCGGGAGGGCGATTAAAGCGATCGCTACCAACCACAGTATAAACGTGAGTTCCGTATCGCTCTGATGGGTTGGCTTCCAGGTGCGTCCAGTCCATCGCCAAGTCATGGGTTGAGAACTATCTGCCACCTGAATCAACTGCTTTTGCAGGTTGGCGGTGAAAATATGGTGGCAAAAGTTACACGCAAACGCTTCTGTCAGGGTCATTGCCGAGATTTCGCCGTGACGACAGACGGGACAGGTGTAAGTGCCAGAGTAGCTGAGTTGACTTTCGGGTGCGGTCGATAGCGATCGCTTAGATAGCTGTTTCATCCCAATCTTTATTTTTGAGAAAACTTCAAAACTGAAGTTGCTAGACCAAAGGATTAAAGTCAGCGACTCCCTCACGAGAGCCGCTGCTCTCCAAAACCGTGCTTGAGACTTTCGCTTCACACGGCTCCTCAGTAGATTTAGTGTTTGTCACACACACCTCGTAGCCAGCATGTCGTTTTCCTAGACCCAGTCTGGTTCAACTCGCGGCTTAGGCTTGGCACTGTTACAGCCAGATTTGTTGCCAGGACTACCATCACTGGCAGTCTTTGTGTCGTGGCAATGTCTGTGAAGGAGTTGCCAGTTATCGTATCTATCCTTTCCACCTTTCGATTTCGGAAGAATATGGTCAATCTCCAACACATCTTCCTCGCGGAAGTGTAATTTGCAATGGGCGCATTTCCCTTTCTGCCTCTTCAGGAGTGTTGCCACTCTTGTGGGCATTTCCGGGTTATTACCCATTCTTGTACTCCAGTAAACCAGGTTGCCGTCGTATGGAGACGATTCGCCTTTGACCTTCACATGTCGCACTATTGGTGTGTCAGCGTGTGACAGTAACCGAAGGGGATTTTTGCCCTTCCTGGTTGCGAATACCCAGTTCTTACCGCCAATGGGTTGCCAGTATTTTCTACTGATGTAACCCCTACTTTTATTGTGATGGCGGCGGTTTGCCCAAGCTCGAAGTTTCTGGTACATGAGGTTATCTAATTCTGTGTAAGTTACCTTGCTTACCACAGTTGAGTAGTAATTAGCCCAACCCCTGATAATTGGATTGAGATGTTCAATTAGCGCCGATTGGGGCGCTGCCTTATGTCGGCTAATTACATCGTCGATTTTGTCGTAATGTACCTTGACCTTTTCTTTACTTGGGGTGATGATGGTCTTAAAGCCAAGTTTTTGTCCCTGTGTATTTTTACCGGAGTGGTATTTTCCTACAGAGAATTGGCGAATATTAAAGCCGAGAAAATTAAACCCCGGCTTTTCATTTTCCACTTGATTAAGAGTGTGAGCCAATCTGGTCTTGCTGGGCTTCAAGTCCAAACCCATGTCTTTTAACCATTCAGAAATAATTGTCTGACATCTTTGGACGATGGTTATGTCTTTGTGGAGAATCACAAAGTCGTCGGCGTATCTAATTAGGCTAACGCTGTCCATCCTATTTTTCTTGTTTTTGTCAAGATATTTCAGAGAACCAACGTATTGCTTTATCTGATTTTCCATCCCGTGGAGGGCAATATTAGCAAGTAGTGGCGAAATGACGCCACCCTGCGGTGTACCCTCAGATGTGGGAAACAGCTCTTTGCCATCCATCACCCCCGATTTTAACCAGGACTTGATTTGTCGTCGCATGGTTGGGAATGTATTTAGTTTTACAAGCAGTTTCCTCTGGTCGATGCGGTCGAAGCATTTTGTTATGTCGGCATCTAGCACATATTTGGCTTTATACCTGATTGCATCAAAGATAGCTGCAACCGCGTCGTGACATGAGCGTCCAGGTCCCAAGCCGTATGAATTAGGTTCAAATCGCGCTTCCCATTCCGGCTCTAAAGCCAGTTTGATTAACGCTTGCAAGGCGCGGTCTTTCATTGTAGGTATACCCAAGGGTCGCTTCTCTTCCGTTCCCGGTTTTGGAATCCATACTCTCCGGGTCGGGCTTGCCTTGGAACCCAGGCGCAGTTTGTTTACCAGGTCAGGACGTTGCTTTGAGGTTAGCGATTTAACGCCATCCACACCAGCCGTCTTCTTCCCAGTATTATCCTGGGTAACTCTGCGAACCGCTAATGCTCTTGCTGACCAAGATTTCATCAGCATCTTCTGAAGTCTACGAAGTTGCTTTATGTTGCCACGTTGAGAGGCTCGATAGATTCGCTTTTGGAGCTTATACACTTGACGCTCTAGCTTGCGCCAGTTAATCAAATGCCATTCCACCGTAGTCTTTAAACTCGTATTGGACATATATACCCTTACTTGTGACCCTATCTCTAAATCTCCGTGGGAATGTCTGCATATCCAGGGCATTACCCCTGGCCTTCGCTTCTTTCCCAATCTCTCCTCGCCGCTGTATATGGTTAGCACCTACTCTCGGTATTCGACCTCCGGGAGAACAACGGGAGGTTACTTCGTTATTGTGTATCTTTAGAGCAACACTCTTCGCCTGGTTTATGGGAAGTGCTTATTGGTCGAATAGAGAGTCGCCAATTCCCTAGCCTTGACCTTTTGGTTCCAGCCTGTAAGCCTGATTCGGCTGGTTTCGATTAACGACGATTCAAACGTGTTTTCAAGCCGAAGCTTTTACTCATGGATAGATTGCTCGATGGTCACCGGATTGGGCTTCTAGTGTTGCCACCTTTTCACCCCGCTTCAGGTGTTGATGACTAATCGCGAACCTGGGGGTGATGCTTTCACTCCTGCACCTGGAGGGTGGGTTTTGCACCCACATGGCTATTTAGTTATCGTGGTTCAGATGGCTTGCGCCTCTTCTTCCAAGCTTGTGACTTTGACCTTTATAAAATACTTAGTCATTTCTCACAAAACGAATCGCACATCTACCTATCGATTGTAGGCATACCCCCAATGGTCGCGCCCGCCAAAGCGCGCTAACTTTTGTTACGATGTGCTATACAAAACTTGGCTAAACTTATCTTGTGCTTCACCATTCAATTAGAAGTAATTTCTCTTGGGTCTGCTTAGAGCTTCCACCAAGGGAGTCGGCGACAACAGTCAAGAGGCGTAGATTCGGGTGAGCAACACCCTATTTTAAGATCGGTAGGGGCGGGTTTTACGATACCAGAAACCGGGTTTCGACCATTTTTTTGCACAGAAACCCGGTTGCTTCAGCAACCGGGTTTCGACCACGATCTCTTTCCTGGCTGCACAATTTTGCACACAAACCCGGTTTCTGTCGGTAAAACCTGCCCCGGAGCCATTGTCCAACCTTTTTTTTGCCAATAAAAAATAGCGAATCGTAGTCAAACGTTCGATTTTTTTACAGGCTGGTTAGTTTTGCAGCGGCTGTGGTTTACAAACCAAAGAATTTTAAGCCTTGGTTTTCGGCATTTTGAGAAACATAGCAGAAAATTCCACCCTAGTCAAGACTATCGCCATAAATAACTATGAGTAACTAGAGTAAAGTATTTGGCTATTTAGTCAAGCTCTTTGGGGGGTGCCGTACCCTGCACTGACCCTACCCTTCGGGTTGGCTTCGGGTATGGGTACAGGCATGGTAGGGGACTTCAAAGCGTTTTTAGTTAACTTGGTTTTAGTTATCTTCTCGCACTCCAGCGGCGGTCAAACGCTGCTGTTTCAGCGCTTGTAGCTGGACTAGGAGGGTTTCAACTTCGGCTTGCAGGTGTAAGAATTTGACTTGCTGATCTGCCTGGTAAAGGTTTTTCATCGACTCCGTTAGGCGTGTTTGATTAGTTGATGCCACTGACATAGAGTTTCACTCCTTTGGAGGACAATAACTGGACACAAAGACACTAGAGAGACTTAGAGCAACGATTGCAGGGCAATCTTCGTCTGGTCATTACTTTCTAGTTACACCACCTGGTAATTGTACCCTGAATGTAAAGCTCGATTAAGTTATTTCGCTCAATTTTCCCAGGGGCTATATAGGCTCATTGCTAATGGCTCATTGCTAATTGCTAATTGGTAATTGCCCCTGAAGCACACCTGGTTTGGGAACCAGAGATCGACGAATAAACCCGGTTTCTAGGATCGTCGTGCGTAAGTCCTATGCTAATTGCTAATTGGTAATTGCCCCTGAAGCACACCCGCTCACCCGCACAAGCAGCCCACCTGCTCCATTTGACTTGGGTATAGACGATAATCTAAGGTATTCCCACGTATTTTTTTAACCCAGCGATTTATCTGTGACTGTTAGTTTGTCCCCTGCTGACTCAAATCTACAAGCTTGGCCTGGACTGATTGAGGCGTATCGGCCTTATCTGCCGGTGACGCCCAATACGCCCGTTGTAACGCTCCTGGAAGGCAATACTCCCCTGATTCCGGTTGAAGCGATCGCATCTATTATCGGCAGATCCGTGCGCGTTTTCGTCAAATTCGACGGTCTTAACCCCACCGGCAGCTTCAAAGACCGGGGGATGACGATGGCAATTTCCAAAGCCAAGGAAGCAGGGGCAAAAGCAGTCATCTGCGCCAGTACTGGCAACACTTCGGCGTCCGCAGCTGCCTATGCGCGACGCGGTGGAATGCGGGTGTTTGTCTTAATTCCCGATGGCTACGTAGCGCTGGGTAAGTTAGCCCAAGCTTTACTTTACGGGGCAGAAGTCCTGGCAATTAAGGGAAATTTCGACCAAGCGCTGGAAATCGTCCGGGAAATGGCAGAAAGTTATCCCATCACCCTGGTCAATTCAGTCAATCCCTATCGACTCGAAGGCCAAAAAACCGGGGCATTTGAAGTGGTAGATGCTTTAGGCAACGCCCCGGACTGGCTGTGCATCCCCGTAGGTAATGCCGGAAATATCACAGCATATTGGATGGGGTTTTGTCAATACCATCAAGCGGGAAAATGCGATCGCTTGCCCCGAATGATGGGATTTCAAGCAGCGGGGGCGTCTCCCTTGGTCACCGGAACCCCCGTCGCGCACCCGGAAACCCTGGCAACGGCAATTCGCATCGGTAACCCGGCGAGTTGGGAAAAAGCAGTAGCCGCCCAACAAGCGAGTCAGGGCGCGTTTAATGCCGTTACCGATGAAGAAATTTTAGACGCTTATCGCCTGCTAGCATCTCAGGAAGGCATTTTCTGCGAACCTGCTTCTGCTGCTTCCGTCGCGGGGTTGTTAAAAGTCAAAGACCAAGTTCCCACGGGGGCGACAGTCGTTTGCGTCCTCACCGGAAATGGACTGAAAGACCCAGATACGGCGATTAAACACTGCCAAAATCAGTTTAAAACCGGGGTGGAGCCGGTCTTGTCGGCGGTAGCTTCAGCGATGGGGTTTTAACGAAGGCGGGTAAATCGGCAACGGGTTTGGGGGTGTTGGCTAACCCAGGAACGGGTTGACTGGCACCTGGAAGCGCCGTAGAGGCAGGAGGATTCTGCTCGATGGACTCCTCCTCAGTATGGGTATGACCGCGCCGCTGAACGCTGGTGAGGACATCCACCGCATCCCCCAAGGCGGTGGTTAATTTTTCCCGCGTTTGATCGTGGGCGAGACGTTCGTCTTTTAAAGCTTGGGCTGTGCGATCGCGTTCTATTAAAACTTCTATTAATTTAGCTTGTAATTCTTGAACATTCTCTATCTGTTCCACAGAGGCGGAAATCGCACCTGGATCGGATAACCTCTCGACTCCTTTGACTTCCGCTTGCAGTTGCTGGATTTCGGCTTTTAGCGCTTCTATAGTTTGCTGACTTCGCACAGCTTCATCGCGACGCTGCTGCGCTTCGGTATTGTAGAGTTGACGCCAGTTGGCTGCACTGTCAAGCGCGGCGTCGCGATCGCGCTGCATATCTGCCAATTGCTGTTGCAGCGACTTAATTTCAAGTATCCACTGCTGGATGTCGTAACTCATCTCTCTAGTTGTTAGTGGTTAAGTTGACTCGCTATATCAAAACTATGGGATTTCCCCGTTTTATCCGTTTTTTTCGCCACCTAAACTGGGCAACGCTGAAGCTAGCCTTCCAAAGGGCGGGCGAACAGCGGTTACCAGGTCTGGCTGCTGAGATGGCATACAACGCCATGTTATCGTTATTTCCGACAATTTTGGCGCTCCTGACCGCAATTGGATTGTTTGCCTCGTTACGATTTACTGTAAGAGACATCGCCTATCAAGTCAGTCAGGTTGCTCCCCACGAAGCGCTATTCTTAATTCAAGGTTTTGTCCAAACCGTCAGCAAAAGCCAAAACCAAGGATTATTTTCTCTCAGCTTTATCGTCGCCCTGTGGACGGCATCGGGGGCGCAGAGTGCAGCAATGGCTGCCCTTGATGAAATTCATCAAATCCCCCTGCAACAGCGGCGACCTTTTTGGAAAGCCAAGTTAGTTTCGATTGGCCTGACGATTGGCACAATTTTACTATTAATCGTAGCTGCCTTTTTAATGTTTATCAGCGACCTAATCGTGCAGGCGGTAGCGAGTCAAAGCGGTAATCTAGAATCGCAACTGTTGAAAATTTGGCAACTCTTGACTTGGCCTGCGGGTTTAGCTATCATCGCTTCTGCCTTCGCCTTTGTTTACCGCTACGGCCCCAGTCGCTGGCAGAAAGGAACCCCGATTCTACCAGGAGCGATTTTAGCAGCAATATCTTGGGCGATCTTATCGAGTTTGTTTCGGCTTTACGTCACAAATTTCGGTAATTACAACGCCGCCTACGGCGCTGTAGGAACCTTTATTGTCTTAATGCTGTGGCTAAATTTAAGTTCGTTGGTAATGTTATTTGGCGGTCAGTTGAACGTTACCGTCGGCGAATCCATGCGGCAGAAAAGTTAGAACTAAGTAGTAATCCTTCACATAGTGGGTTTCACTCTCTACAATTCTTCTTGGCGTCCTTGGCGTCTTGGCGGTTAAAAAAAGGGATTCCATATCAGTATGTTGGTTAGACTAGGTCAACGCAACACCAATCCTAAAGGCATAGAATAAGTCTTTGCCTGTTGATAGATGTACAGCGCCAACCCAAACGGGTAAACTAATCTAGAAACCGAGTTTCTGATGGCAAATTAGAGAACAAGCAAAACATGTCCAATCCCGGCGATCAATCCAAAGCCATTGTTTTAAGACGCCTGCGCCAGTTTAGCGATTTACTGGATAATGCCGTTGCGATTCCGGGTACAAACTATCGCGTTGGTATCGATCCGCTTTTGGGATTGCTTCCAGGCGGAGGAGATACCCTGGGAGCGATTCTTTCAGCTTACATCGTACTGCAAGCCGCGCAGTTAGGCGTACCGCGACCAACTTTGGTACGAATGGTCTGGAATATTCTGTTAGACTCCCTCGTAGGAACGATACCCCTGTTGGGAGATTTAGTCGATGTCGCCTGGAAAGCTAACAGCAAAAATATGGCTTTGTTGGAAGCGCATATGCGTTCTCCCTACAATCGTCAAAAGACAGACATCTGGCTTGTCTATCTGCTTTTAGGTGGAGTAGTATTGGTGGCGATCGCTATATCCTTTACCGGCGTCTTTATCCTCACCCAATTGTTCAAACTTGTCACAGGCACCTAACACCCAATTACCTATTACCAATGATGAAAGATTGGTGGCAAAGCACATTCCCCAATGGTCGTCAAACATTAACCATTACCGACGCTAGCGGCTATCCCGTTCAAATTGCTTACGGCGAAAAAGGAACGGGAAAGCCCTTGATTTTAATGCACGGCATCGGTAGTTGGAGTTATGGTTGGCGTTACAGTATCGACTCGCTATCGCAACATTTCCGCGTGATTTGTTTTGATGCCAAAGGACACGGCTTTTCTGATAAACCCGAATATTCAGAAGAGATTGGTCATCAAATTATCGAAACCAAGCGCATTATTGAATCTTTATGCAACGAACCTGCTATCGTTGTTTCCCAATCTCTGGGGGCATTGGTATCCCTGGGAGTTGCAGCAGAATATCCAGAATTATTTGAGCGATTAATTGTCATCAACGTCCCGATTTTTCCAGAACGATTACCGAATCGCTGGATGCGTTTGTTGTCTAATTTATCGCTAGATTTAGTACGGATTGTTGATAACTTACGACTGGCAAAATTATTTACTCCCTTAGTTTGGACAGCAGTAGCAATCGAGCGTCGTGAAGTTTTAGCCAATCCGGATGAAATGACATTTGAAGAAGTTTACTGGATAACTTACCCGTATCTTGAATTTCCCAATGGAGTTACTAAATTGGCTGAAGAGTTACAACAATCAGCAAAGGAAATTGAGCGCTTGCTTAAAAATGAACCAAATATGATTAGTAGAATTCAAATTAACTTACCGAATATTAATTGTCCAACGCTGATTTTGTGGGGAGAACAAGATAAATGGTTTTCCGTTAAAAATGGCGAGAAATTGCACGCCTGCTTACCCAGTTCCAGATTAAAGATTATCTCAAATTGCGGTCACGATGCAGCGGCGGGGAGTCCAGAGGCGGTGAATGCAGAAATTCTTGAGTTTCTGCGGGATACGGGTATTTTGGGATTAGCTTGAGGAACAACTGCGACGTGAGCCTAAAAATGAATAAAATTAATTAAAGTTCGCAGAAACTCCTGTTAATCGATTGTTTATTTTAACTTTGCTGGCGATCGCTCAGCTTTTGGCAAGTGCGATCGCTTGGTATTAAACTGCAACGGGTTTGACTGGAGGAGAAATTTCTTTTTCCAAATCCCACAAAGCAATCCAATCCCGATCGCGATCCGCTTCGCATCCGATCACATAGAGCAATGAATTATTGCTAAAAACACTCCAAAGACGCTGGCACGCTTCTACAGTCATTTCGGACTCAGTGATGTGTTTTTCGTGGATAACTGCATACAAATCGAATTCCTGACGCTGGGGATTTAACTGGTAGCGAATTTCCGGGGTATATCCCATCTCAATTAGTTTAGCGATCGCCGCATCGGGAGTCAGTCCATCTAGGTGAACGCGGTTCAAACAAATAGAAACTTGTACGTATCTGCCTGCTGGGGGTATGAGTTTATATTGCAGCATTTTTCCTCTTCTCTTTTTCACCACAGAAGTCATAGAAACTGTCGTTTCCTGCCTAATTTACCTAAAGATCGAGGCTTGAGACAACGATTCGCCTTCCCAGAGAGTTCGCGAAGTCTTCCCCCCATTCCCAAAACATGCGATAATCACAATCTAAACAAACTCTATAAATAGGGCGGACATCCCATACCCTATACTACGGGTAGCGTGTTACTGTTCCCCCTGCGGCTATGGTTCAATCTCCCAAGTCTGGCAACGGTTTTGCATCTGCCCTCGAAGGGCTAGGCGATATTACGTTTCAACTACCCGATCCGGAAGACGATCAAATTTCGGACGATCTGTTTCAGCAGCAGGTGGAAAATGCTTGGCTGGTGTGCGATCGCTTCGACTTGCAAACGGATATCTGGCGCGGGAAAATATTACGGGCGGTGCGCGATCGCGAGAAAAAAACCGGCGACGGTAGAGGCACGGGCTTTCTTAATTGGCTGAAAAACCGCGAAATTGGCAAAAGTCAGGCTTATTCTTTAATCGAACTCGCCAATAGTGCCGATACTTTGTTGAAAGAGGGACATTTAGATCCGACGGCAATCAAAAATTTCAGCAAGCGCGCATTTGTCGAAACGGCTAAATCTTCTCCGGAAATTCAACAACTGGTAGCGGATGCGGCGCAAAAAGGCGATCGCATTACGAGGCGAGAAGTAAAGCAATTGACCGATGAATGGACGGCGATGTCTTCCGAGTTACTCCCCGATGAAGTTAAAGAAAAAGCCGCAGATCGTTCTATTCCCTCTCGCTACCTCGCCCCCCTGGTAAAAGAGTTAGAAAAATTACCCGACTCTCACGTCAGCGCCTTGCAAGTGGATGTGGCAACAAATCCCACTGTAGATACTCTTAAACAAGCAACTACAGATGCGCGCAATCTAGCTAAATATCTCGATGCTGCGGCGCAAGTGCAAGCGATTAATCAATCTTCCGTCGATGTGGAAATGGCGCTATCTGAAGCGATGCGTTTGGGCTGTTTAAATACGGCTTCCGACTTAGTAAAACAAGCCGCACAGTTGGAACAAAGTATCGCCAAACTTTATACAACTTGGAAGCGTTTGGGCAGTTTGGCAGATCGGTTATACGTGGATACGGGGGCGAGTACGCCTAGCTTGCGATCGCTGATTACTTGCATCGAACGCCTCTCTGGTGAGGTAATAGAAGTACCCCTCGATGATATGGGCGATCGCACGATTCGTTTGCGAATTCTTTCTGATTCATAGTTATACCGTTTTCCTTTGAATCTGTCACAGATACCCCTAAATCCCCCAACACAGCGGGGGACTTTAACTTCTCCGGTTCCCCCCTTAGCAAGGGGGGTTAGGGGGGATCGGATCTGTAGGGGCAGGGCAACCTAAATATCTCGGTTATTCTGATAACGTTAATCGTGCTGTGCTACTACAACTGGTCAGCGCCTCGAGCATGTCACAGCGATCTGTAGGGGCACGGCAACTGGGATATCTCGGTTATTCTCATAACGTTAATCATGCTGTGCTACTACTCGATGATATCGGCGATCGCACTGTGGGTCTGAGAATTGTTTCTGATTCCTAGTTATACGGTTTTCCTTTCAATCTGTCACAGATACCCCTAAATCCCCCAACACAGCGGGGGACTTTAACTTCTCCGGTTCCCCCCTTAGCAAGGGGGGTTAGGGGGGATCGGATCTGTAGGGGCAGGGCAACCTAAATATCTCGGT
>NZ_BLAY01000021.1 GCF_020521235.1 Microseira wollei NIES-4236 | reverse complement strand
CGAACTCTCTGAAGAAGAATTAGTGGGAGCCGTGGGTGGGTATATAAGAAGGCCTCCTACGATGCAGCCTTTGTACGGGGTAATCTGGTGGCCTCCAAAACCATATCCAAAACCGCTACCGCAACCGGAACCTTGTCCAAAACCGATCGACGTACAGCCGATGTATGGAGTCGTAATCGAGCCGATCGAGCCGATCGAGCCGATCTATGGACCACCGATGCAAGCGAAGTACGGAGCTGTGATTATTGACAATCAATACTAACTCCATTTGCTAGTGACATCGATCCAAAGAAACCCGGTTTCTCAGCGCTCGCCCAGAAGCAAACCAAGTACGTGCCAAAAATTACTGATAGCGCAAGTTGCTAGTTATAAACTTTGGCGGTGCTAATGGCTAATTGCTAATTGCTAATATAGTATTTTTACTGACATTAGCCATTAGCCATTAGCCATTAGCTTCTATTTATGAGATAACTAGCAACTTGAGTTAATACAGGACTTACGCACCACGATCGTATCATCAAAGTTTGTTGCTACAATCTCTAGTTGCCTTGACCGACGATTTTGCCAAGAAACTTTGGCGATCTCCGTAAGTCCTGTAAATAATTAAGCTGCCAAATTGGCAACCAGCCTTTGATTTTATGAGATACAGTTTTGAGAACGGCTTACTTGCAAGCTCAATCTAGAGAGAGCGAGTGTATGCACGGGATCAATCACAGCAGAAAGCAGCCAGGTAAGTCGGTTTTTTTACTCGCTAAGGAGAATGTAATGTCATTAGAAATTTTGGCAAAAGTCAAAGAGTTCATTGTCAGAATGGTGAAAGACCAAGATTTCCGCGCCCAACTAATGAGCGGGAAAGTCGAACAAATTAGAACAGCGATGCTAGAAAGTGGCTATAACTTTTCCATTGAAGAATTTGAAACAGCCACGCTCAAAATATTGGAATTAAAAGAAGCGGGTGAATTCCACGACCTGACTGAAGAAGAATTAGTGGGAGCCGTGGGTGGGTATATAGGAAGGGGTCGTAGGCTCCAGCCAATGCACGGGGTAATCAGGTGGCGTCCAAAGCCGGAACCAAAACCGCTACCGGAACCGGAACCTTGTCCAAAACCAATCGACGTGCAGCCGGTTTATGGGGTGGTGATCGATTCGATCGATCTGGGCGGATTGATGGGTCAAGCGGCGTATGGAGTGGTAATCGATCCAATGGACGAATTTATTTTTCCAATTGTACCCGAGTAAAAGTTGCTAGTGACATCGAGCCAAAGCAACCCGGTTTCTCGGAAAAATCATGGGTTTGACAGCGAGAAATTTACTCACAAACCGGGTTTCTGACTGGGGTAATTGTACTGAGGGCAAAACCCTGTTCATCCAATTAGCAATTAGCAATTAGCAATTAGCAATTACCAATTACCAATTACCGCTGTTAATCATAACTAAAACTCAAAATGAGGGTTAGCACCAATGCAATATCGTCGCACCAGTTATGCTGTCTGGGAAATTACTTTAAAATGCAATTTAGCTTGTAGCCACTGCGGTTCAAGAGCGGGAGATGCACGCACCAAAGAACTTTCTACAGAAGAAGCTTTGGATCTCGTGCGGCAGATGGCAGAAGTTGGAATTAAAGAAGTGACTTTGATCGGCGGTGAAGCGTTTATGCGTCCAGACTGGCTGGAAATTGCCGCCGCTATTAACCAGGCGGGAATGCGTTGCACCATGACAACTGGCGGTTACGGCATCACCTTAGAAACCGCAGGCAAAATGAAGCAAGCGGGTATTGGGACGGTTTCAGTTTCGATTGATGGTTTAGAAGAAACCCACGATCGCTTGCGGGGCAGAAAAGGGTCTTGGAAATACGCTTTTAAAACCATGAGCCACCTCAAAGAAGTGGGGATTCCATTTGGTTGCAACACCCAAATTAACCGCCTGTCTGCACCGGAATTTCCCCGCATTTACGAATGCATTCGCGATGCGGGTGCGCGCGCATGGCAAATTCAGCTGACGGTGCCGATGGGAAATGCCGCAGACAACGCACATATGCTGCTGCAACCCCATGAATTACTCGATATCTACCCAATGATTACCCGCGTCGCCCGTCGTGCTTACCGGGAAGGCGTGCAGGTGCAACCGGGAAATAACATCGGTTACTATGGCCCGGAAGAGCGACTGTTGCGGGGGCGGGGAAAAGCCAATGAATGGGCATTTTGGCAAGGGTGCGGCGCCGGACTTTCCACGTTGGGAATTGAAGCTGACGGTGCGATCAAAGGTTGTCCTTCCCTACCGACTGCTGCTTATACGGGTGGCAATATCAGAGATCGAAGCTTGAGAGACATTGTCGAACATGCAGAAGAATTGCGCTTTAATATAGGCGCAGGGACACCCGAAGGCACAAAACACATGTGGGGTTTCTGCAAAACCTGTGAATTCGCCGAACTTTGCCGGGGGGGTTGTTCTTGGACGGCGCATGTTTTCTTTAACCGTCGAGGTAACAATCCTTACTGCCATCACCGGGCGCTAGTTCAAGCCGAACGAGGCATCAGAGAGCGCGTCGTTCCTAAAGTTCGCGCACAAGGACTGCCGTTTGACAATGGCGAATTTGAATTAATTGAGGAGTCAATTGATACTCCCTGGCCGGAAAACGACCCGCTGCACTTTACAGCCGACCGCATTCAGTGGCCCGAAACTTGGCAGGATGAAGCCGACGTGTCTTCAGAACTTACCCACGACGAGCGTATCACCTTTGTTTCTGCCTAGATCTCTGGTTGCCAAACCGAAGATTTTTCATAGAAACCCGGTTTTTTTGCCTCAGTCCTGTTCTTATTCGTTAGTTGCTGGTTAATTAAAGGGGGTATAGATCGTGACAGAAAATTCTTCTAACCAAAATGCAAAATTTGATGGGGAACCTTCCCTGCTTCCTCGTCAAGCTTGGAACAGTCAATTAGCTTATTTCAAAGCAGTTTTGAAAGCAAAGCAAGCCTTAGATCGAAGGCAAAAATTTAATTGAGTAGCGAAGAAACAAAGTAAATCCGAGGGATAAGCGAGCAATCTAGAATCCCCCGCTACGCCAGAGCCACCCAAAAGTTGCGGTGCCGCTTGAAAGGTGACGATCTCAATGGGATTTTCTCAGCTTAAAGATAGCTAGTCCCAAGCGCTCCGGGGCGGAACATTGCCTAGTTTCTGAAGGTGAAACACCGACCCCACTACCTTGCCCCAAAGCAAGAGCGAAGCAAACTTAACCCAGTCATGGAGATGCAGAAATACAGAACTTTGTATTCCTTCATCAAGATATTCGTGATTTCCTAGCAGGCAAACCCGATCTATTGCAGCGAATTTTGGCACACATGAAGCGCCCCTTAGCTGATGCGGCTGCGGTGAATTCTACCCGATTTGCCATGGTCAAAATGACGCAGCATCTGTGTGACACGGTGAAGTGTTGCACGGGTGGCAGAACAAAATTTAACCGCACTCAGCAGGGGTTTGAAAAGGCTCACAGTATTGATGCTGCCTGGGTTGGGGAGTCTGGCGCCCGGGTTCAACTGCGAACAAACCAGCCTTTAATCGTGACTTGTAAGGGTGATGGAAATCGCCAAGCTCGTCGCGTCAATGGGTGAGGATTCCCGGCAGTTGAAAAGGCGAAAGACTTGTTTCATCACGTCAGTGCAGGTGACATCGTTAAAGTTCATCTCGTAAAGCACAGAAAGAAGGTGAAACCACCCGACTTACACGACGCAGGTCAAGACCCCGACCCAGAAAGGATGCGAAGTTCTGATTAATGGAAATCCTATCACTTTATCGACGATGAAAGACATTGTTTTTGTACACCGTAGTGATGGGTATGGATATGTATTCTAAAATGCTACTTTTTGCTCGAAATTACTCCGATATGACGCTACTAACTCAAGTTGCTAGTTATCTCTCTGGGAGCGGCTAATGGCTAATGTCAGTAAAAATCCAAGATTAGCAATTAGCAATTAGCAATTAGCAACGCCAAAGTTTATAACTAACTTGCGTTACTAGATGATATCGACCAGCTGCTTTTTGCCATTTGGCAAGGTTGTATGGGGTGGGGAAGGCTGGTGTTTAATTAGGCGGTCAATTTCCTCTAAAGCTTCTTCCATCCCTTGAGAGGCGATGGGTGAGAGGTCATTGCTTAACTCAAAGTTGACCGCCGGTATGCCTACCCACCAAGCTTGGGGATGAGCATTGTACAGTGCTTGCGCGATCGCTAACAACATTTGCGGGTCGCTGGTATGTCCCGTTGTGGCTACGGAATGGGCGGGTTCTAAGGGACATACCCTGACTTCCGGCGGTGTGGCCTCGGTATAAGCATCTACAAAGATAACGCGATCGACAACAGCAAGTTCCTCCGCCAATTCCGGGGTGAGTTGGTGAACCGCAAGACTTCGCAGGTTAGGCACTCTCCATTCTTCCACCGCACGTGCTACCCTTTGTCCCACCCCATCGTCGCCCCGCAGTTCGTTACCGTAGCCAATCACCAGAATAGACTGACGCAGGGTTTTTAGCGTAGCAGTTAAATGGCAACTCATAATTATTCCCTCAATTTCTCCCTTTTTTCGTTGAGCAGGACATTATTTGAGCTTTTGCGCGCGAGGCGACCTGCTTTCGTCCACAGCCAACTCTACCACCAGCTTAGGAGGAAAATTTGAGGAAGCCGTGAGGAATCGTTTCTCTGTAAAACTACGCAGATAACGGTAAACTTAGATATTCGTTCTGAGGTTAGATCTAAAGTACCAGCGGCATTGTGCCGCGAGCGCTCAAATCGCTCCTCTCAGTAATTATACGGTAATGCACTTCAAATTAAGTGTCTTCTTTTTATAATAATTTACGTAAACTTTAAAATAACGGTTAGATTAATAATTTTTTGATGAAGATTGGGTACAGGTGCTGGAACAGCGGCAGGGAAAAACCTTAGATTTAGTAGATGGGTAAAGCTTGAGCGATCGCCAGCTTTTGGCTTTCAGTAATTACCACAGGTACGACTGGCGGAAAAACTTTGGCGATACGCAAGGGCAGGCACAGTTAGAGATCGCACCTATTTCAAGCTTTATACACCTAGATAGATGCCAATTACCTGAGATTTGGTGCAAATTCTTGGCATGGTAAAATTGTTTTGCAGGAAGATGCTTGGTGTCGCTTTTTACCCTTTAATAGAAACCAATTCATAAATTCCCTGGAGAGACTCGATTAATGACGAAGAATCTATCAGTAGTAGCTGCTGGAGCTGCTTTGCTTACTTTTGGGACGGGTGCAGTGGGTGGGGCGGCGATCGTTCCTGGTAATCTGGAGAATATTGAAGGTAACGCTAACAGGGGTTTACCCTTCAATAGTTCTTATTTTGGCATGTCTTCGCTGCGGTATCAGCAAGTATTTGCAGCCAGGGAATTTTCATCCCTATCCGAACCATTCCTGATTACCCAAATTCTATTTCGCCCTGATGCCGTTTGCGGCTGGTCTTTTTCCTCGACTCTGCCCAATATTCAAATTAACCTTTCCACAACAAAGAAAGCCCCTGATGATTTGAGTAGGATTTTTGCACAGAATGTCGGTGCAGATGAAAGGGTAGTTTTCAACGGGGGACTGTCGCTTAAGAGCGCATTTACTGGCGCTGCAACAGCGCCGAAAAATTTTGATATCGCCATTAATTTGGCGACGCCATTTCTCTATAACCCCAGTGCGGGAAATCTTTTACTCGATGTGAGAAATTTTTCAGGAGGCTTTTCAACTCAGTTTGATGCTGAGGACACTTTTGGAGATTCTATATCCCGCGTTCTCAGCACTCGTGTCGGTGCATCTACAGGTACGGCAGATACTTCGGGATTAGTAACAAAATTTGTCACAACATCAGCAGTACCCAGAGTACCAAACAAGGCAGTTCCCGAACCTGCCTCGGTGCTGGGTATACTGGCTGTTGCTGGTTTGGGTGCAACTTCAGCACGCAAGCGCAAGGGTTGTTTAAGTAGTAACTCAAGTTGCTAGTTAGCTAATGGCTAATTGCTAATGGCTAATGGCTAATTGCTAATTTTCCATAAGCAATTAGCCATTAGCAACTTGGGTTAATTAAACTGCCATCAGTTGTCGATCTTCTGGCGCGGGATTGAGTTTTGTTCGCCCCCAGATCCAAATAGCACCCAAACCTAGCAAGACTACAATCAAATCGAGAATGCCACCCAGCACGGGTATTGCTGTCAAGATGACAAACGCTACCAAGCCGACAACTAGCGCCACAAAACTCCTATATGTGGCGTTAGGGCGCAGTTTTTGCAGTAGCCACCGTCCACCCAAAAAGCTGAGGACAATTTGAGGCACGAAGCTAGTAACAATTCCGAACCCAATTAATAGGGCGAAATTAGCCAGCATACCAATGCCGATGGCAGGCAAAATTAAGTTTGGCAGGGTGAAAGCCAATACCATCATCAACAGCATGGTGACGATAGCGATGGCGATCGCCGCCGCAAACACGGTAACAAATGTCACAACACCCCATCCCAAACTCGGTAGTGGCCTTGCTTGCACAGTCGCTGCCAAGCTGCGAGTCCAACCGGGGAAGAACCGCAGCAGCAGCCACCCAATTAGCACCAACGCACCAAAACGCTGCAATTGATAGAGCAGATTGTTAGTTGAACGCTGCGGCGTTGAGGTTGCAACCCCTTCCCTCTCCAACGGCTCTCGTACCACACCGCCTGCTAGTTGGGCTTTTGGACTAATTTTTGCTTCATTAACCGATTGGTAAGTCAGTTTGCCACCAATGCGAGCCGTATCGGTCAGGGTAAGACCGGGTTGCACTTTCGGTATTTCTACGGGGGGTTTTGGTGCAAAAGGAACTTCTAAAGGATCGGAGTCGCCAACTGCCGCGACGCGCAGGTTTTGACCCACGGTGCCGCTGAGGGCAAAGGAATTCATCGCGCCTAAGACGTTTTGCTTGACGTTACCTGCCAATAAAGCTTGAGCGCCGATAAAGTTGAGATTGCCGCCGATTGTACTGCCAGCCTTATTTTCCAAGCTTAAGCCAGCAGCTTGAGCATCATCTCCCACCCGCGCTTTATTCCCCAGAATCAGGACTTGTCCCGCGATGCGGACATCATCGCCAACGGTACCGTTGAGGGTCACCACTTGACCAGCGGCAATTAAATCTCCCTCGACTTTACCGTTAACGGTGACTCGCTTTCCAGCCAGTACCGCATCTCCTTTCACCGTTCCGTCGATGGTGATAGTTTCCTCAGCCAAATATAAGTCATCGTTAATCACCTGCCCAGCGGTGATGATAACTTGCTTTGGAGTTGGATTGTTGCTCGACCAAACTGGGGTAACAGCCAATAGCAGGGGTAATAACGCCAAGGCTAAGAGGAATAGGAGTCCTCTTTTAGTTGAAATTCGCCATCGTTTGATCTGGTTCATCATTTTTTTCTCCCTAATATGAGAACGACGATCCTAGAAACCGGGTTTCTGTGTCTGTTGATGAGAAATTCCAGATGGGAGCATTTGATTTCAACTACTGTCGAGCCTTGGCGGAAATTTAACCTGCTCTAGTAATTAGAATTAAGCAGACGTGCCATGACGTTGAAATTGTTGTCCACCCAACCAAGCAGATTAAAAATGTTGTTAGCCAAGCGGGGTGGTTTAGAAATCAACGTATCCAACTCGATTAAGCGTTTGAAATCGATATTTCCGCTCCCATTAAACTTAACTCCCGCCAACTTCATGATATTCATCAACTCTTGCGCCACAATGCCGTAGCCAATTGTAGTAGGATGAACTCCATCTAAAGAGAATAAACCGCCTTGAATTCGCCCCTGGGCATTAGATAGATAAAACTTTGAATCCGGCACTGGATTAAGGGCTAGCAGTGGTTGTGGCAAGGGGTACTCCGTCCACCAATCTGGTCTGGCATCGGGGTCTTCAATATAGCGGCGAGATGCCAAACGATCCAGCAAACCAACGGTTTCAAACAGATACCAATCTCGGCCTTCAGAGCGACCCTTTCGCACTGCATCCGCGATAAAATCGTTGTATTGGTCAATCGCACTATCGATGGCTCTGGCTTCCTGTGCGGTGATGTGCGGGTGCTTTTTGGGTTCGAATTCTGCGTTGCCGATCCAAGGCAAGCTGTAATAAGGAAAATATCGCGAACCCTTGTTGACTTTATCGCTTATGCCACGGGCAAAAGGCACGATTGTGACGTGAGGAACCGTACCCCAAATCACGTGACGGGCGCGGATTTTCTTAACTTCCTCGACTATTTCATCCAATTCTGCTTTAAAGTGAACCGGATGCCAAACGGTATAGATATCGTTTTTATCCATATCGTCGTAATCGTCAGCCGTCCAATTTACCTTGAAGGTTAAAATGCTGCCGAGTGCGTTATTAGCACCGATGAGGATAATTAAGGTTTCAATCCCATCTCCGCTACCAGTTTCAGAGGTTCCCTCTGCACCCAAAGCTGCTGCTGCTTGTAGCGGTGAAAGTGCTTTCCCCGCTTTATCTCTTGCCGAGTTCAACACCCGCAACGCGGCGCGTTCGTTATGATTTCCGACGATTTGCTGCACGGGATCGTCTTTGGGCGGATTTTTAGCAATGACCTGTTGGCAAATATCCGCCGTGCGCGAGATAGTATTCCGCAAATCCCAGCCATAAACTGCCAAGTTGTGGTTAATTTTTGTTTGGGTTGGTAAGCGGGAACCATCGCCCCGTTCCCAATAATCCTCGATGGCGTCCATCGATGATTGTAAAAATAACCCAGCTGAAACAAATTCCCACCAATCGATATTGCTGCCAAATTTTGCTTCTAAATCTCGCGCCAATCGTTCGATATTAAGTGGCAGTCCATCTCCCGGACTGTTGTAAACTGGATAGCGGAATTTATCAAACCAGCCTAATTCTTTGGCAATCATGGCGGGATAGGAAAGGCTGGTATTAAAAATCGCTCCACTCTGAAAGCCGTGGGTGAGGGAGTCGCCAATGGTGACGAGTCGATGGCGGGGCGTTCCTTGTCGGTTAACGTTAACTGGAATTCCTAGCTTTGGATCGGTTTCCGGGCGGCGCGGTCCGGTTGTAACATTTACATCCTGCGGTGTTTTCGGATCGAGCATTTCGGGCGTTAGTTGTCTTGCCATTTAGCCTCCTAGTAATGGATTATTAGCGTATATTAACGCTCCAGAAGCTTTTAACTAAGATCCGGAAGCACGCAATATTTCGCAATTGTTACCCAGCCTAATCCCTTTCCCCGTTAAGAAACTGCTGACTCTTTTTCTGGTGCAGTTTCTATTTTATGAACGATCGCTTGCACGGTGAGAACGGAACAGGGCGCGTGGTGGAGGACGTAGTTGCTGACACTACCCAAGAATAACTCACTCAAACCCGCTCGACCCCGACGCCCGACGACAATCAGGTCTGCGCCCCAATTCAGGGCTTTTTCGCAGATGGTTTTACCGGGACTACCGGGTATTTGGGTGAATTCGGCGTTGACACCAAGGGCATTGGCACTGGCGGTGCGAGTGCGCAACAATTCCAAGCATTTCCCTTCAAATTCATCCCACTGCTTGCGATAGTTCATTACGATTTCTTCCCGCACTTCGGGATATATCTCCGGATACAGATCCAGAGTGGAAAATCCAGCTATTTTTGGACTGTCCTCTTCTTCCGAAGATAATACGTGCAATAACATCAGACTCGCTCCCATCGCCTTAGCAAGGGTCAGCGCTTCCTCAAAAATGCGCTCGCCGATGTAGGAACTGTCCATCGCTACTAGAATTTTGCGAAACATAGTTTTGGGTCCTTTTTTTTGAAAGGATTTGTTTTGTGATTAGCTTTCTGGGTAATTGCAAGCTTGCTAATTGCAAGCTTGCTAATTGCTAATTGCTAATTGCCCCTACACCTATTTCCGATGCAACCGGAAATGATATTATTAGCCGCTCAAGGCGCTGATTTTTCTCAGATACGCAAAAATCCGATTGGTTTTCCAGGTTAAACTTTTCGGAATCGGTTAATTTTTTTATGCTTCAAGCTTTTTGATTTCAGCAGCCATCGGCAACAGGAATTCTTTCATCTTTAATCATGACACCTTTATTCGTATTTTTCTATACTTTTTTTCTAATCTACATATTTCTACAACTTTCCTCACAACTGCGGTTTTGGATGGGCAGTTCGCTTTCCAGGAATGATATCGAATCCGGTTGCATCGGAATTACAGCAGTTTTCAATTGGGTGCTTGTAGGGGCTAAGGCCAAAGTAAGCTTTGTCGCTAGCACAAAGTTCCTCGCCTGCCGTGCCCCTACTAATGATTCAAATGCAACCGGAATCCAGATGATGAAGCGATCGCCCGCCGCCCATACTCCTAAACTACCCCGCTTTGGAGCCAATACCACATTGGGTATAATTTGAGCAATCCTTCTCTGGGTGGATTTAGCCGGTTAACAGTATTCTAAAATGACTTCTTTTTGTTTTTCTCGCAATATTTTAACTAACTCTTCTATTAAATTACGGCGAATCGAGATATTTTTGGGCAGCAGGGGATTTTGGTAAAAGTCGTTAATTTTCTGACCTACTAAAAATAAAAGCGAATCCGCTGATAAAATTTCCCTAACTAACATTACAGAACCGTTATTATCGTCAGGCAATCTAGATATATCGCAATGACATTGTTTTAAAATTTCAATCGCTTTTGACATGGTTAAGATGCCTTCTGTCACTAAATCAATCCCCTTTAATTTGCCAATTGGGGGGAGATCTTTCCGCATTGTCTCAATTTCCATGTCAATTGTTTCCCCCAAATAATTAGCGACAATATTCCCCGTCGTCCCGCCGCAGATTATTTTTTTACCCTCAAAGTTTAACAGTCTTTCTACATACTCCCTATCCTTATTTTTATCGATAGGGGGGCCAGTAAATATCATTAACGGATTTGTTTTTCTAACATACAAACCTACAAAGGTTGCATCATCGCCAATTTGGCCTCGATAAAGCGAATGAGTTTCTTTGATAACGCTATTAACAATATTCCGCGAATTATGAACTTGCCTAACAAACAATTCTTCTATATACTTAGAAATGCTTTCCCATCCCCAACCAAAATTTAGCGTTTCCCCCAATCCTGCATAAAGGATACCATCGCTAATTGCCCCTAAAAAATCCCCATTTTCGAGATAACCTTCGGCTACGGTAACTTTTTTATCTAAAATCTGTTCGGTTTTGGTTTCTAATTTAACCAGCTTACCTTGTTTAAAATAAAGAACTGGAGGATTATCAAAATTAATCGATTTAAACTTATTCGTTTCCCGTTCGATTTGAATAATCGTAAATGTAGCGTAAGCAATTTTTCTAACTTGACAAATCGGTAAAGTCCCGATAACAGTTTTAATTACCTCTTCTATAGAAACATCTGCATTGAGCATCGTAATAATAATTTCTGTGGTTAGGGTAGCCAGAATGTTGGCTTTAACCCCACTCCCTAACCCATCGGATAAAACAATTGTTGTTTTCTTTTCATTCTTGCAAAACTTGACTTTGTCGCCGCAAAGTTCTTCTTCTTTTTTATTTAAGCTTAAATTGTAAATATCCAAAAAGTTATCCATCTTCAAAAACCTCCTGTTCGAGCATTTTGACTATTTTTAAGAGGCTGACTTTTGTTTCTGCGGTTGTTTCTCCCAATAACCCAGCAATTTGCTGGGCGACTTTCATTTGATTGTCTACTACTTCGTTAACTTTAGAGATGGTTTCGGTTTTTAATTTGATGATTTCTTTTTGGCGTAGTTTGTCATGGGTGGTATCAACCATGATACAAGCGACGATGCTTTCATCGGGGATGGGAAAAATCACTTTTCTGACATATAAATTATGTTCTTTGTATTCGGATTCTTCCACGCGAATCACTTCATTTTTTTCCCAAACTTTTTGAAAATCCCTGACGTCGCTTTTCAAAATTAAGGATACTGGTTGCCCAATTATCTCTTCTGAGTCTACATTAAACATTTTACAAAATGCGGGGTTGACAATTGTAATATTCATCTCCTTGTTAACTACTATTAGACCATTGGGGTCATATTCCCATAACAGTTCCCACAGACTTTTCTCGCTTTTTTTCACAATCCCCTGCCTTTAGATTATATTTGGCAATATTTCGTCTTTGAATTTTTGTTCGACGTTTTCAGGACTAATCTTGCTAAAGACTTTATCTTTGTATTTCATCACTATACCATCGCTACAGGTTTCTAGGCAAAAAGAACCCTTGAGGTCGAATTTGTCTTCGAGTTGATATTGGATCATCATACTTTGGAGTTTGGGCAATACTTCATAAACTCCCAGTTGATGACAAGCGGAACCCATGCATAAATAGAGATTTTCTTTCATAGGTGATTGCTCATTGCTAATGGCTAATTGCTAATTGCTAATTGCTAATTGTTAATTGCTAATGGCTAATTGTTAATTGTTAATTGTTAATTGTTAATTGCTATATCATATTTACCGAGATAGTTATTAGTTATTAGCTATTAGCCGCAAGGCGTAAGATATAGCAACCGCACTGGCATTTAGGACGTTCTGAAGTCCAGCAGCACACCGAATATTGACGCCCCTTCTGCTAGTCTCTAGACCCTAGTCCCTAGCTATAACTAGCAACTTAAGTTAATAGGTAATGGGGAATTGCTAATTGCTGTTGCTTACAATTAGCAATTAGCAATTAGCCATTAACTAATTACGATAGACTTCGTTGAGAACGGTTCCATCTGCTGCAATTAATTGGACGTGCAGGGGCATTTGTCCGGCGGCGTGGGTGGAACAACTGAGGCAAGGGTCAAAGGCGCGAATTCCTGCTTCGACGCGGTTTAACATGCCTTCGGGGATTTCGTTTCCTTTGATGTAATGTTTGGCAATTTGGGTGACGGTTTTGTTCATTGCCAAGTTATTTTGTCCTGTGGCAATGATGAGGTTGACCTTTTTAATTAGGCCATTTTCGTCTACTTGATAGTGGTGGAATAACGTGCCTCTTGGTGCTTCGCTGACGCCGATTCCTTCTAAACTATTAATGTCAGCGACGGATCTGGTGCGAGGGGAAACAATATCGGGATCGTCTATCAGTTGTTCGATTTTTTCAATTGCTGCCACAATTTCAACGAGTCGGGCGTAATGGTAGAAGAATGAGGATGTGACTGCTTTACCGCCAGCGCGATCGCGCATTTCCTGCAACTCCCTATCCGCATCTGGGGTGCCGATGCGATCGCATACATTCAATCTCGCCAATGGTCCCACTCGATACATCCCCTCCGGATAACCCATCGGTTTGTAATAAGGGAATTTCAGATAAGACCAGGGTTCCACCGCTTCGCCGATAAAGTCTTTGTAGTTATCTTCACTGAGGTTATCGGCAACAATGTTACCTTCGCTATCCCGGAAGCGAAGAACGCCATCGTAATGTTCCCATTCGCCGTTTCTGGTGACTAACCCCATGAAGAGGGAAGGGAAATTGCCAAACGCTTGGACTTCATCTTGGAATTGGTCTAAAAGGCGCTTGAACAAATTGAGGGCGTGTTCTGCGGTGGCGCGGGATTCGGGGAGGCGATCGCGTATCCACGATCTGCCTTCTTCTGAGATAGGCGATCGCACCCCACCAGGCACCGCCCACGCCGAGTGAATTTTCTTTCCTCCCAATATTTCCAGAATTTGCTGACCAAATTGGCGCAAGCGAATTCCACCCCTTGCCAAATCCGGATCTGCTGCGATTAAACCAAATATATTGCGAGTTGCAGGATTGCTATCCCAACCTAATAAAAAGTCCGGACTACTCAGATGGAAAAACGAAAGCGCGTGAGACTGGGTAATTTGCGCCAAATTCATCAAGCGGCGTAATTTATCCGCTGCCGGGGGAACCTTCACCGCCAAAATTTTATCCCCAGTTTTCGCCGATGCCAGCAAGTGACTTACCGGACAAATGCCGCAAATTCTGGCAGTAATCCCCGCCATTTCTGCCATCGGGCGCCCTTCGCAGAACTTTTCAAATCCGCGAAATTCTACAACGTGAAATCGAACATCATCCACTTCATTTCCATCGTTGAGATAGATGGATATTTTCGCGTGACCTTCAATGCGGGTAATTGGGTCAATAACAACTGTTTTAGCCATATTAATCCTCTTTGATTGCTAATTGCTAATTGCTAATTGCTAATTGCTAATTGCTAATTGTATATCTGAGCAACCATTAGCCATTAGCCATTAGCCATTAGCCAAACTTAATCATATCTCGACCTTGCATGACGGGTTTTTCGCCCTGTAAAAGTGGTTCGATGCTGGCTTTAATTCTCTCGGCGGAGGGGGGACATCCGGGCATAAACATATCCACTTTTACGACTTCATGCACTGGGGAAACTCGTTCTAGCAATTCTGGAACAATGCCGGGAAAATGGGGCAATTGGGGCGTTGTATCTCCCAATTCGAGGTAGCAGCGCCTTAAAACCGGATCTGCACCTTTGATCATATTTCGCATTCCTGGTACGTTGGCAGTTACGGCACAATCTCCGAAGGAAATGAGGAATTTCGTTCTTTCTCTAACTTTGCGAAGTAGTTCCAGATTTTCCTCGTTAGCGACTGCGCCTTCAACTAAGCAAACATCCACGCCTTCCGGGTATTCTTTAATATCAGAACCAACCGGACTGTAGACAACATCGACTTTCTCGGCAAGTTCAATTAACCACTCGTCTAAGTCGAGAAAAGACATGTGACATCCCGAACAACCCGCTAACCAAACTGTGGCGAATTTTATCTTTTCCATTGCTACCTCTTTTTGAAAGTTGCTAATTGCTAATTGCTAATTGGTGATTGCTAATTGCTAATTGCTAATTGGCGATCGCTTTTTCTGTGTATTACCCATTAGCCATTAGCCATTAGCCATTAGCCATTAGCCATTAGCCATTAACCATTAGCCATTACCCATTAGCCATTAGCCATTAGCCATTAACCATTAGCCATTACCCATTAGCCATTAGCCATTAACCATTAACCATTACCGCGTCCATTGATGTTTTTCCCTTGCGGTGACGAGGAAGTCTAGTTTACTGCGATCGCGATCCATTTCCGCCACGGTGACGCCTTTGCGGAAAATTGCACCAGTGGGACAAGCTTCCACGCACTTGCCACAACTCGTACAAGCGCTAACTGTTCCCCAAGGTTGATTTAAACCAGTCACGACTTTGGCAGCAGCGCCGCGAAATGCCACATCCCAAACATGCGCGCCTTCAATTTCATCGCAGACGCGCACGCAGCGGGTACACAGGACGCAACGGTTATGATCGATGCCGAAGCGATCGTGAGAAATATCAACATCTCTTTCGGGGAAACGATAGGGGAAGCGCGCATGATCCATCCCCATTTCTATGGCTAAATCTTGCAATTCGCAATTCCCATTTGCCACGCAAACGGCACAAACGTGATTGCCTTCCACAAACAACATTTCTACGGTCATGCGCCGATATTCTTGCAATTTGGGCGTGTCGGTCTGAATTTTCATCCCTTCCCAAACCTGCGTAACGCAAGCAGGTAGCAACTTATTCATCCCTTCAATTTCTACCAAGCACAACCGACAAGCACCAACATCAGAAACCCCATCTAAATGACACAAAGTAGGAATCCGAACCCCTGCCTCTTTTGCCGCTTGGAGAACTGTCGCCCCCTCTTCAATCGCGATTTCACTGCCATTAATTGTTAAAGTCTTTACCGACATGTATCCTCCTCTGTTGTTTGCTAATGGCTAATGGCTAATGGCTAATGGGAAGAAAGACCTATTAGCAATTAGCAATTAGCAAATTGTTAAAGTCTTTACCGACATGTATCCTCCTCTGTTGTTTGCTAATGGCTAATGGCTAATGGCTAATGGGAAGAAAGACCTATTAGCAATTAGCACTTAGCAAATTGTTAAATTCTTTACCGACATGTGTCCTCCTCTGTTGTTTGCTAATGGCTAATGGCTAATGGCTAATGGCTAATGGGAAGAAAGACCTATTAGCAATTAGCAATTAGCAATTAGCCAATTATTTCTGAATCAACGCTAAATACTCATCTCGGAAATAACGCAGCGTACTCAACACCGGATTGGGCGCAGATTGTCCTAAACCGCACAAACTCGTGCATTTCACCATATCGCACAAAGCTTCTAACTGTTCCAAATCCGCCATTGTTGCTTGCTTGTTGAGGATTTTAGTCAATGCTTGATACATCTGTACCGTTCCTACGCGGCAGGGGATGCACTTCCCGCAGGACTCGCCGCGACAGAATTCCATGTAAAACTGGGCAACTTCCACCATGCTCGTAGTATCATCCATCACCACCATGCCGCCGGAACCCATCATCGATCCGAGTTGCACGAGGGAATCGTATTCGACTGGGGTATCCAATAACGATGAGGGAATGCAACCACCAGAAGGCCCCCCGGTTTGCACCGCTTTGACTTCGCCTTCGATGACGCCGCCGCCCATTTCTTCCACGATTTCTCGCAGGGTAATCCCCATCGGTACTTCGATTAAACCGTTGTTGCGGATTTTACCCGTGAGGGCAAAAACTTTAGTGCCTTTGCTTTTTTCGGTGCCGATGCTGGCGTACCAGTCTGCACCTTCGCGCACGATCGCAGCAATATTAGCGAAGGTTTCCACGTTATTAATCAGCGTCGGACAACCCCACAATCCCGATTGGGCGGGGTAAGGTGGACGGGGGCGCGGGTTACCCCTACCGCCTTCAATCGAAGCAATCAGCGCCGTTTCTTCGCCGCAGACAAAGGCACCGGCACCGATGCGGATGCTGACTTTAAAGTCAAAGGGCGAGTCAAAAATTTGACTGCCTAAAATACCGAGTTTTTTGGCTTGTTTGATCGCAATTTCCAGACGTTCGATCGCTAGGGGATATTCGGCGCGGACGTAGATGTAGCCTTCGCTAGCACCGACGGCATACGCTGCGATCGCCATCCCTTCCAACACCCGATGCGGATCGCTTTCCAATACCGACCGATCCATAAATGCACCCGGATCGCCTTCGTCGCCGTTACAGACCACATATTTTTGTCCGGGAGGCATTTTTGCCACCGTTGCCCATTTCAACCCCGTAGGATAGCCAGCACCGCCTCTCCCGCGCAAGCCGCTTTTACTAATTTCTTCCACGACTTGCGCGGGGTTCATGTCGTGTATGACTTTATACAAAGATTGATAGCCCCCGGCGGCGATATATTCTTCGATGCGTTCCGGGTCAATTTTGCCGCTAGTTTCGCGCACGATGCGCTTTTGACGGGTAAAGAATGGGTGTTTAAAATCACCTTCTTGTGCGGTTGTCGTGCCGCCATTGAGCGAGTCAATAATACTGGCAGCTTGTTCTGGTTCGACTCGTTCGTAGAGTTTATCTTGCGGATCGATTTCTACGAGTGGGCCATTGCCGCAAAAACCCATGCATCCCACGCCGACGACTTGGATGCGATCGCTCATTCCCAACTCTTTGACTGCCCCTTCTAAATTCTTCTTCACCGCTACAGAATTGGCAGCGCGACATCCAGTTGAGGTACAGCAATGCACGCGAATCGGTTTGTAATTGTTGCGCTCTTTTTCGGCAATTTCGAGTAGTTCTGGTAAGTCCATAATTGCTAATTGCTAATTGCTCATTGCTAATTGCTAATTGCTCATTGCTAATTGCTCATTGCTAATTGCTGATTGCTCATTGCTGATTGCTAATTGCTAATAGGTTTTTCTGTCCATTAGCCATTAGCCATTAGCCATTAGCCATTAGCCATTAGCCATTAGCCATTAGCCATTTTTCGATTCTTTCTAGTGCCTGTTCTGCCGATACTTTTCCGGCGACTTCGCCATCGAAAACAACGGCGGGGGCAATGCCGCAAGCACCAATACACCGCGCTGTCATTAATGACATTTGTCCATCTGGTGTGGTTTCGCCTTGATGAATGCAAGCTTTCTTTTCTAGCGCTGCTAACACTTCGCCGCTGCCTTTGACGTAACAAGCTGTTCCTAAACAAACTACGCAGCTATGAGCGCCGCTGGGTTTAAGGGAAAATAGATGGTAAAAAGTGGCAACTCCGTAGACGCGACTGAGGGGTAATTTTAGACCGCGCGCGATGTATAGCAGTACGTCTTCTTCTAGGTAACCGAAAGCTTCTTGCGCTTTGTGCAGGATTTCAATTAAAGCATCTTGGCGATATTGATTCCGCTTCATGGTAATATCCAGCGCTTTGAAGCGTTTATCGCCGCTGGGATGTTGTTTTTGAGTTGATTTTTCTGCGTTTGCAACCATGTTGTTTATTCCATTTGAAGAAGAATTATTTAACCGCGAAGACGCGAAGATCGCGAAGGAAGAGACAGAAGGAAGGGAGTAAGAATTTCTACGAGCGTGCTTTTTCCTGATTAATAACTAAGATTTGATTTTTCTAGGTTAGATTGTTCGGTTGTGGTTTTAACAGTTTGTACGGTTAAAACGGAGCAGGGGGCGTGGTGGAGTACGTAGTTGCTGACGCTACCTAGTAAGAATTCGCCCAAACCAGAAAGACCGCGACGACCGAGTACAATTAAGTCGGCGCCCCAAGTGCGAGCGATCGCGCAGATGGTTTTGCCGGGATTGCCGACGTTTTGAGTGAATTCGGCGCTGACGCCTGCGGTGTTCGCTTGGGCGGTGAGCGATCGCAGCATGTCTAAACACTGAGTTTCAAATTCATCCCACTGTTTGCGATAACTCATCAACATTTCTTCGGAGACTTCTGGTGCTAAATCTGGATAAATTTCCAAACCAGAAAAAGCACCGGCAATTCTGGGACTGCTTTCTTCAACTGGCGTTAGTACGTGCAACAGCAGCAGGTGGGAATTCATTGCCTTACCTAATGTCAAAGCTGAGTCAAAAACTTGCTGACTGCTGTCAGAATCCATTGCTACTAAAATTTTGTGAAACATAGTTTTTATGGGGAATTGGTAATTGGTAATTGCTAATTGCTAATTGCTAATTGCTAATTGCTAATTGCTGGTTGATTGGCGATTTTTCGCTTTTTTACTCCTTCCCTAGCCTTTTGGGAAAGGGAAAGAGTAATAGGAATTGCGACTCTGGTTCAATTGCTAATTACCAATTACCTATGAGCAATTAGCAATTAGCAATTAGCCATTAGCCATTAGCTATTTCGGCTTCGGTTTTGGCGATTTCCAGCATCGTCTTGAGAACGGTGTCCGGGTTCAAGCTGATCGAGTCAATTCCCTGTTCAACTAGGAAGCGGGCAAATTCTGGGTAGTCAGAAGGCGCTTGACCGCAAATACCGATCTTGCGATTGTTTTTCTTCGCCCGTTCGATCACCCAGCGCACCATTTCTTTGACGCCTTCGTTGCGTTCGTCGAATAGGTGGGCGACTAAGGCGGAGTCGCGGTCTAGACCTAATGTGAGTTGCGTTAGGTCGTTGGAACCGATGGAGAATCCGTCGAATACTTCGCTAAATTGATTCGCGAGGATGACGTTGTTGGGAATTTCGCACATCACGTAGACTTGCAAATTGTTTTCACCGCGTTTCAGGCCGTATTTTTCCATTTCCGCCAATACTCGGCGACCTTCGTCGGGGGTGCGGCAGAAAGGTATCATCGGGATGACGTTGGTTAAGCCCATTTCGTCCCGTACCCGTTTGAGGGCGATACATTCTAAACCGTAAGCGGCGCGGTATTTTTCATCGTAGTAACGAGATGCGCCCCGCCAACCGATCATCGGGTTTTCTTCGTGGGGTTCAAATTGCTTACCACCCAAGAGGTTGGCGTATTCGTTGGATTTGAAGTCGGACATCCGCACGACTACTGGATTGGGATAGAATGCGGCTGCGATCGTGCCGATACCGTGGGCGAGTTTATCGACGAAGAAGTCGGGTTTGTTGTCATACAATGCCGTCAGTTCGGCAATTTCTTTCTTCACCAACGGATCTTCGAGGGTATCGAAGTTCATCAAAGCTAATGGGTGGGCTTTGATGTGGTTGGCGATAATGAATTCTAGCCGTGCCAATCCAACGCCATCGCAAGGAATTGCCGATAAACCGAATGCTTCTTCTGGGTTACCCACGTTCATCAAAATCTTGGTGCGGGTGCGAGGTAGGTTATCGAGTTGGGTTTCTTGGACTTCAAACGGCACTAAACCCTCATAAACGCGCCCTTCTTCCCCTTCCGAACAAGAAACGGTAATTTCTTGTCCTGTCTTCAACGTGCCGGTAGCGTTACCGCAACCAACGATCGCCGGAATTCCCATTTCCCGTGCAATAATTGCTGCGTGGCAGGTGCGTCCACCTTGGTTGGTGACGATCGCACTCGCGCGTTTCATGATCGGTTCCCAATCAGGGTCGGTCTTATTTGTTACCAACACTTCACCAGGTTGGAATTCGTCGATGCGGTGAACGTCTAGAATTACGCGGGCTTTACCTGCACCGATCATTTCGCCCACTGCACGTCCGGTTACCAAAACGTTACTCGTACCGTTGAGCTTAAAGTTCTTGATGACGCTGGCGGATTTTTGCGATTGTACTGTTTCGGGGCGGGCTTGGACGATGAACAGTTCGCCGGTTAAACCATCTTTTGCCCATTCAATGTCCATCGGGCTGTACGTACCCCGGACATCGGAATAGTGGTCTTCAATAATGCAAGCCCACTTACCTAATGTGAGAATTTCGTCATCGTTGATGGCATATTTGCCCCGTTCTGATTCTGGGACGGGGACGTTCTTGGTTTGCTTACCGCCGCCCACGTCGTAGATCATTTTGATTTCTTTACTGCCGAGGCGTTTTTCCAGAATCGGCTTGAAGCCTTGTTTCAGCGTGGGTTTGAAAACAAAATATTCGTCGGGGTTGACGGCACCTTGGACGACGTTTTCACCCAAACCGTAGGCGGCGGTAATTAATGCCGCATTCTTGAAGCCAGTTTCCGTGTCGATGGAGAACATGACGCCGGAAGATGCTAGGTCAGACCGTACCATCTTTTGCACGCCGACGGAGAGGGCGACTTCAAAGTGGTCGAAGCCTTTAATTGTGCGATAGGAAATAGCGCGATCTGTGAAGATGGAGGCAAAGCATTTATGGCAAGCTTCCAATACTGCATCAACGCCGTATACGTTGAGATAGGTTTCTTGTTGACCGGCAAAACTGGCATCGGGTAAATCTTCCGCCGTGGCGCTGGAACGGACGGCTACGTCAACGTCGCTGCTGTAGCGCTTGCATTCTTCTTGTTCTTCCGGCGGGAGTTTTTCGCAGAATTCGGCGCTGGTGCCGTAGCGATCGCATAATTTCAGGTAAGCCTGAGTAATCGCTTCTTCTAGTTCTTCCGGGAATGGCGTGTTGAGAATTAAAGCACGCGCTTGTCGCCCCCGCATCCGCAGGTTCTTGACGTTTTCCACATCCAGGTCAGAAAATAGCTGGCGCAGTGTTTTTTCTAATCCAGCTTGTTCGATAAAGTACCGATAAGCATAAGCTGTAGTGGCAAAGCCAGTGGGTACGTTCACCCCTTTGGGGGTCAACTGGCGAATCATTTCACCCAATGAAGCGTTTTTGCCGCCCACTAATGGAATATCGGCGATACCAACGTCCTCGAACCACAGGACTAAGGCTTTTTCTTTCGGAGTTTGGAGAGTTTGTTCTCTTTCAGTTGCTTGCACCATAAAACTCAATCCGCCTCACAATTCGGTTTCTAGAGCTTTTGCATTCCTTGCTACCCCTGGCTGTTGAATCACCCACGATTACACTTCCTTCGCATCTCGAGCATCGCTCTGAGCGATCCAACAAACGCGATCTGAGAGACTCCGTAGGCTGAAATGCTTTTAGGCTCTACATCTTGAGTTATAGGACAACAATTTGAGGAACTTGTGAGGATGGGTAATGGGTAATGGGTAATGGCTAATGGCTAATGGCTAATGGCTAATGGCTAATGGCTAATGGCTAATGGCTAATGGCTAATGGCTAATGGCTAATGGCTTATGCTTCGGGTGTTGGGTTTGGTTCCTCAACCAACCTAGATTTTGCTCGCATAAATTTTTGCACCGGACTCAATCGATAAGTGTAGACCCCAATACAGGAGTCGAACGGAGAAGCTAGTTTAGAGCGCTCAACCTAGTTACTCAGGTCACTATTATGCCATTGGAATGTTTTTATACCTTACCCAACCGCGTAGAAGAACATCGCATTTTCTGGCAAATCAAGCCCCGATTGCAACAGAACATTGAATATTTGTGTCAAATCATACAACCAGTTGACTATTTAGTTAACGACCCGTGGGAGGCGGCGATCGCTCGCTATCTATTCGAGCAGTTCCAGCAGCATCCAGAGTCGGAACTATTGCGAACCCATTGGATTGCGTTTCTGCAAAGGCGTTGCGAAATACTAGCCAAGAGAATTTTGCCTCTGATCGACACTCATCAGAATCTTGGTTTCCAAGACTTATTTATGATGGCGTCTCTTGCAGCAATTGCTCCAGCTAAGTTCTTTAACAATTTTGACGAAAGTCGCGTTAAAATGCGCTGTTGGTATCCGACATTCATCAGGTTTACTGACATCAAACTCAAGCATCTTTTACTACCCGAATTAAGGAGGGCTACAGGAAACAATATGTTTGGACAAACTAAGTTAGGTTTAGTGGCACGCTCGAGTCGAACACGAGTCAGAGAAGCACTAGAACGCTCTGGTTACACAAAAGCACAAATCTCTCAATATCTGCTCGTTTGGCAATGTTTTAAGGAATACAGCGAGTCAGTCTACCTCAGCGTCAATACATTTAGAACCCAAGATTTTCAAAATATCGCCGACCGTTATAATGAGTTGAATGAAACTGAAAATAGCGTTAGCGGCTCGGAAATTAAAACCTGGTTGGAGAACATCTCTGAAGCGATTCGACGATTATCAGATCCAACCCGTAATTCTTTTTGGGATCGTTTTTATTCCAACTTTGAGCGGGAAACAAATTTGCTAGAAAACATTCCATTTGAGACAAGCTACGATGAGGAGATGGATGAAACTGTAAACGCATTCAGGCAAGCGATCGCTAATCTTTTGAATGGGTTACAAGAAGTGAAAGACAAACGAATTCTTTTTCTCAAGTATGGGTTAGAACTGAATCAAGGTCAAGTTGCTAGCGAAATAGGAGGTATAAATCAATCGACAATCAGTCGCTATCTCCAGAAGTTAAACAAGCATATTTTGTCGCAAATTTGGGATTGGGTCAGAAAAGAGCTAAAAATCGAACCGAGTTTTACAGGATTGGCTGAAATACAAGCCGTGTTGTCGCAACATTATTCTGAGGAAATCGACCGCTTTGTTCAAAATTCAATTCGTTCATTGGACGAGCAAAGCTGGGAATTCTTAAAGTTGTTTTATCTGGTGAAAAAGCCACTTTCAGACATGGGAAAAATGATTCAAAGAACTGAAGAGGAAGTGCGCGATCGCTTAAAAGCAATGCAACAAAGGTTATACAGCAACACGCTCGCTCAAATTCAAGCTGAATTTAACCTCGAATTGCAACCAGAGGGTGCAGCTATCAAGAGCATTCCTGCAATAGTCGAAACTCGACTAGAAACAATTCTGCAATATTTACACTAAGCGGGGGAAAAAACAATGAAATTGAGCAATACCAGCCTCAGCAATATTTATTCCGAGCATTTGTGCTTAGAACTTTCGGACAGCGATTTGGAATTAGCTCGCCCAAATCCTAAAAATTATTCAAACGATACGGGACGCAATTATGCTTTTTTCAATCTCCTGTGTTTGAATAAATTTTTGCATTGGTGCGAGGAAAACTTAGGATTAGAAACTCCCCCCAGTGTATTTCCCAATCGGGAAGTTTTACCCATGCTTTGGGAATTTTTTACTGGTTCTGGAATTAATCTTTACGGTAAACGACTGGTACTGATTCCCACCGATACCGTCGATATGGAAGATTTCGCCGTACCTCAAGAATGGGTGGATATTCCCAATTTAGCAGCGGATTATTATTTACCCGTCCAGGTTGATATAGAAAACCGCTCGGTTCATTTTTGGGGTTTTGTTTCCCGACGCACTTTGAAAGCTAAAGCAGATTACGACCCGATTTATCGCCTGTATTACGTCGAGGGAGACTGGGTTATTCCTAATTTAGAGATGCTGGAGGGTGCGTCTAATTTGTGCGACGAAAAAGGACAAGTTGCACCTTTAGCAACACTATCCAATCAGGAGGCAGAAAATTTAATAGCAGAATTGAGCAAACGTTCACCTTATTCTCCCCGCTTGAATAAAAAATTTCAAAAGTGGGTTGCATTGTTAAATGAGAGTCGTTGGTTACAGCAACTCTATAAACGGCGAGTTACCCCCGTCTTTAATCTCAACATATGGTTGGATGGGATAGTTGAAGCAGGTTGGCAAACATTTGATGAATGGTTCAATGCCAAAATCCCAGCATTTCGAGCCAAACAAGTGAAGGGAATTGAACTAGACTCACCAGAAAAAATTAAACGAGCAGTCAAGCAGTTTCGTAACAGTCAAAGTGATGTAAATTTTCCGGCTGACATTGAAGATCGAGAGGCGTTGGTGCATTTGTTACAGTATACTCGCGATGAAACAGTTCGCTGGAAAGCGGCTGAGTATTTGTGGGCAATAGATCCAAATTATACCTATCCGGCGATCAGAAGGGTGATGGATTTAGGCGTCCAGTTGATGGGGAATCCCATCGCTTTAATGATTGCTGTTTTGCGAAAAGTAGATGGGAGAATTGCCGTGTTGCTGCGAGCGTATCCAATGGAAAATCAGACTAAATTACCTCCCGATTTGCGATTGATTGCACTCGATGAAAATGGCGCTCCAATTCCGCGTTTGGAAGCTGTTGCAAGGCGAGAACCGCTGGATGATTACATTGCGCTTTATTTTACGGCGGATGTTGGCGATCGCTTCAGTGTCCGCCTAACTTTAGAAGACACCAGCATCACCGAACAATTCGTGGTTTAACCAACATATTATCTGCACAAACGTAGGTTGGGTTGAGGCAACGAAACCCAACTATACTGCTGGGTTTTTGGTTGGCGATCGCTCAATTAAATAACTTATGTAAAGGTTTATTAAAATAAAATAAACCTATTTTGTTTTATTTATTTTTTTGGTATCATACAACTCAATAATTATACCTCAAGGAAGAAGAGAAATGAGTAAGCGAGTCATCTTCAGAATTGACAATGGTGATATTGATCGAGGTTTTACAGTCACCTTAACGATTAAGGTGAATGGGGAAGTTTGCGCTGAAGAGGTTAAGGGTAAGCTTGCACCCGCACCAGAAATTCTCAACCTCTATAATGACTGGCAACAAGTCTATCGCTCTTGGGGACAAAGCAAGCGCTGGTGGAGAAGGAAAATTGTTGTTCCAGATGAAATCGTTACAAATACTTCGTCTGGTTCCAGTGAGAAAGATGTTATAGAGTCGGCTCGCCAAGTTAAAATTGCTCTAAATGAATGGCTTGCTGGTTCTTTCTTAGAAAAACTTAAAAATCGCCTCCTACGAACAGTTAATGAAACCGAATCAGTCAGTTTTATTATCCAGACTGACAACCAAGAATTACAGAAGTTACCCTGGGAGTTATGGGGTTTCTTGCAAGAGGAATATAACCAGGCTGAAATTGCTTTGAGCAGCAGAATAGCACCCAAAACAGGACGTTTGAGCAGTCCAGTCAAAATCTTGGTAATTTTGGGGAGTGATGAGAAAATTGATATTCAAACCGACTGGAATATTCTCCAAAAAAAGTTACCCAATGCCAAATTAGTTCCACTACAAAAACCTCGCGTCGATGAACTCAAAGACCAACTGAGGAGTCGGTCTTGGGATATTATTTTCTTTGCCGGACATAGTTCAACTCACCCAGAGGGGAATGATGCAGGCATTTGGATTAATGACAACGATTATCTATCGCCTAACGATCTAAAGACTTCTCTCAAAAAAGCTGTTAGAAATGGGTTAAAGCTGGCAATTTTTAACTCCTGCGATGGGTTGGGTTTAGCGCGACAATTGGCAGAGAAAATTCCCCATATCATCGTGATGCGGGAACCAGTCCACGATGAAGTTGCACAAAAATTTTTAGACTATTTTCTCACCAGCTTTGCGCGGGGCGATTCTTTACACCAAGCCGTGCGGGAAGCACGCGATCGCTTAAGATCGATCGAAGATTGCTCCCCCAATGCTTCTTGGTTACCTGTTATCTTCCAAAGCTCTTCGGAAGATCCACCCTTAGTTTATCCAAAAATCAATAAATTCCTGTGGTTTGGATTGGGTGGAATTGCAGTAACTCTGATATTGGCTACATCTGTCATCTTCCCGCCGCCACAAAAAGCTTGCGACGCGCAACTGAATAAAAATTTACCGCTGAGTTGCGGTGAGAAGGCGTTAATGAATCCAAAAGATCGTCCGCCGCAGTTTAAAAAGGAAGAGGGGATTAATGCGATCGCACAACATAACTACCAAGAAGCCGTCAAATTACTAACAGAAGCATGGCATGAGAAAAAAGACCCAGAAACGCTGATTTATCTGAATAATGCCAGGATTTTAGCTGACAATATACCCGCAGACAAAATTTACACTATTCCTGTAGTAGTTCCCATCTCGAATGCTCCAGATTTCCAAAGTAAGGATATAGTCAAAGGGATAGCTTGGCTGCAAGATCGAGTCAATCAAAACCCTGACAAAAAATGGAAAATTAGAGTTCTGATAGCCGATGATGGCAATCATATAGCACAAGCTCAAACAATTGCTAAAGAATTGGTGAAGCGGCAGGATATTTTAGTCGTTATTGGTCATTATTCCAGTCATCTCACAACCAACGCTAAACATATCTATCAAGCTAACAAATTAGTCTTGGTATCGGGTAGTGCGGCTTCTCAAGCACTCAGTTCTACCGATCCTGTTAACAATTTCTTTTTTAGAAGCGCGCAAAACACTCAATCTGCATCCAAACCATTAGCGGACTACTTGATCGAAAAAAAATATCAAAATATCGCGTTCTTTTACACAAAAGGCAAAGCATTTAGCGAGTCGTTTAAGAAAGAATTTAAAACTCATTTGGCTCGGCGGGTAAAAATTGTTGGAGATTTTGATTTAGGGGAAGATACATCCAAGGTAAAAAGTAACGTAGCCAGAGTGAAAAAAGAGTTTAAAGATGCTGCTATAGTCCTGAGTCCCGATGCCTATACCACTTCTAATGAAGGGGATAATCAACTAGCGGTAATTAAAGAAAACAACGGTGAATTGTTGATTGCTGGCAACGAGACAGTTAGAGATGATAAAGTTTTGGCTTTAGGAAGGCAAGCACTCAGAAAAATGGTTGTCACTACTCCTTTTTATCCCTCTAGTAGCAATTATAAACAATTTCAAGATTTTTGGGGAAAGACAGAAAAGCCAACTTGGCTGGTTATCCTGTCTTATGATGCCTTAAAAATGGCAATTCATGCAATAGAAAGCCAGCCAGGTAAACCCAATCGAATAGGAGTGCAAAAAGTCTTAGCAGACAAGGAATTTAAACTTGAAGGATTGAGCGGGAAGATTACATTGAACGGAAGCGATCGCCGAGAAGACACTAACGCATTAATCGATCCAGATTGTTCGTCGGACTCTTGCTATTGGCGGACAATTCAGAAGTAGCTAACAACCAAACTTAAAGGAGTATCGAAATGAGTAAGCGAGTAATCTTTAGAATCGAGCAAGGAGATTTCGAGCAAGGTTTTCCCGTCACATTGACTATTAGAGAAAATGGGAGGATGTGCGGTAAAGAAGTCAGGGGTAAACTTGCGATCGCACAAAAAACTCTCGAACTTTATAATAAGTGGCAAGACGATTACAAATCTTGGGGAGAAAGCTACCGTTGGTGGAGGCGAAAGATTGATGCTGCCGAGCATATGGAGACAAACTCATCGAGTTATGACTTACAGCATGAAGCTGAAAAATCTGCTTGCCAATTTGAAGAGTATTTTAATACATGGCTAAATAATTGTTCATTAGAACAAATTACGCGACAACTGCTACATACCGTTGGCAAAAATGAATCGGTGAGTTTCGTTGTACAGACAGATAACCAAGAGTTACAGAAACTCCCTTGGGAACAATGGAATTTCCTTCAGGAATATTATAACCATGCTGAAGTTGCTTTGGGGACTGCCAGCCGCTCTCCAGCAGCAGCTTTGAGCGGAAGAGTAAGAATCCTAGTAATTTTGGGAAGCGACGAAAACATTGAGATTGAAACCGATGGGAATATTATCCAGAATAAATTACCGAATGCCGAATTAGTTTTGCTGCAAAAACCTGACTCAAGCAAACTCAGAGATACCTTGAGGAGTCAGCCTTGGAATATTATCTTTTTTGCCGGACATAGCGCAACTAGACCAGACGGAAATGATGGCAGAATTTGGCTCAATGAATCAGAATATTTATCCCCCGCTCAGTTAAGAATTTCGCTGATTCAAGCTGCCAGAAATGGATTAAAGCTGGCGATTTTTAACTCATGTGATGGATTGGGATTAGCACGACAATTGGATAGTTTGGAAATTCCCCATATTATAGTCATGCGGGAGCCAATCCACGATCGAGTGGCTCAAATGTTTTTGAATGCTTTTCTAACTGAGTTTGCTAAAGGTGCTTCTTTACACGAAGCAGTGCGCGAAGCACGCGATCAATTAAGGTTATTAGAAAATGACTCTCCGAAGGCTTCTTGGCTACCCGTTATTTTCCAAAATCCTGAAGAACCACCGCTATTTTATCCGCAACCTGCGGTTACAATAATACAAGACCCTCAACCGAAACCGCCAGAAAAGAAACAAAAAGATCGGCAACTTGCATGGTGGGGAATGGGAGCGATCGCACTCATAAGCCTAGCATTTATCATCTATCCATTCATCGAGGATAAAGATTCGACGCGATCGCCAGGAATCAGCTTAGGAGAAGAAATCCTCAGCGAAAAAAATAGCACCCCGGAAAAACAAGCAGGTATCAAAGCATTTCGGGATAAAAAGTACCCGGCAGCGGTGGAATATTTTCAAGCATCGCTTCAGAAGAATCCGAACGATCCGGAGGCACGCATTTACTTAAATAATGCCAAAGCAGCAAACAGCAAAACAACCTTTAAAATTGCCGTCAGCGTACCCCTTGGTAACAATCAACCCATCGCCGAGGAAATTTTACGCGGGGTTGCGGAAGTTCAAGAGAAGATTAATCAAGAATCGGGAATTAATGGCTTGCCATTACAGGTGGTCATTGCCAATGATAATAATGACGGCGCTTTGGTTAAAGAAGTTGCTCGTAAATTTGTTGAAGACCCGACAATTTTAGCCGTCGTTGGACATAATGCTAGCAGTGCTTCTGTTGTAGCAGCACCTATCTATAAAGACGGGGAATTAGTTATGGTTTCCGCAACTAGCTTTGCTAACCAATTGAAGCAACCGGCTTATATTTTTCGGATGGTTCCTCAGATTACTTTTTTTGCCGCACACTTATCGAAAGCTATTGGCAACCGAATCTCTAAACCCAATGTTGCCATGTGTATCGATCCATCCCCAGATAATCAATCGTATAAACAAGAATTTCAGTCGGTTACTTTAGCCAATGGAGGGAAAACAGTCGATCTACCCTGTGACCTTGCAGACCTAAATTTCAATCCCAGTACTGTCGTTGAAGCGATTAAAGAAAACAAGGCTAACAGCCTGCTGGTATCACCCCATGTCAATAATCTGCCAAAAGCGATCGCCATCTTAAAAGCAGTGCGAGACAGCGATCTATCGATTCAGCTATATGGCAGTCCAACTATGTATACCAAGGAAACCATTCAGTTAGGAGGAAAAGCAGTAGAAGGATTAACAATCTCGGTTCCCTACTTCCCCAATACAGCAGAAAAAGAACAACAAAAGAAGGAATTTCATGCACGCTGGGGGATTGAACTCAACACTTGGCGATCGCCGATGGCTGAGGATGCGACGAAAGCGATCGCCACAGGTTTACAACAACTATTAAAGCAAAACAAACCAACGACTCGTCAGGCATTAGATCGTATCCTCAGAGATCAGAATTTTAAGGTCAAGGGGTTAACTGGAGAATTTTATTTCAACAGCAACACAGGCGAACGCGAATTCCCATCGCAGCAAGATCGTTCTGATGCCTTAATCCGAATTCAAGACGAGCAATTTGTCAACGTTGAATAGATTGAACGGGGATATCAATATGAGCAAGCGAGTTATTTTCAGAATAGATCAAGGTAATTTCGAGCAAGGTTTTCCCGTCAGTTTAGAAATTCGGGATCATCAGCGTAACCTTCTGGCTGGGGAAGCTTTTGGTACTCTGGTTCCCAACTCTGAAATTCTCACCAAATACCAGCAATGGCAACAAGCTTACTACGCTTGGGGTAAAGATGAAAATTGTCGCTGGTGGAGACGAGTAATTGATGTGCCACCAAGCATGAATCAAAACTATTCTACCAGTGAAGACAGTGTAAATCGCGTGAAAAATGCGGCTGGCGAGTTTCAAATATCTTTCAATAATTGGCTAAATCAATCCTTAATAAAGGATATAGAAAAGAGATTATGGCGAAATGTCCAAGAAGATGAACCTGTAACTTTCATCGTGCAAACTGACAACGTAGAGTTACAAAAACTTCCTTGGGATATATGCGATTTAATCGAAGGCTATAAGTATTTCCAAGTAGCTTTGAGCCGGAAAAAAGAACCGATAAAAGGAGAACTTAGCTTTCCTGTCAAAATTTTAGTTATTTTGGGAAGCGATGAAAACATCGATCTTGAACCTGATTGGAATAGTCTTAAGACATTACCCGGAGCCAACCTAACCCGGATAGACAAACCTCAATTGCCCGAATTAAGAGAAAAACTTAACTCTCAGCCTTGGGATGTTGTCTTCTTTGCCGGACATAGTGCGACTTATCCAAACGAAAATGATGCGCGAATTTGGATTAACGACCAAAAATCCTTATCGCCTAAAGAGATTGAGATAGAATTGCAAGAAGCTGTCACAAATGGATTGAAACTGGCGATTTTTAATTCTTGTGATGGATTGGGCTTAGCACGACAACTTGATAAGTTAAATATTCCCCACATTATTGTCATGCGCGAACCTGTCCACGACAAAGTTGCCCAAAAGTTTTTAGAGCATTTTCTGACTCGCTTTGCCAACGGGGAATCTTTACATCGAGCAGTATGTGAGGCAAGGAAAAAGTTAAGTCGTGATGAAGTAGAAGATCGTTCTCCTAGCGCCTCTTGGCTACCTGTAATTTTCCAAAATCCTGAAGAACCACCGCTATTTTATCCGCGAGAACAGCAGTCAACCCCAGAAGAAAAGCCAGCAGCAAAGCAAGAGGAAGACCAAAAACCACAACTGAAAATCAAAAAAATTGCGGGATGGAGTGTGGGATCGTTAGCGAAGCTTTCCGCAGGAATCGCACTCATCACCCTAGCCTTTGCCATCCATAAAATCATCGAGCTTGATAAAGATTCTACCCGTGTTTCTGGAATCAGCTTAGGAGAAGAAATCCTCAGCCAAAATAGTACACCTGAAAAAGCAGCAGGCGTAAAAGCTTTTGCCAATAAAAACTACTCGGAGGCAATAGCAAACTTTAAAGCATCTCTCGATAAAAACCCCAACGATCCGGAGGCGCGAATTTATTTAAACAATGCCAAAGCAGCGTCTCACAAAGAAACAATTAAAATTGCTATTAGCGTACCCTTTGGGCCTAATCAAACTAGAGCCGAAGAGATTTTACGGGGTGTTGCGGCAGTTCATCAGGAGATTAATCGCGACGACGGAATTAATGGCAAGTCATTACAGGTAGTCATTGCTAATGATAATAACGACCCCGTTCTGGCTCAAAAAGTTGCCCGTAAGTTTGTCAAAGATCCCGCTATTTTTGCAGTTGTCGGACACAATGCAAGCGAGGCTACCCTCGCAGCAGCTCCGATTTATCAGGATGGGAAATTAGTCATGCTTTCCCCCACTAGCTTTTCGACCGACATCAAACAGGCTGCGTATATTTTTCGGATGGTTCCCCAGATCAGTTTCTTTACCTCGCAGTTGTCTAAATCGATCGATCGGGAAATATCTGAACCAAAAATTGCAGTGTGTTTAGATGTCTCCTCAAATAATGAATCATTGAGAAGAGAATTTAAGTACGTTGTTTCAGCTTTTAAAGGACAGAACATCGATCTAGAATGTGACCTTTCAGTCCACAATTTCAATCCAAATACTGTAATTGAGGCAATTAGAAGGAACAAGGCTAACAGCTTGATGATCGCACCCCATTCAAATAACGTACAAAATGCGATCGCTCTCTTCAAAGCAGTTCGAGAAAGTCAGTTACCGATTAAGCTGTATGGCAGCCCAACTTTGCATACCGAGCAAACTCTTACAGGCGGGGAAGCAGTAGAAGGCTTGACATTACCAGTTCCCTACTACCCAGATGCGAAAGAAAAAGATGCGTTTCGCTCGCTTTGGAAAGCAGAATTAAACACTTGGCGAACGACGATGGCTGGGGATGCAACGCGAGCGATCGCCACCGCTTTACAACAACTATTGCTAGAAAAAAATCCCACTCGTGACCAATTAGACAATATCCTCATAACCCCCAATTTTAAAGTCAAAGGAGTCACCGGAGAATTTAAGTTCAACAGTAACACAGGCGAACGGGAATTTCTGTTTCATAAACAGCGCTCTGACGCCTTAATCAGAATTGAAAACGGTCAATTTGTCAAGATTGAATAGTTATAAAAGGAGTAGCATAAATGAGCAAGCGAGTTATTTTCAGAATTGACCAAGGTAATTTCGAGCAAGGGTTTCCCGTCACCTTAGAAATTAGGGGTGAAAATGGTAAACTTTGTGCTGATGAAGTTACCGAAACTCTGCTCCCAAACTCTAAAATTATAGCCAGCTACCGGGAATGGAAAGACGCTTACTACCTTTGGGGTAAAGATGAAAATTGCCGCTGGTGGAGACGACAGATTGAGGTTCCACCAAACATAATTACACAATCTAGTATAAACAGCGAACAGCGCGCGCGAGAAGCCGCTGACAAGTTTGAAAAAGATTTCAAGCATTGGTTAAGAAAATCCTCGCTAGAGAAGATCAACTGGACATTATCGCGGAACGTGACAGCGGATGAACCTGTAAGCTTCATCGTGCAAACTGCCAACCCAGAATTACAAAAGCTACCTTGGGAGTTATGGCATTTGCTGAGCGAAGAATATGACAACTTTGAAGTGGCGTTAAGCAGCAGTAAAAAATCGCAGGAAACAGGAGCTATGAGCTTTCCTGTCAAAATTTTAGTGATTTTGGGAAGCGATGAAAACATTGATATTCAAACCGATTGGGATATTCTTGAAAAAACATTACCTGGAGCAGAATTAAAGCCGCTCAGACAACCTGGATTGGAAGAACTCAGAGAAAAACTTAGAAAAGAGCCTTGGGATATTGTCTTCTTTGCGGGACATAGTGCAACTCAACCAGACGAAAGTGATGCGATAATTTGGATTAATGACCAAAAATCTTTATCACCTCAGAAGATCAAGGAAGAGTTACGAATAGCTGTCAAAAATGGATTGAAGCTGGCGATTTTTAATTCTTGCGATGGATTAGGTTTAGCGCGACAACTTGAAGAGGTCAAGATTCCTCATATTATCGTAATGAGGGAGCCAGTCCACGATAAAGTTGCTCAAAAATTTTTAGAGCATTTTCTAACTAACTTTGCTCAAGAAGGGAAGTCTTTACATCAAGCCGTGTGTAAAGCCAGGAAAAAGTTAAGTGATGAAGTAGAAGATTATTCTCCTAATGCCTCTTGGCTACCCGTCATTTTTCAAAATCCGGAAGAACCACCGCTATTTTATCCACGACAAGAACAGTCAAATCAAGCGGAAAAAGAGTTAGATCAAAAGCCAAAGGAAGATAGAAACCCAAAACTGAAAATTAAGCAAGTTGCGGGATGGAGTGTGGGATCGTTAGCGAAGCTTTCCGCAGGAATCGCACTCATCACCCTAGCCTTTGCCATCCATAAAATCATCGATCTAGATAAAGATTCTACTCGTGTTTCTGGAATCAGCTTAGGCGAAGAAATGCTCAGCCAAAACACCACACCTGAAAAAGAAGCAGGTGTCAAAGCTTTTGCGGATAAAAACTACGGAGTAGCCATAGCAAAATTTAAAGCATCTCTCGATAAAAATCCCAACGATCCGGAGGCGCGAATTTATTTAAACAATGCCATAGCAGCGAATAGCAAACAGACGATTAAAATTGCCGTCAGCATACCCCTTGGTAACAACCAACCAATAGCCGAGGAAATATTGCGGGGTGTAGCTTCTGTGCAAGAGGAAGTTAATCGCAACTACGGGATTAATGGCTTACCATTACAGGTAGCGATCGCGAATGATAATAACGATCCCAATCTAGTGAGAAAAGTTGCTAGTAAGTTTGTCAAAGATCCCGCCATTTTTGCAGTTGTTGCACATAATACCAGCGTTGCTTCTGTTGCAGCCGCTCCTATTTATAAACAAGGGAAATTAGTCATGGTTTCCCCAACAAGCTTTGCCAACCAATTGCAAGAACCTGCGTATGTTTTTCGCATGGTTCCGCAAATTACTTTCTTTGCCGCACAATTATCTAAAGGTCTTGGCAAGGAAATTCTTAAGACCAAAGTTGCTGTTTGTTTAGATGAGGTATCCCCAGATCAGAAATCGTTTAGAAGCGAATTTAGGTACGTTGTTTCAGCCTATGGAGGACAGATTATCGACATACCTTGTACTCTGGGAAAACCAAATTTCCAACCCATGACTGTGGTTGAAGAAATTAGAAAAAACAAAGCAAATATTTTGCTGATAGCACCCTATGTAGATAATCTGCGAAAGACGAGCGAGATATTTAAGGCGATTCGAGAAAATCAGTTACCTATTAAGCTGTATGGCAGTCCAACTTTGTATAACGATAAAACAATGGAGTGGGGAGGAAAAGCAGTAGAAGGTTTGACATTATCAGTTCCATACTTCCCCGATCAAAAAGAAAAAGATGCTTTTCGCTCGCTTTGGAAAGCAGAATTAAACACTTGGCGAACGACGATGGCTGGGGATGCAACGCGAGCGATCGCCACCGCTTTACAACAACTCTTGCTAGAAAAAAATCCAACTCGTGACCAATTAGACAATATCCTCAGATCTGCCAACTTTAAAGTCCAAGGTGTCACCGGAGAATTTAAGTTCAACAGCAACACAGGCGAACGAGAATTCCTATTTCAGAAACAGCGATCTGATGCATTAATCAAAGTTGAAAACGGTCAATTTGTCAAGCTGGAATAGTAGAAACGTTACATGTAACGCCTCTACTATTGTGGGATGGGCATCCTGCCTGTCCTAGTAATTTTTGCCAGACGTTTCTTTTGATACTACCTTTTCCCCAGAAACCCGGTTTTTCAAAAAAACCGGGTTTCTTTGCATAGGTTGCATATTTTTCTCATTCCATCCTAATCCTAAATTAAATGCATCCACTTTGCCCACTCCAACTAGGAGATACTTTATGTCTAATCAACCTATAGCCCTGGAAAACCTATTTGACGCAGATTTTTATCGAGCCAATAACCCAGACTTGCGTAACTTTGACAACCAGCGAGCATTACAGCACTGGAGAGATTATGGTCTAGCCGAGGGGCGAGTTTTCTCGCCCTTGGTCGATCTAAAATTTTACCGCAATAGAAATGGCGATCTGAGCCACTTGAGCAATCGTCAACTGTTGGAACACTTGGCAAATTTTGGTTTAAATGAAGGACGAGATTTTTCACCGATTGTAAACCTCAATTACTACCGCGCTAGGAACTCAGATTTAGCCAGATTTAATTTTAGTAATCGCCAACTTTTCGATCATTTAGTCAATTTTGGTTTGAATGAAGGACGCTCTTTTTCACCCTTTGTCAACCTCAATTTTTACCGTGACAGCAATCCAGATTTAGCCAACCAGACTCATCGTCAACGGTTCAATCACCTGCTAACTTTTGGTGTCGAGGAAGCGCGAGCCTTTTCTCCATTTATCGATCTCAATTTCTACCGCGCTACCAATCCCGACTTAGTCAACTTGAGCAATCGTCAACTGTTCAATCACTTAATTGATTGGGGTATAAATGAAGGCAGGATTTTTTCACCGTTTCTGGATATAAACTTCTACCGCGCGAGCAATGGCGACTTGGCTAGTTTTAACAATCGTCAATTGTGGGAACATTTCCAAAGTTACGGTTTTTTTGAAGGACGCTCTTTCTCTCCAATTCCATATAGTGCTAGCATTGGCTATGGCTTGGTGAATGCTTCAGCCGCTGTAGCCGCCGCCATCGGACAAAGCCCTTTTTCAGACGTTCCCAATTTAGGTGGCAATAATTGGAATTTGGATATGGTAAAAGCTCCAGAAGCTTGGAGTAAAGGTTACACTGGGCAAGGCATTGTAGTGGCTGTCGTAGATAGCGGTGTTGACTACACACACCCCGACTTAGATAACAATATTTGGATTAATACCAAAGAAATTACTGGTAACGGAGTTGATGATGACCGCAATGGTTTTGTTGATGATGTCCGGGGTTGGAATTTTGCAGATAGCAATAACAATCCAATGGATTTCTATTATCATGGAACTCACATAGCAGGGATTATTGCAGCAGAAAATAATGAGTTTGGTATGACAGGTGTGGCTTTCAATGCCAAAATTATGCCTGTAAAAGTTTACAATGGAGCTAATGGAGGCTATGGGGTAAATGTTGCTGCTGGAATTCGCTATGCTGCCGATAATGGAGCCAATGTAATTAATCTCAGTATGGGTAATGATATTACTAACGATCCCGTAACACAAGCGATTCGTTATGCAATTGGAAAAGGGACGGTTGTTATTTTATCATCTGGAAATGATGGCGACATAGTACCCGACTACCCAGCACGCTATGCTACCCATTTTGGAATTGCTGTTGGGTCAGTTGATCGCAATAATAATATGTCTTGGATTTCCAATCGAGCAGGAACAACCCGGTTAGACTATGTAACCGCTCCTGGGGTTGATATTTACTCTACATTTCCGTTGAGCAGATATGGCACTAAAACTGGTACATCGTATGCTGCACCTCACGTGTCGGGTGTCGCTGCTTTGATTTTAAGTGCCAATCCTAATCTGTCGCCCGTGCAAGTAGAAAGGATAATTACTGCCAATGCTAATTCAAACCGCAGTGGATTTAGCTTGGCTAATTCCACAAATCAGAGCCAAGAAGTTGCAGCTTTATCGGCAAGTTTTGACAGCGTAACTGGAGATTTGATCGAGCCTGAGAGTAATAATTTGCGGTCAAGCGATCGCATCCATAATACATCTGTTGTAGATGTAGTTGAAACAGCGATTCCTGCGGAAAGCTTCGCTAACGCATCCCCTACTCTACCATTTAATTCAATACCTATAGATGCAGGTATGACGCAGAAAAGTAATAGGGTGGCAGAGTTTTTTGAGCCAAACTCATTGGATGCGATCTCACCCATGTTCGCCCAGATGCAGCCAAATCTCGGTACAGATTTCTTACCCAGACTTGATATCTCTGTTGCCTAAAGCAGCTTTTCCCAGAAACCGGGTTTCTCTGGCTGCGAGGGTAAGAAACTTACTTCGCGACACTAAATAAACCCGGTTTTTTTAACCTTAATTTTTGTGATTACCCACCTTTGATATGAAGCACTTGTATATGATAAAATCGTTAGCGATCGCAACTCTGGCTGGACTGGGAATAGCGATGGCAATTACCAATCCCAGTCAGTCTGACTACGAAGAGTATGCGATCGCTCAGTTAACAGCCTACCTAAAAGACAATACCTGCACCCAAACTCTCAAAGATGGGGATAATTTGATCCAGCACTCCTGCACTTTGCTGGTTGATGTTGGGCGTCCTCAACTTCAGAAACTAATTGCCGAGCATACCAACCAGCGCGGCTTTATTTTTTTTAGCATTTATCGCACTGAGCTTTCTATCAGTCCTTTGTTGCCTGCTTATCGTTTTGAAACCGTGGCAGCGCTGCAAAAATTCTATACCTATCAAATTCGCAAGTAAAACCGGCTCTCCTCTCTCGTTTCCCAGGCTCCGGCCTGGGAACCTAGGATCTAGAGGCAGAGCCTCTATGTGGCTGCGAGGCAGCAGCCCTCTGTACATTGCATTCCCAGGTAGAACCTGGGAATGAGAAATGGGAATGAGAAAATGAGAAACCGATCGATCCAGAGATTGCATATTTTTCTCACTCCATCCCAATCATAGATCGGATGCGTTAGCAGTGAGAGCAAAATGAAACAACTTATCCGTTGGCTAATTGGTGAAGGTAAATTAAAACACTTCATCTACTGGTTAATTGGCGAAACAGCTGGACGGACTTTAGTAGGAATCTGGAATTGGCTGTGGGGTATCCCGGTCGAATCTGGCGGCAAAGTTGCCGTCGAAGTGGCGCGAGAATCCCTCGAATCAATGCAACTATCCATCGCCCAACTCACAGAATCCGTTGCTACGGTAGTCGCTGCTTATGAGAAAGCTAAAGCCAAATATACAGCCAAACAGCAAGAGTTTTTACTGGCAGAAAATCAGGCATTAATCGCGCATCAAAAAGGGAATGAAGAAGCCGCAAGATTGGCGATGAGTCGAGCGATCGCAATCGAACGCCTCCTGCCCAAAATGGCAGAACAAGTAGCCCATGCTGAAAAAGTTGTAGTGGCATCTAAAGACAAACTCAAGCGAGAACGAGAAAAGTTGGAAGCTTATCAAACAGAAATGCAAAATCTCAAAGCTTTAGCAGAAATCAACGAAGCCTTAGAAACAATCGCCAAAGTCGATAGTAGTTTAAACATCAACTCTGCTCGCGATCAATTTGAATCAGCACAATCAGCTATCGAAGGTCGATATCTCAAAACAAATGCCCAAGCAGAACTGTCTGAAAGTCATACGGAAAGACTGCAATCTGATTTAGACCGCTTGATGCTTAACGATGAAATTTCCCGTCGCCTTGCCCAATTGAAGGATGAACAAAACTGATTTTTAATTTTGGATTGGAAAACTGTTATGGCACAACCTAAAACCCCTAGACTCCCTCCCATTGTCTACATTTTTTTGGGACTGTTATGTCTAGTCGTATTTCCTCGCATTCAGGCGGTGTTTAAAACTGATTCTGGGCGCGGTAGTATCGGAAATCGTTTGTTGATTCAAGACAAGGCAACCCCAGACAAACAAAGGGGAGTTGAAGCCTTTGCGAAGGGAGATTACCAAAAAGCGATCGCTCACTTTAAATTCTCCCTCCTCGAGCAGCCAAATGACCCGGAAACCCTCATCTATTTAAATAACGCCCAAGCGGGAAACAACTCGCTCAAAATCGCCGTCAGCGTGCCAATTGGCAGCAATTTAAACGTATCGCAAGAAATCCTGCGCGGCGTGGGGACAGCCCAGGATGAAATTAACCAAAAAGGCGGAATTAACGGCAAGAAATTGCAAGTGGAGATTGTCAACGATGAAAACAACCCAGAAATTGCCCAAAAAGTTGCTCAGGAATTAGTTCAAGATCGAGCATTGTTGGGTGTCGTAGGACACAATGCCAGCAATGCTTCTCTCGCTGCTGCCCCTATCTATCAACAGGCAGGATTGGTGATGGTTTCACCTACCTCATTTGCCAATAATCTCTCTGGCATCGGTCAATTTATTTTTCGCACGGTTCCCACTAGCAAAGTCATGGCGGAAGCTTTAGCAGACTATACACTTAAAACTGCCCGCCAAACCAAAATTGCCTTTTGTTACGATTCCCAAGCACCGGATAATGTCTCTTTCAAAGATGAATTTCTGGCGGCATTTATTAGTAAGGGAGGGCAATTAATCCCCACAGTCTGCGATTTGTCAACGCCTAACTTTAACCCGACTGCGGCAGTGAATGAAGCTATTAACAGCGGCGCGGATGGATTGTTTGTTGCTAGTCACATCGATCGCGTAGAAGCAGCAATCTCTCTCGCCAAAGCAAATCAGAACAGATTAGCTTTATTTAGCAGTCCGACGCTGTATAATATCAAAACCTTACAAACTGGACAACAAGCAGTTAAAGGGTTAATCCTCGTCGCACCTTGGCATCCCCAAGCGAACCCTTCCTTTGCAGAAACGATCGCTCAAAGATGGCGGGGTAAGGTTAGCTGGCGCACCGCTACCGCTTATGATGCAACGCAAGCGATAATTGCCGGATTGCAACAAGGTACTGGGCGCGATCGCTTACAACAAGCATTGCACAGTCCAGGGTTTACCGTCTCCGGCGCGACGGGTGCAGTCAGATTTGCATCAACGGGCGATCGCATCGGTAATCCAGTCATCATCCAAGTCCAATCTAACGGCTCAAATTACGAATTCGTGATGCTATCCAACAAGCCTTAATTTGTATAAATTGCTAATTGCTAATTGTTAATTGCTCATGGGAATATTTGGCGGTTCTACTATTAGCCATTAGCCATTAGCCATTAGCCATTAGACCTCTCCAACAAAGATTCTCAAAGACAGGCGGGACGCCTATCCCACAAGAGTTTTTGGAGAAGTCTATTAGCCATTAGCCATTAGCCATTAGCCATTAGCATTACTCAACACCAACGGCAACATTTGGATTATCTGCTAAACGCCCATCTTCCATATAAACAATCCGATCGGCGATATCCAGAATGCGATTATCGTGCGTCACTAATAGAATCGTACAACTTTGTTCTTTTGCCAGTCTTTGCATCAAATCAACCACATCGCGACCCGATTTTTTATCTAGTGCTGCGGTGGGTTCATCAGCCAGAACTATTTTGGGATTAGACACTAAGGCGCGTGCGATCGCCACTCGTTGTTTTTGTCCCCCCGATAGGTCATCTGGATAGTAATTGATGCGATTTCCTAACCCCACATGTTCTAACATTTTAGCAGACCGGGTTTGCATTTCTTCTGGGGATATCTCCGAATGCAATTCTAAGCCCATTTTGACGTTTTGCAGCGCTGTTAAACTACCATGAAGGTTATGGGCTTGGAAAATATAACCGTGGTGGCGTCGTGCTTGGGTTAATTTTTCTGGACTGGCACCGCAAAGTTCTCGTCCTAATATTTTTAAACTTCCAGATTGGGCAGAACGCAATCCACCAACTAACGTCAGCAGCGTTGTTTTTCCCGACCCAGATGGCCCGGTCATGATAATAATTTCCCCGGCATTAATCTCTAAATTGATATCAAATAAAACTTGCTTCCGCAGTTGACCTTTACCAAAGTAGTGGTCTAAATTTTGAATCGAGATGACGGGTTCAGAGTCAATGATGCTTTGCATAAATCCATTTCTCCTAGAACATATCGGCAGGATCGGCAGATTGCAGTTTGCGGGTAGCGATCGCGCCCGAGATCGTACACATAATGATAGTCAGAATCAGTACTGTCACCGCTCGCGCCATCGTCATGTACAGGGGTAAATTCGTAGCATTTCGCGTCAATCTGTACAATCCTAAAGGCAGAAGCGATCCGGGGATAAAGCCGAGAAGTGCCAAAATTATCGCCTCTTCAAACACCACACCCAGCAAATATATATTGCGATATCCCATTGCTTTAAATGTAGCGTATTCTTTCATATGGGCGTTCACGTCGGTTGAGAGGACTTGATAAACAATAATCACGCCGACTACAAACCCCATCGTTACACCCAAACCGAAGATAAACCCAATCGGGCTATTTGTTTGCCACCAATTTACCTCAAAGTTAATAAATTCCTCCTGCGTTAGCACTCGGACATCATCAGAAAGGTGAGATTTTAACGCTGCTGCTACTTGCTTCGGATCGTAACCCGGTTCGACTCGAATTAAACCCAAACTTACACTCGCAGCATCTCGTTTGGGAAACAGTCGTAAAAAGTTCTGATCGCTGGTAATTAAGCTACCATCTGCGCCAAAGGATGCCCCCACTGTAAATAAACCACCAACGGTAATTGTGCGCCGTTCGATTTCGGTGGTGACGGATTTTCCTTGCTCAACTTGGGTAATGACTTCTTTGTATTCTCCTCTTGATTTGCGATCGAATAAGACAGTATCGGGGAGTTTAAGTTTATCCAATTGTTGATTCACTTCTGGCAAGTCAAACGCGGGTCGATCGGGGTCGAATCCGATAACTTGCACTTGTCTTTGGGCGCGGGTATTGGGATTTTTCCAGGTGATAATATTGACATACATTGCCTCTGCCGATTTCACCCCCGCAATATCTTCAGCTTGATACAATCTTCGCCGCGAAAATGTTGATAATCCTTGCCAGTTTCGGGCTTGGGGACTGATTAAAATGATGTCTGCTTCTAAACTGCGATGCAGGCGGGTGTTACTGTCGTAAAGTGCGGATTGAAAGCCGAGTTGCATGAATATAAGAACGTCGGCAAAGGCGATTCCTGATAAGGCAACTAGCAATCGACTTTTTTCTCGACTTAGTTGCAACCATCCCAGGGGAGTTCGTCGTCGCAGTTGTTGAATTAAACCTATCATATGGTAATCCTCTTTGATATCAAATCCGGCTAGAAAACCCCTCTTATCTTCTTTCTCTTCTTCCTCTTCTTCGTGTCCTAATTCGCTATCGCGAATCGCTTCGCTAACGTGTCTTCGCGGTTCATTTCTTCATGGGGACACAGAAAAGAAGAAAGAGAGGTGTTGGCGAATTATTTAGGGTTGTTTAGTTGTACGACTACTTTAACTTGCAGGTTGGTGAATTTTGCTGCTTTTTGGCTGGATGCTTCGTCGAGTTTGATGTGAACTTCTACGATTCTGGCATCAATGTTGGCGCTGGGATCGGTGTTGACGATGTTTTGTCGTTTGACTTGCCACCCAATCCAGTCTACGGTTCCTTGCAGTTCTTCGGGAAGGGAGTCGCTGCTAATTCGCACTGATTGTCCGGGACGGATGTTGTTAATATCGCTTTGGTAAATTTCTGCGATCGCATACATCTGCTTGGTTTCTCCAATATCGATAATGCCATCGTTTGATACTAATTCACCTGGACGCGCGTGAACTTCTAAAACTGTCCCATCTTGCGGCGATCGCACGATGGCTTTGTCTAAATTTACCTTGGCTTGATTCATGGCAGCGATCGCGCGCTTAACTTCTGCTTTTGCCGCTTCTACGTCTACCGGACGCACTTCGGCAATTTTGTCTAATGTCGCTTCTGCTTCGCCGATCTGTTCGCTACCTGTAGAATTGGTGCGATTTAAAACCGCTTTGGCTTCGCTTATTTGTTTGCTACCTGTCGTATTAATCCGATTTAAAACAGCTTCGGCTTCGCTGATTTGTTTGCTGCCTGTAGAATTAATCCGATTTAAAACGGCTTTGGCTTCGCTGATTTGTTTGCTGCCTGTAGAATTAATCCGATTTAAAACGGCTTTGGCTTCGCTTAATTGTTTGCTAGCGGTCGTATCAATTCGATTTAAAACGGCTTTGGCTTCGTTGAGTTGCTGGAGTGCTGTTTCTACGGCAAGACTCTTACTTTCATAAACAGACCGAGAAATTGCACCTTGTTTGTAGATTTCTTCGTAGCGTTGATATTCGGCTTGTGCGTTCTCTAATTGTGCTTCGAGTTTCTTAATCGTTGCCTGTTGTGCGGTGCGATCGCCTTGCCACTGCGCTTGGATGCGTTCAATGGTTTCTTGTTGTGCGGTGCGATCGCCTTCCCACTGTGCTTGAATGCGGGCGATCGTTTCTTGTTGTGCTGTCTTGTCGCCTTCCCACTGCGCTTGAATGCGGGAGATGGTTTCTTGTTGCGCTGTCTTGTCGCCTTGCCATTGCGCTTCGATGCGGTAGATGCTTTCTTGTTGCGCTGTCTTGTCACCTTGCAACTGCGCCTGAATCCGGGCAATTTCGGCTTTTTGCGCCGCAATTTCGCCCCTTTTGGCTCCCGCTTGCACTTTGGCGAGGTTTGCCTGCGCTACGCTGACGGCTTGTTCTGCTTCTGCCAATGCTGCCAACAGCCGATCGCGACTATCTAGAATGGCAATTTCTTGTCCTGCTTTGATGCTATCTCCCTCTTGCACCAGCAGTTTTTCTACCCGACTCCCTTCATTTGACACGGGTGCCGAAAGTTTAACGATTTCTCCCTTGGGTTCCAGTCTTCCCAAGGCTGTTACCGTTTTTACTTCTGGTTGAATCGCTTCTGGTACTGGTACGCTTGTTTCTGCGGGATTATGCCACCGCACGGCTGTATAAATTCCGACTCCGCTTACTAACAGAGATGTCGCGAGCGCTAGAACGCTGGGCGAACGGGAAAGGACATCAGAAGGTATATTTTCTAGCTTCCAGTGCTGAACCATAACTGCCTCGCAAAAGCAGGTGTTTAAACTAAACGGTTTAGTTTTGTTATACAATGATATTAGACTAAACGGTTTAGTTTAGTCAAGTACCTTCCCGGAGAGCGGACATCTTTCTTTAAGATGAAGAAGACACAAGGGGAAAAAAATGGCGCGCATCAAAGCTAGTGAAGCAGAGCGAGACAGTTCAGTAGATAAATCTGAGAAAATTCTGCAAGGAGCAATGCAAGAGTTCTTGGCACACGGCTATGCCGGTGCAAGCATGGATCGGGTAGCCTCCCGTGCCGGAGTTTCCAAAGCCACCGTCTACAGCTACTTTCAAGACAAAGAAGGACTGTTTAAAACCCTAGTCGAGCAAATGGCAACCAAGCGGTTTCAGTCTGTATTTGGCAAGCAACCCCCCGAAGGAGATGCTAGCGTCGTGCTGCCAAAGCTGGCAAAAGCAGCATTAGCTCAGATGATCGATGATAAGGAACATCGGGCGTTTATGCGGGTAATTTTTGGCGAATCGGGTCGTTTCCCGGAGTTAGCGCAAGTTTGCGTCCGCTGTCTGCCAAAACCAGCGATTGAAATGGTTACTCAATACCTGAAAGCTCATCCCGAATTGAACTTACCAGATCCAGAAGCCACAGCATGGATCTTAATGGGAACTTTGATTAGTTTTATGAATATTCAAGAGATGCTGCACGGGAAAGAGATTATACCAATGGAAAGCGATCGCCTGATCGAGTCCCTCACTTATCTAATTGCTGGTGCTGCCAATCCCAAATCCTAGCACCTCTGCAATAACTCTTGTGGGGTAGGCATTCTGCCTGCCTTTGAGGGTATTTATGGGAGCAGTCTATTAAACCTCTGCAATAACTCTTGTGGGGTAGGCATTCTGCCTGCCTTTGAGGGTATTTATGGGAGAAGTCTATTAAACCTCTGCAATAACTCTTGTGGGGTAGGCATTCTGCCTGCCCTTTTGTTGATATATCGCAAGTTGAAGCAACCGGGTTTTTGGGCTACAAATCAACACGACCCTTGCGACACAAAACCCGCCCAATAATAAGGACGATCCAAGGGCAAATCCTGATTACCGCATTGTTTTAACCGCCGCTGCTGCGCTGCAATTTTCCCCGCCGCCTCTTCTTGGTGAGAAACCCGGTTTCTGGTGCAACATCAATCTATCTGATAGCATAGGCCGTTGGGAATAGTAAATAGACCCGACAATGTTTCTTACGAAAGACGACATAGTTTTAACCTTTGAATTACATTAATTATTGTGATTAAAGCAACATTTCAACGCAACAATTAACGGTTGAAATCAAACCATTTTTCAAAGGAAGGTACAAAATGAGCCTGGAAGATAGAGCCAAAGCAACTGCCAAAAATATCGAAGGCAAAGCCCAAGAAGCAATGGGAAACGTTACCGGCGATCCAGAAGATAAAGCAGAAGGCAAAGCCAAGCAAGCCGAATCTGAACTGCGTCACGGCGTAGAAGACCTCAAAGATAAAGCCAAAGACACGATCGACCGGGCATAGTTGCAAACAAGAAACCCGGTTTTTTTAAGAAACCGGGTTTCTCCCCTAAAATAAGGAGGAAATTAAGGTGAATTTTCTCAAGCAAAGTCGCCAATTTTTAACCGCGCTGGTCTTAATTTTAGTCTTGACAATTACCACGGCTTGTGCAGGGCCAAGCGTCGCGACCCAAAGACCTCAGGTACCTTCAGTGGGTCAAATTTCTACGCAACTGCAACGGGGTAATACCTCGGCAGGTCAGAAGTATGGTGACTGGGTAGTGCAAACTGCCAAAGGACTGGTTAAAGATGCTTACGTGCGCGACAACAACAAATTGGGGGTTGTAATTGCGCCACAAGTCAAGCCAACCGAAGTTCGCGACTTAGCGCGAAGTCTCGTGCAAGGCTTCCACAATAATTTCCCCAATCAAGACGTATCAGTTTTAGTCTACGACCCCGATAAGCACCTAATTTTAACCGCACAGTACGACCATCAATCGAATCAAGTTCAGTACCAGGCTAATAGCTAATTGCTAATTGCTAATTGCTAATTGGTAATTGCTAATTGCTCATTGCTCATTGGTGATGGCGTTTTACCATTAGCCATTAGCTATTAGCAGGCATAGGATGAAAAAGGAGAACAACATGACTTACTCTTCTGACGATTACAAGCGTCAAATCATGAACGATTTGGCACGTGGGAATGTCGAATCCCTCGGCGATGTTCCCTCCGATCCATCGAGAGACTATCAAGATTTTGATGATTTTGCTCAACGTTCCAGCGTTGACGAACGGCGTCAATTATTTGGTCAATCTCTGCATCCAGAACGCATTCCCCCCAGCCAAATGGAACCGGAATTGCGGAAAGCAATCGAACAAATTAAACCCAACGAACGGGATGATGTTGCTCGCGCTTTCATGAAGCGGTTACACGAAAGAGGATTTAGCGATCGCCAACTAGAGCAACAACTCAGTCTTTCTACTCACCACCCTAGTCGCATGAATGCTGACGATGTTGCCAAAATGGCGACGTTCGTCTATCACAACCATCCCGATATCTTCCAAGATGTCCTCGCTGAAAAACCCGGTTTAATGAAGTTTCTCAGCAATCCGCTAGTTGCCGCAATTGTGGGTATCATGGCTGCGAAATGGCTCAGCGGTCGTCGTTCTTCGTAACGATTGTCCAATAGCAACGGTTGTGTAACTGCTAATAGCTAATCGCTAATGGCTAAATAAAAAAGAAACAGTCAATAATTACTGAGCAGCTCTGGAGGCAATTGACCATTAGCAATTAGCAATTAGCAATTAGCTATCCATACACTACCGATGCCTAAGGACATGATATCATGCGCTCGCCCTTTGCACGACTCACCCATCACCAAAGTTTCTTTGCGTCAGTCCTGTTTTAGTTCTGTAGGTTGGTTAGCGCAATCGCTTCACGCTTCACGATATGCTAAGACATTAACTCAAGTTCATCTAACAACATAAACTCGCAGCCTCCAGGACAAAACCAAATCTTACATAATTCGTCATCGCACCACTCAACTTCAACGATAGTCCCTGCTTTTAGAGTCTTGTCCCCTACAAAATCTAGATTTTCTACATATACATCGGCATCAAATCGCAGTTTTGCCGTTTTGAGTAAACCTTTTGCCTTGACTTGCTGGTAAGACTCAAGTAACTCAGCCTCAGAGGGTAGATTTTTGACAAAATCCTGTAAAAAATCCCATCTTTTTGACCCTAGCCTAGCCTTTAACCGCTCGGAACGCTCAGAACTCTCCTTGGCTTTGACTTCCAGTTGCTTTTTGTACAAATTAAACGCATCGCGGAGGCTAATCTCGTGCGCCTCTGCAATTCCCATAACGCGAGCGATTATTTCCAGGTCTTTGCTTAAATCTTCCTCCATATTTCCTCTTGCTGAAACTTGCATACAATACTCTAGCTCAGGATATTGAAATTCTAAGGATTTTTGCAAGAGGTGTAATGGATAACATCGAAGTGCGCCCCATACGGGATAATCTTGAACTAAATCAACTGTTCTACCAGCGCTGGCTGGTCCTGAGAGCGCCTCTTTCCATGGACATAGGAACCGAAAAGGACACTTACGAAGATAGCGCCTTTCATCTAGTTGCTGTATGCCACAACCAAATCGTCGGTTCCGCTAGACTGCGAGAATTATCCACAGAATTAGGCAGCATCGCCTATGTAGCAGTGCTACCCGAATTCCAAAACCAAGGAATTGGCACAAAATTAATCAAAAAATTGATAGAAACAGCCCAAGCAAAAAATCTCAAACGTTTAAGGCTAAGATCTCGCATCTCAGCCTTAAATTTTTACCAAAAACTAGGCTTTTCCCCAGAAGGCGAACCCTTCGATTACCTTGGCATTCCCCACACCTTCATGCACTTAGACATACCAACCTCTCTGAAGTAACGCGGAGATTTTCCACAGAATACTTCAGAAAGGTTGATTCCTTAACAGCGCCGCAAGAACCCTTCAGTTGCAGCGTCTTACTTTCATCTTTTACCAACTCAGCTTGGTAACTGTACCCCGAACCATCCGGTTTTTCAAAAGATATCTCTCCTTTAATTATACTCTTGTCTGCGCTTTGCTCTATGATTTGACCCGCCACTTTATAGTTAAACCAATCCCATCCGTAACGCCGGAGCATTTCTCTTTCCAAAACCTGGATGGGATTTGGTAAAATTCCCCAACCTCGATAAACTTTATTCAAGCAGTTTATATCCCCACTCCGCGTCAAAATCGACTTGAAAGAATCTGGATCTAGAACGCCATAATACCTGCCATCTGGGAAGTCTATCGCTGTCGGTGCAAAGCGATGTCCTCCAAAGTGACTCGCCTTCCACATCCTTACGTTATCCCAGCCTAATTCCGCAATACTTGCTAATGCTTGAAGGTAAAATCCATTGCCATACCTGGCACAACATTGGTCGTGACTTCCGTGAGTACAAACTAAAATATCTCTTGTTGGATCTGTCAAAACTTCCCAGTCGGAATTCTCGCCAGCTAAGTAGTTTTTCACCACCCCAGCTACTTGATCAATGCTACCTACATTAAACTCTCTTTTGTTGTATCCACGGCAGAATTTTTTCTGGCTTCTGTCGTAAATTAAAACCTTTGTTTCCTTTGTCTTTTTCCCTTCGTTATTGGTTATTAATAAAAACCGAATCTGCTGCTTAGATTGATTGATTTCTGCTACCAAACTCTTGAGATTATCGGGAACCTGTTTTGAATCAAACGCTTCGTATTCCCACGGAGTCGGACACTCCACTAATACATAAGTTTGGAAAATTGCTCCACTACCTATAATATCTTCTCCAGCTTGTCGAGAAGCTTCAGCACAAAAGAACTTATTCATTGATTTCTTCCTGTGTGTATAATTTACCTGATGACACTCCTCTCCTTAATATATTTTAACCAATTTCCTTTAAGCCGATATATAACCACTTATTTAAAAAGGCAATAGCTGCCATAGAAGAAAAAACATAGTTAATTGTCAACGAAGATAATCCCTTCAGTAACTAAACTAGATAAAAGAGGAACAATATCGCTCTCCCAGTCGAAATCGGGCAACCAATTCATCACATCGGTTCCTGTAAAAAAATCTTGGCTAAATAATTTTCTGACAAAACTTTCCGGCACTCCTCTAAGGGTTATTTCTTTCCCAGCAGCGATAATTTTATATCCACTGCCATCGGGTATTTCTGAAATTCTCACCCTTTGCAACTTGGGATTTTTGAATTGTGTTTCGCTCCCGTGTGGGAATATATTGAATCCAGCTTGGTAGGGGAAAGAGTATCTAGCACTTGGCTTGACTATATTTTCAAAATAGCTGATAAAATATTCGCGAATATTGTGGCTCGCCAGTAACTGATTTAAGTCTTGAATTAAAGTATCTACACTATCTTTCACCAAAGCTGTCTCTACAGGTAAGGGTAAACTTTTCCGCCACTCTTCTTTCTGGCGTAATTCGCTGACTAACCATTCGAGCAAGTCAATTCTTGTCTTGCAATGAACTCCTAATGTTAGATGCAGCGATGGTTCATCTAACGCAACTGCATAGTGCCAATGTCCGCGCGGAATGTATAAAATATCTCCTGGAACTAGGGTACAGCTTAAATAGGGATCTACTTCTCTTGGCGAAAAAGATGTTGATTTTTGGTCGGTTAAAGGGTATTTAATCGTATCTGTAAATACATACCATTGCTTTTTGCCGTCTACTTGTAATATCAAGACTTCGTGGGTATCGTAGTGACATGAAAAACCCTGTCTTCCAGGCCAGGAACAGTAGGCGTTGACTTGAGTACTATAACCTAGATCGTATTTGATTTCAGCCGCAAATTGCGTTACTTCCGGGATTAGCTTATGAATTTGGTCAACGATTAAAGTTGCTCCTGACTGACACAACTTTATCAAATTATCGTTGTCGCTTTCATTTAGTACTTTTTCATCTAAGGCAAGGCGCAGGTCGGGATATTTTAGTTTGTGATAGTTCAACAGATAGTTGAGTTTTTCCCAAGAAAACAGATGGGTAAATTTTTTCTTTCCTTCACCATAAATTACAACCGCTTTGCTCGTCCAGTTGTGTTGGAAAAACTCTGATACGCTATAAGGTTGCAATAAATTGGCTAGAAACAACATAGTTGATAATTTTTCTCAAAAGAAACTTAAAAAAATATTTGCCCTACGGGAGGTGGAACCTCCCATAACTCGTTCCCAGGTTGAACCTGGGAACGAAACCTCGCATAACTCGTTCCCAGGTTGAACCTGGGAACGAAAACTGCTGATTTTTCAGCTATTCGTTGCTGGCGTCGCCGCCGTCACCATCAACACCATGATGGGACTTGGTGTGGCGACTGGTAGTTGGTTGGGCAATTTCCTTGATTTCTAGCTGAATTTTGGTGGTACGGGGTTGTTTAATCTCTACTGCTTTGAATTGTTCTGACATGCTGTATCTCCAAGTGTAATACACCCATTTAGAGCAGATGATAGTGGTGCGATCGCTTCTCCACAGAAGCTTCGCCGCTTCATCTGTGTCTTTGGCAGCAAGTCTAGCACGCTGTCAATAAAAAAGCTATCTAGTTAAGAATTTTTTTCAATTAATTTCAGAAGGAGAGGAGGAAAATTGACGGATGAAACAATATACTATATAATAACGCAAGTTGCTAGTTATAAAATTCGGCGTTGCTAATTGCTAATCTTGGATTTTTACTGATTTCGCCGAGTTCCCAGGCGACTGCCTGGGAACTCGGCGACTGCCTGGGAACGCCATTAGCCATTAGCCGCTCCCAGAGAGATAACTAGCAACTTGAGTTAATAGCGGCTTTAGGGTACATCTAAAGTAGCCAAGTCTACAAAAGGAGATGGCAAAATGAGCTTACAAGATAAAGCCAAAGCGATCGCCAAGAACATAGAAGGCAAAGTTCAAGAAGCAGTGGGTGAAATTACCGGCGATCCGCAACAGAAAGCTGAAGGCAAAGCCAAGCAAGTTCAAGCTCAAGCAATGAACGTGGTGGAAAACGCCAAAGACAAAGTCAAAAACTTCATCGACAAAATCTAGTTTATGAACAAAGAAACCGGGTTTCTTTAACAATACCTGCGCCAATTTTCTGAAACGCCAAGATCCCCCAGGTTAAAACCTGGGGCTACACAAACAAAGCCCGCCTACGCGGGCTAAAATTCTAAAGCCCGCGCAGGCGGGCTTTGTTTGTATAGCGACACCCTTAAGGGTGTCGGATGCAAGGCTATCGGTTGCGGGATGATTTTAAACCGCAGCTAATTCAGGAGTGGGACGCTTGCTGTGGCGAATGCCTTCAATGGCGTCGGCATAATCCTTAGCCTTAAATACAGCAGAACCAGCCACAATCGCATTGGCACCAACTTCGAGAACCTGCCAAGTATTATCGCCTTTGAGGCCGCCATCGACCTCAATCCAAGGATCTAAACCGCGTTCGTCGCACATTTGGCGCAGCTTTTGAATCTTAGGCAAAACCGCCGGAATGAACTTTTGACCGCCAAAACCGGGGTTGACGCTCATGATCAGTATTAGATCGCAAACCTCTAACACATATTCAATCAGAGCTAGAGGCGTCGAGGGATTGAGAACTACACCTGCTTGCTTACCGCATTCCCGAATCTGGCACAGGGTGCGGTGCAGGTGAGGAGAAGCGTTATGCTCAGCATGAACCGAAATAATATCAGCCCCCGCCTTGGCGAAGTCTTCGACATACTTTTCGGGTTCCACAATCATCAAGTGGACATCCAAAGGCTTTTGGGTGACGGGACGAATCGCTTCCACAATCAGCGGTCCAATTGTGATGTTAGGAACAAAGCGACCATCCATCACATCAACGTGAATCCAATCGGCACCGGCGGCGTCAACGGCGCGAATTTCATCGCCCAGACGGCTAAAATCAGCTGATAGGATTGATGGAGCAACAACAATTGGCTTGTGGGTTTTGGTCATGACTGGCACTATTCTCCTGGGTTCTCGGTAACCAGTTTAACAAAATCTTTAGCAAGTCTTAAGAAAATTGCGCCTCACAATCAAAATAAGATAGCGATCGCGTGGAGAAGCTGCCGTGGTTCAGCAGAAGATGGTAAAAAAACTGGCATGGCTAATTTGTGGTTTCGGTGCAGCCTGTCTTTCTACACCCGTGCAGGCGACTGAAACCCCCATCGACGCAACGGGAATCGATGCTTTGCGCCTGCGTCAAGCACCCTATAATTTGCTGGGACGCAAAATCGCCATCGGTCAAGTAGAAATCGGGCGCCCCGGACAATTTGGCGTGGACAAAGCGGCAAACCGCAATCCCAATGCCGTACCCGTCACGCGAGTATTTTGGCGCGATGACCCAGCCAAAACCGATACAGATGTAGACCCCCACGCCTACAGCGTCGCGGGGATGATGATTGGCACTTCCAAAGAAGTACCGGGAGTCGCACCAAGAGCAAGGTTATATTCCGCTGCCGTGGGTTCGATGGAAAAAAGCGGACAACCCGAAGAATGCCTTGCCGCACAAAACTTAGCCTTGCAAAACGGCGGCGATTTGCGAGCAATTAATTATAGCTTTGGCGAATCCTTAGAACGCGACCCGCGCCCCGAGGCGATTTTAGACGGTAACGCCTTGCTTACCCAATGTTTAGATTGGTCTGCCCGGGTTTACGATGTGCTGCACTTGGTCGCGGGAAATCAAGGACGGGGAGGAATTCCCATTCCCACCGATAACTACAACGGTATTAACGTCGCGTTTACCAAGCGCGTCGATGGTATTTTTTCTAAGATTGACTTTGCCAACATCGGCGATATCGCCGAAGGAATTAGAAGGCGACTCGAAGGGAAGGAAATTAACCTTGGTCCCCGTCGCGCCATCGGTTTGGTTGCCCCCGGTCACGAAATTCCCGTTCTCAACCTCGATGGTAGGGTATCGGAAGTCAGCGGTACAAGTTTAGCAACGCCCCAGGTAACTGCTACCGTTGCTTTAATACAGGAATTCGGCGATCGCCAACTAGCCACGCGCAAGCCAAACTGGAGTGTAGAATCCCGCCGCCACGAAGTATCCAAAGTAATATTGCTCAACTCCACCGACAAGATCAAAGATCAAGGCAACGGTTTGCACTTGGGCATGACCAAGACAGTTACCGATAAAAGCAACCGCACTTGGCTCGAATCCGATGCCTATAAAGATGACAAAATTTCCAAAGACATGCAAATGGGAACTGGTCAACTCAATGCCTATCGGGCAGTGCAGCAATTTAGCGGCGGTCAGTGGAAACCCGGTAAAGAAGTCGCACCCGTTGGTTGGGATTACAACAAAGTAGAACTGAACAAATCCCAAGATTACGTCTTAGAAAAACCCTTGCAGCAGGGAAGTTTTGTCTCGATTACGATGGCTTGGGATCGGGTAGTCGATCTCAACGATGCCAACAAAAATGGAGTGTACGATATCGGGGAAGATTTTCGCGATCGCGGCTTAAACAACCTCGACCTCTATCTCGTCCCCGCCGACAGCAAAGACACCACCCGTTACACCTGCGCTTCGATTAGCGAATTAGATAGCACAGAACATATTTTTTGTCAAGTACCTGCAACGGGACGTTACAAAATCCGCGTAGCATATCGGCAACAAGTGAACGAAGCGAGTCAACCTTATGCGATCGCTTGGTGGACAGTACCGGCGCGATAATTTCCAGATTTCGAGGCACGGCATTATACAATCTGTGGGGAGAAATCAAAAGTTATCGACGCCGTGCCCCAAAAACCCACATTTTGCCTAAGAAACCCGGTTTCTCTGAGAAACCGGGTTTATGGAAACGAAGCGAGGGCGATAAATGTCGATCTGTAGGGGCACGGCATTCTACAATTTTTTTTGGGTACAAATCAAAAGTTATCGACGCCGTGCCCCAAAAACGACTTTAATCTGTGGGGAGAAATCAAAAGTTATCTACGCCTTGTCCCTCGTCGATAAATTTTCAGATTTCGGGGCACGGCATTCTACAATCTGTGGGTACAAATCAAAAGTTATCGACGCCGTGCCCCAAAAACCCTTGAAATTTATTTCAATGCTGATTTCAATGCGTATCCCAAAACCTAATAACTAACAACTAAAAGGACGCGGTTTAGCAATACCATAACCTTGGGCATAATTCACCCCAAGCATTCTCAGTTTATCCAGAATTGCGTCATTTTCTACAAACTCGGCAATCGTTTGAATACCCATCACTTGTCCGACGCGATTAATCGCTTCAGTCATTGCCAAATCAGTCGGATCGTCAACAATATCTTTAACGAATTGCCCATCAATTTTGAGATAATCCACAGGCAGATTTTTCAGATAGGTAAACGAAGACATGCCGCTGCCAAAATCATCCAAAGAAAAATAACAACCCAATTGCTTTAGTTCCTGAATAAATTGAACCGCTTTGCTTAAATTGGTAATCGCCACGGTTTCGGTGATTTCAAAACAAATCACTTGGGGTGGGATTTGGTACAAAGAAAACTGCTCGCGGACAAACTCAATAAATTGGTCGTCGTTAATACTTGAACCAGAAAGATTAATCGCATAGAGACAGCGATCGCCTTGCTTTTGACAACGCTCCCAAGCTTGGCGATAATGCTCTTTCTGACTGGAAAACAGGGTGGTGATGACCCAGCGATCGACAAGGTGCATGAGATTGTATCGTTCTGCCGCTGGAATAAAAAGATTGGGCGGTACTAGCTTGCCTGATTCATCGTAAAGGCGCAGGAGAACTTCGTAATGCTCCCCGTGGGAATCGGTGTTAGCAACGGGAACAATCGGTTGATAATAAAGACAAAAACGATTTTCTTCTAAAGCTTTAGTAATCTGCGATGCCAACTGCATTTCGCCGCGTTGTTGCGCCAATTCCGAATCGTCGGTTTGATAGATGTGGACGCGATTTCTACCTTTATTTTTAGCAGCGAAACAAGCCGCATCCGCAGCACTTAAAGTACTGGCTAAATCTTTACTATCAATGTCTATTGCCACCAAACCGATACTGACACCGACGGTAAAAGATTTGTCCTGCCAAACAAAGCGGAAATCCGACAAACTTTGGCGCAGCGCATTGGCAACTCCCGATGCATTTTCTAAGGGACAATGATTGAGCAAAAGGCCAAATTCATCGCCGCCGAGACGAGCGAGGACATCCGTGGAACGAATATGCATCCGCAACAAAGCACTCACCTGACGCAGCAGTTCATCTCCCGCCCCATGACCGCAAGTATCATTTATCACCTTGAATTGGTCTAGATCTAAATAACACAGGGAATGCTCTGTGCTGTCGCTTTTCGCATCGCTCAAAGCCAACTCCAAACGGCGCTCAAACTCTCGTCGATTAACCAATCCCGTCAAATCGTCGTGACTTGCTTGCCAAGCTAAGCGTTTCTCGCTCTCCCGCAGTGCTGCTTCAGCCCGCTTGCGATCCGTAATATCGCGGACAACGATGCAAAAAGCATTTCTGCCAGCATAGCGAATTAAGTTAGCACTCACCTCAACATCGACGATTTCCCCATTGTGACGGCGATAGCGGCGCTCGCTGGTCAAGTAGCGATCGCCTGTTAAAATATCCTCAATATCCCGGTCAATCGTCTCGCTCTCTTCTGAAACTACATCGTACAAAGTAAGTTGCAGAATTTCTGCCACCGAATAACCGAGCAAATTTTCAAACGCCGCGTTAATTTCCAGAAACTTTTTAGTATCTGCATCGAGCAAGAAAATCCCTTCCCTCGCTTGGACAACGACGGCTTTGTATCTGGCTTTACTTTCTTCCTGTTCTTGCCAAATCTGAATTAATTTTTCTGCAAGTAACTGAGTCGTCACGCCCAAAACTAAGCCTACCATTACCAAAGCAATAATCAGATACTTCAAGTTAGTCTGACCTTGGCGATGAATTTCTCTCGGCATATCCACCTGCACAAGCATTGCAGGCTTTCCAGAGAGATCCTTGAGCAAGGTATAACCCGAAATTAAATCTTCGCTTTGGGGCTGGATAAAAATCGGTGTTGCTGGCGAGAGCGAATCGCTGATAACACGCAGTCTGGGAGGCAGTTTAACCCTACCATCAAGTCGATGCAAGCGGATAGCCAGTCGAGTAGTTTTAGCTAATTTCTGGATGGTATTTGCGTTTAAGTAGCGCCCTAGAATCAAAGTACCGCGAATAGGTGCTTTTACTTGGCTGGTGACGACGGGGCGGGCGGTAAACATCATTGCCCCTTCAGGTAATAAAATAACTCCCCCATGGCTGACATTTGGAGCCTTGTGCCGCAAAACCCATGAATTTTCCCGGATGTATTTTGTTAACCCCTTTGAGAGCGGACCTTGGCGTTGCTGTTGCAAGTCGTAACCTTGACTGTGGACAATTTGCCCAGTGGCATTAATAAATAAAATCGCGTTGATTCCAGCTTCGGAGAAAAAACCTTCGTAAAAATTTCTCTTGATATAGTCTTGGCTGGGACGCTGAACGAAGTTGTAGGTATCGTCCCAAGCTGCCCAATAGTAGTTAGTCAGGTTCAGTTCATTTAAGCTGTTGGTATAGGCTTCGAGTACTCGTTCAACGTTTTGGTGCGTGTTTTGCTCTTCTAGCTTGGCGTAGCCTTCGAGTAAAATGGTTGATGTGGCAACGTACACAATACCGATGAGACTGGTTAGCGCCGCGCCAATAGCGAGCGCTGTTGTTTGACGCAAGGTTGACGTTTGGCTCTTTTCCGGTATATTTCGGCAATCAAACCCCATAAAGCCGGGTTTGATGTTTTTCCAAAAAGCGTGAACTTTTCCCAGTAAAACCATCACGGTTAAATTTGATTTACTTTTTTGTTGCAGCACCTTATAATTTGAAACTATTTAATCAATTTACACAGTATACTTTTACTACTTGAATATGGAAAGTCAGAATTAAGTTCAGTTCTAATCAAGCCTAGCTTTGGGTTTTGGCGGGCAACATCGGTAAAACTAAGGAAAAATTTTTAGAGAACCATAAAAATTCAGTTTTAACCAGCAATCAAGCGGTTTTTTCTACCCCACCTCCCAAGTAGCCCGATCTCCCCCTGGGTGCGTAACTGGGCTAGGATCGAGAAAAAGCGATCGCTATGCATGACATCGACCCGTTTGAGAATCCAGACATCAACCGCTTACAGCTGTATGTGTATTTAACCCCTGGGATCGGTTTTTTCCCTGCGCTTTGGACGCTCTACCGGCGCAATGGCAGCCGCCGACAAAAAGCAGTCAGTCGATTGGCGGTAAGTCTGGCGTTTTGCTGGCTATTGGGCTACATTTTGTTAGGAGCTTCTGCCGATGCTTCAGAATCTCTAAAATTACCCTTATTGGTAATGAATAGTTTGCTCACCTCCGGTTACTTTATCGTCAGCGTTTGGTTGATGATTCGTCTATCCCAGCGCCAACCCCTGACCTTGTGGAAAAAACGCCATTTGTAGTACGAAGTAGGGTGCAGGTGGGCAAGGGAGCAGGTGTGCAGGTGGACTGTTGAGAATTACACTTGCTTCATGCTCGATGCCCAGTTCCCAAGCTAATTAGCCGGATGAGTGTACCAAAAAGAAGGAAATACTGGTATGAGTATTCTGGTGGAAAACTCTCAGTATTTCAGACACTCCTAGTTTTTAGTGTGTGAGGAAGTCAGTGCCAACGCGAAACTTTTTTGATATGTCGTCTCTGGGACAGTTCCTAGCCCCGCCTTTTATGAGCCAGTCTTGCAAAGCAAACCAGTTACGTTGGCTCTGGCTGGGATTTGGCTTGACTGGGGTGGCGATGTTGTCCGCAACAGCAGGCGCTTTGCTGGCGGTGTCGCTTTCCACTACTCCGTTGATGCAAAGCCAGCTGACGGCTGAAGAAGCCGCAGTGTTTAATTCTGGTGGCATCTCGAAGACGAATCTGCGATTGCCAGAACTAACCCGACCTGTGAATATCTTGGTGTTGGGGGTCAAGGTTCTAGCTTCAGACTTGGGGGAGGAACCCGATCCAAAATTGGGGGGATATGACCCGGTAGTCAATTCCTTTGATGGTCTTTCGGATACAATGCTGCTGCTGCGGTTTAACCCGCAAACTAAAAAGTTAACCGTGCTTTCGATTCCCCGGGACACCCGCACCTTGGTGGAAGGACACGGGATGACTAAAATTAATGCAGCGAATGCTTATGGAGGCCCAGCCCTCAGCGCCCAAGCGGTGAGCGACTTGCTCGGCGGTGTGAGAATTGACCGCTATGTCCGCATCAACGTTCAGGGTGTGGAAAAACTGATCGATGCCTTGGGTGGGGTGACGGTTTACGTCCCTCAAGACATGAAATATACCGACAACAGTCAGCACCTATACATCGATTTGAAGGCTGGTAAGCAACACCTCAACGGCAATAAGGCGTTGCAATTGTTGCGCTTTCGCTACGACAAGCTTGGGGATGTGGGGCGGGTGCAGCGTCAGCAAATGGTGATGCGCGCTTTGATGGAACAAGCGCTCAATCCAGTCACTTTAGCTAGAGTGCCGCAAATTCTGTCGGTGATTGGGTCCCATATCGATACGAATTTAACCGTCGAGGAGTTGGTGGCTTTAGTCGGTTTTGGCGTCCAAACGAATCGCGATGACGCGCAGATGTTGCTGGTTCCGGGTGAGTATAGCGAAGTCGGGCAGTACGATGCTAGCTATTGGTTGCCTCACCGCCGTAGCATTGCCCCGCTGATGACCCAGCACTTTGACTTGGCTCAAACTAACTCCAGGAGGCGTTCATCTGTTCCTAGAGAGTTGAGTATAGCGATTCAAGATAGCACTCGCGATCGCAAAGCAGTAGAAAGGTTGGTGAAAAAACTCAAAAAAGCTGGCTATCGAAACGTCTATGTGGCTGAACCTTGGACTGAACCGTTGAGCCAAACTCGCATTGTGGCGCAGACTGGAGACGATAAGGCAGCCCAAACGATTCGCGAGACACTCGATTTGGGAGAAGTGCGGGTGGAAAGCACCGGACATTTAAACTCGGAAATTACAATTCAGTTGGGTCGGGATTGGTTGCAACCAAAAGATACATCTGATTAAGCTAGAAACCCGGTTTCTTAGATTGTCGGTTGTAGGGGCACGGCGCCCTACAACCTTCGATTTAAGGCAAAACCTATTCATGCCGTGCCCCTACAAAAAAAACCCAATTTGGTGATATCTGTTGATGAACGACCAATTTTTGATGATTCCCGCTAACTGGCTAGATTGGCTAACTGTGTTCGGCTATATAGCCGTGACTGTTTTTATCGCGTGGCGCGTGTTGACGACCAAGCCAAAGTGAAAGCTATTGACTCAATTACCAAAGCTGTTATACTTCAGACGGTCATAACCTGACAGAAAAGGTTACTCAGGAAAAGACTAGCAATTAGCAATTAGCAATTAGCAATTAGCACTATCTATGACCGCAGCAAGTATATGTTAACTCGGATCGATTGGTATCATTATCGTAAACTCCGATCCCTCTCCTTCCACTGAGGAGCAAGTTAAACTTCCCCCATGTGCTTCTTCCACTATCTGACGACTGATTGATAAACCTAACCCCGTCCCTTTCCCGATAGATTTAGTTGTGAAGAACTGGTCAAATATTTTGGATTTTATTTCATCTGATATCCCTTTGCCGTTATCTTTTATCTTAATTACCACACTAGGATCGGATTCGGATAATTCAGTTTTGATAGCGATCGTGTTAGGCGCGGCTTCAATTTCGGTAAACGATTTACCTTGATTTGATTCTTCTATCGCATCGATGGCATTAACTAAAATATTCATAAACACTTGATTCAGTTTTCCCAGATAGCATTTTACGGGGGGAATATCTCCATATTCTTTGATTGTTTGAATTGCCGGACGTTCGTTATTAGCTTTGAGTCGATGTTGTAATATCGTTAAGGTACTATCCATGCCTTCATGGATATTAGCTAATACTTTATCCCCAGTATCGCCTCGGTAGAAAGTTCGCAGAGAATTGCTAATATTACGGATTCGTTCTGCGCCAACTTTCATCGATGAAAGCATTTCTGGTAAATCTTTTAATAGATATTCTAAATCTATCTCTTCAGCATTTTCCTCAATCTCTGACCCCGGATTGGGAAATTCTTCTTGATACAGTCGTAAGTGATTAATTAAATCATTTATTGCTTCAGTCGTTTGTTCGATATTACCTGAAAGAAAACCAATTGGGTTATTAATTTCGTGGGCTACACCCGCCACCAACTGGCCCAGTGTAGACATTTTTTCACTCTGGATCAGTAAGAGTTGGGCATGTTGCAACTTGTTAAGGTTTTCTCTAACTTGTTGCACCTGGTTAAGAGTTCTGATAATAGTAATTACCAGATCTTCAAAGTCTATTGGTTTGGTGAGAAAATCAAAAGCGCCGCAGTGCATCGCCGTTCTAATATTTTTCCAATCGCTATAAGCGGACATGACTACGGTTTTAATCGTCGGGTCGATTTCGGCTATTTTAGCTAGTAAGGTGAGGCCATCCATTTCGGGCATGTTGATATCTGTCGCCACCATTGCTACAGAGCTATCGCTCTTCAGTATCTCTAACGCTTCCTTACCATTCGAGGCAAACAGCAACTCAAATTCATTTTCCCGAATAGTTTTTTTCAATCGCTGTTTGAGCAGGCGTTTTAAATCTATTTCATCATCAACAAATAAAATTTTGGCTGTTTTCATAAGCGATGGGGGTGAGAGAAAGAGCAATTTGTTAATGTCAGTTATAGTATCAAGATTTTTTCAGCTAGCCAAAAAAAGCAACGATGCTGGGTATTATAGCTCAAGTTCTGCCATGAAATTGACAACGGCTGCACCTTCGAGGGGGGGAGAGAACAGGTAGCCTTGTCCGTATTCGCAGCCGAGGGCGCGCAAGATCTCGAGTTGCTCTTGCGTCTCCACCCCTTCGGCAATCACATCCAACTCCAGGGTGTGAGCGAGGGTGATAATAGTGCGGGTGATATCTAAGTTTGTCTCCTGCTGTTCGATGCCGCTGATAAAAGAACGATCGATCTTTAAAGTATCGATGGGAAAAGATTGCAGGTACGCCAGAGAAGAATAACCCGTGCCAAAATCATCGATGGACAACTGGATCTGCCGTTGTTTCAACTGATCTAGCACTGCTGTAGCTTCTGACTCCTTATCCATCAAAATGCTCTCCGTAATCTCCAGCTTTAAGTATGACCCGCTCAAGGACAGCGAGTTTAGAATCTCGTCAATTGACTGTAGCACATCTGGATTCCATAACTGAATCCCAGACAGGTTGACGCTGATGCTGAGAGGCAAACGTTGAGAAAATTGCTCTTGCCAAACGCTTAACTGTCGGCAAGCTTCCGACAAAACCCATTTACCCAGGGGGATAATCAGTCCGGTTTCTTCTGCCAATGGAATAAACTTCTCGGGGGAAACCCACCCCCTCCCAGGATGCTGCCACCGCACCAGCGCTTCAAAACCGACAATTTTACCCGTAGACAGCGAGACTATTGGCTGATAGTTGAGGTGAAACTGTTGCTGTTCAATTGCCCTTTGCAAGTCAGCTTCCAACTCGAGGCGTTCCAGAATGCTTGCCTGCATCCCTGTATCAAATACAACTATATTTGGTCTTCCAGGCATTTTGGCGTAATTCATTGCCGTGTCGGCTGCCCGCAAAAAGTCTTCGGGTTGATTATAGTCGATGGTGCTGTTAACAATACCAATATATATATTCGAGGACACCACAGACCCGTTGAGTTTAAACTGAGTTCTTAGCACCTGACGCAGTTGCTCGGCCTTGTTTTCAGCTTGTTTGAAGTTTGGCAAATCCGTGAGCAAGATAGCAAATTCGTCTGTGCCACAACGAGCCACCATATCTGTCGGATGTGTGTAGGTTTCTAGACGACGCGCTACTTCTACTAACAGGCGATCGCTTAAAGCATGACCCAACCCGTATTTTACCGCTTTAAAGCCATCTAGACTCAAACATAAAACCGCGAATAAACTATTTCTCTGCTCTCTGCACTGGATACACTGGCGAATCCGACCGAGAATATAATTCTGGTTGGGTAAACCCGTCAGTGGGTCGTAAAATGCTTCGTATCGTAGTTGCTCAAGTGCTTGTTTCAGCTTTTCCTTCTGTTCTCTAATTTGTTTGACAAAATTTATAGTTTTGTCGATAGTAATTTCTAAATCTTGAAAATCTATCGGTTTGGTTATAAAGTCAAACGCGCCTCGGTTCATCGCTACCCTAATCGTCGGTATATCCCCATAAGCAGACAGCACCACCGCTTTGATAGTCTGGTCAATTTCGGGCAGCCTGGTCAGTAAGGTTAACCCATCCATTTCCGGCATATTGATATCGGTCAAAACCATATCGACCGCATCTTTTGTTTCTAGTTTCTTTATTGCTTCTACACCATTCTTAACAAAAATAAAATCCAATTGTTTAGCTATAATTTTTTTTCTAAACCGCTGTTTAATCAGCCGCTCTAAATCTGTTTCATCATCTACAACTAATATCTTAGCAGGTTTCATAAGAAACTTACAATCTCAACAAATAACTCCTCTACAAAATCCTATAACACTATTATGCTACGGCCAGCGGTGATATCGATCACTCAAGGGTAATTTCCAATAGAAAGAGTTGATTTATAAAGTTAACGTAAAATTGCTACAAACCTAACTGGATATACTTTTCCAGCATTCGACTTGTCAGAAAAATGATTATACTTTTGCAAAGGTGACGTTACAAGAAGCAGATAATTTTTAAGTTAACTTCATAAATCAACTTGAGGAAAAATCAGGCAGACAAACTGATGATGAATTCGGTATACTCTCCGAGTTCGCTTTCCACGTTCAAAGTGCCGCCTGGATGCCCTACAATAATGTCGTAGGTTAAAGATAAACCCAAGCCGGTGCCATCTCCTGCTGGCTTAGTGGTAAAAAAAGGATGGAAGATTTTATCTATTAGATCGGGTGCAATTCCGATGCCGTTATCGCGGATGCGGATTTCTACAACTTCCCCTTTGTTTTGGGTTTTCACCCAAAGTGTGGGGGTAAAGGTTTCACCAGAGTTACCCATCTGTGCCTCAAAATGCTTCTGCTTCGCCTCGACCGCATAGCAGGCATTGTCGATAATATTGATGAAAGCACGGTTGAGATCGGCGGATACCAGATTCAATAGACCAATAGAGTCGTCATAATCTTTGTAGATCGTCACGTTAAAGTTGTTATTCTTAGAACGCCTGCTGTGATACGCTAGCTGCACCGCTTGGTCAAGCAGAGCATTGAGGTTGGTGGGTTGGCGAGTATTGCTGTCAGTGCGCGCGTGCTGCATCATGTTGTGAATAATGCGGTCAGCTCTTTGACCGTGCTGTTGAATAATTGCGATATTTTCTTTAAGATCGCTTAAAGTTTCTTTGGTGTAGTTTAGGATATTGGCATCGAGAGGTTCGGCTTGGTTTTCAATTTCTGCAAGCAATTCTTCGGCTAACTCTACTGATAATTCGGCAAAATTATTCACAAAATTGAGGGGATTTTTGAGTTCGTGAGCAACCCCTGCGGTTAAAGTCCCCAGAGAGGCGAGTTTTTCTTGGGCAATAATTTGCTTTTGTGCGGCTTTGAGTTCAGCAGTTCTGGCTGCGACTTTTTCTTCTAAAGTGTGGGAATATTCTGCTAATTGGGCGTATAACCGTGCATTTTCCAGGGAAATAGCGGCTTGAGAACATAGAAGCTGGAGAACTTCGATGCGCGAGTTTGTAAATGCTCCCACCGCTAAGTTATTTTCCAAGTACAGAATCCCTTGCAGCTTAGATTGATACAAAATCGGCAAACAAAGGATGGATTTCGGCTGACATTCTTGAATATAAACATCTGCATTAAAGGGTTCGGTAACCGTTGCGTTATTTAAGACGAGATTCTCTTGAGTCCTCTTAACGTAATTGATGACCGATAGGGGTAAATCGTCACAGGTGGCGACGGGAATAGATTGTAAAACTTTGACGACATCATCGGTAGCGGTTCCCGATGCTTCGATATAGAGTTGGTCATCTTTTAGCAGTAGGAGAAAGCCTTTTTGAGCGGCGGCGTTTTCCAGCAAGATTTTGATTAACTGGGAGAGCAAATTTTCCAGGATAATTTCTCTGGCTATGGCTTGAGAAGATTTGACGAATGTGCTTAAGTCGAGAAAATCTGCCAACCTGCTATTGGTCGTCGTTGCCGCCGTAGTGGTTTTAACATCAAATTTACGGGTTTCTACTGAGCAAGTTTGTGCTGCTAGGAAAGGATAGTTTGATTCTAAGGCTTTGACTTTTGCGATCGCTCCCCAACGGATATAGGCATAATAAGCCTTGGTGAGGTATGCCTGAGCAATTATCTCTTTATCCAGGGATTGATAAAATTTTCCTGCCAATTCATAAGCTAATGCCTCTTCGTGAAGATAATTGTTAGCTGCGGCTCGTTTAATCGCCAGATCGTAATCATCTATTGCTGCAAGTTTATTGCCTAAAACGCGCGCTTTTTCTGCTGCTACTAAATCGTACTTATGCTGGAAGTTCATTGGGGCATGGTACGCCCATTGCTGCATTTTTTCCTGATTGGATGCCACCGTTTCTAGATATAGGCTTTGCTGACTTGCTTCAGCATGGGGATAGTGAGCTAAAAGCGCCAGAGATTGATAGAAATTACACTGGGCGCTGATGAACAATCCCAATACAGATTGTACGTAGGATTCTGCGGTTTGGGAATAAGCGATCGCCAATTCCGGTTGCTCGAACAAATAATGAAGCATCGCTTTAGCCAAATAGACAAAAAACAGCGTCGTTCCATTCTTTTGTTCGGTCAGAACAGGAATCATCTCCTGCTCATTAAACGCCTCACCCATCAGCAAGACTGGCTCCTCAACTTGACCAAGTAAATTGAGAATTAGTTGTCGGCAAATCTGACCATAAACCAAGTGATAATACAGCCGTTGCTTCTTGAATTCATCAATGTAAAGGCGATGTTTCTGCTCTAGAGATTCCAGGGATTCGCCGACAAAGAAGCTGTGCATGAAATAGTTCAGAATCGCGTAGCCCCCGGATAGGATTTCTCCAGATTCCAAACCGCAAGCATAGGCCACGCGCAAAGGATTTAAGGTGTCTCTAACCTGTTCTTTCCACAACCTGACATAACCATTAAACCCATTGAGGATTAAGACTTGTAGTTCCTTGGCATGAAATTGCTCCAAAAGTCTCAAAGACAATTGACCATAGCGATACCCTGCCTCAATATCATTCAGCGAACTGCTTAGAAGTATTCCATAGTAAACATAGACCTTTGCAGCTTCCGGCGAATTCCCATATTTTATGCAGAGATTTGCCATTGTAAACAATATGCGTGCCAACAGACCTGGATTTGCTATATAAGCTGCACTACCAATTTTAAGTAGTATCCACAGAGCTGCAATTTTATCAGGGTCAGTCATTTCGGGAAGGTTAATTAACTCCTCAATCTGCTCGACTTGTGGCGGTTCCTCTTCCAACTTGACCCCCAGCATTTCTATAACCGATAGCCCAGTGTCCAACGCTACTTGCATTTGAATTTGGGCGATGTAAACCTCAACTTTCAGTTTGTACGCTTGAGCCTGGTCGAGGAGGTTTTTGGCTTGAGTCAAGATAACATCTAAGAGCGCATGACTTCGCTCAAATTTGGTAGTGAGATACTCTGCTTCTGCTGTGGCAAGGTGGAGATTCAAAGTCAAGTCATATTGATTCTGCCAGCTATCAGACGCGAGCAATTCCAGTCCCGTATTGAGATAATTAGCCGCAGGTTCATAGGCGGATGCTGCTTTGGCTCTCTTGCCTGCTATCCAATTCAATTCAGCTAATTTGCATTTTTCTGCGGGCTGGCTAATTGTGTCAATTCCTACATTTAATTGATTGACAATATCAAAAATGTTTTCCTCTAGGTTTTGCTTGGGAGTATTTTCCAGGAGCAATCGACCGATTTTCAGATGGGTGGCTTTCTTCTGTTCGTTTGGAATCAGTGAATAGGCTGCTTGCTGCACTCGGTCATGCAAGAATTTATAACCCACCTTAGGGATTTTTGCTTCTATTATCTCGACTGTATTTTCTGACTCATCAAACACTAAAGGGATTTTGTAAGCTTCGCTCAAAGGTAAAATTAACCCTGCTTGTAAAGCTGAATAAAGTTCGATCGCTGTAACTGAAGGTAATTTTTCATTCACAATTGAAAGAACATCTAAGGTAAACCTATCTCCCACGCAAGCTGCCAGCTTTAGTACTTCTTGGGTTGATTTTGGCAGTTTTTCAATGCGAGAAGCTACCAGTTCCACCACATTTTTATCGGTAATCCCAATCGCCTGAATTTCCTCCAGATTCCACTGCCACGAAGCACTATTGAAGTCAAATGTCAAGAGTTTTTCTTGATAAAGTGCCTGGAGTAATTGCGTCAAGAAAAAGGGATTGCCCCCGGTTTTATTAGAGAGTAATTCTGCCAGGTCAATGACTCGTTGGCTGAGAAACCCGGTTTCTTGAAGAAACCGGGTTTCTTGTAGGGTGTCGGCAATTAATTGAGTGACATTGTCTAAATCTAAGGGTTGCAAAACAATATTATTAACAACCGTACCAGCCTTTTTAATTTCCTCTACAGTTTGCATCAAAGGATGGGTGGAACTTACTTCATTATCCCGATACGCACCAAGTAATAATAAATAGTTGCTATCCGGGTCGGTCATCAGCAATTGCATTAAGTTCAATGTTGCTGAATCCGCCCATTGTAAGTCGTCTAAAAAGATAACTAACGGATGCTCTTTTTGGGTGAAAACTCGGATAAATTCAGCAAATACCCGATTAAAGCGATTTTGGGATTCTGTTGGCCCTACTTGCGGCAATTCTGGCTGCTTGCCAATAATTAATTCTACTTCGGGAATTACATCAATAATTACTTGACCGTTAGCGCCTATAGCCGTTAATATTTTTTCCTGCCATTGTTGCAAATTTTCAGCACTTTCTGTCAGTAATTGCCGCATCAAATAGCCAAAGGCTTGGCTTAAAGAAGCATAGGGAATATTTCGTTTAAATTGGTCAAATTTACCGGAGATGAAATAACCCCGTTGTTTGGTAATGGGTTTGTTAATTTCATTGACAACGGCAGATTTACCGATGCCAGAATAACCAGAAACTAACATCAGTTCGCTGGTTCCTTGAGCAGCGCGATTAAAGCCAGATAAGAGTAAATTAACCTGATTTTCTCGACCGTATAATTTTTGGGGGATGAGCAACTGACTCAAGATATCTAAGCGTCCGGGAATAAAATCGGTAATCTCGCCTTTGGTTTGTGATGGGTTGAGACAAATTTCTAAATCCGCTAATATTCCAGCAGCACTTTGATATCGATCTTCGGCATTTTTTGCCATCAGCTTCATCACTATTTCTGATAAGCTTTGGGGAATGTCTGGAAGCAGTTGCTGCGGGGGGATTGGTTGTTTGGCAATATGGTTATAAACTAACTCTAAGGGGTCATCGCTCTGAAATGGTAATTGACCCGTGAGCATTTCATATAAGGTGACACCAAATGAATAAAAGTCTGTGCGATAGTCGAGGGTGCGATTCATTCTCCCTGTTTGTTCGGGAGACATATAGGCGAGAGTGCCTTCTACAATATTGGGATTAATAAATTGCGGGGTTTCTTTATTCAGTCGGGAGGCGATGCCGAAGTCGGTTAGTTTAACAATACCCGTTTGGGAATTAATGATGATGTTGCTGGGTTTAATATCTTTATGAATAATCTGGTTTTGATGCAAATACTCTAAAGCTTTAGCGATTTGGATGGCTATGTTTAAACAGGTTGTTATAGAAAGTTTTTCTCTTGGCAATAATTTTGACATTGATTCGCCGCCGAAGTCTTCTAAAAGCAGTCCTAAACGATTGTTGAAGGTTTCGAGGCTAATAACTTTGACAATGCCTGGATGGTTTAAGTCTTTGCGGATTTGATATTCGTGTTTGAGGCGGGTAATGGCGTCTACGGTGGGATATTCAGCTTTGAGGATTTTGAGGATTTTTGGCTTTTGGTCGGTTGGGGTTTGTACCCGATAGATGATGGTTTCGATGCCTTCGTGCAGAGTTGAATCGATTTGGTAGTTAGAGACAGCCAGCATGGGGGTTCCCTGGAAGTTATATCAAACATGATTATGCTGGCATCTGACCCATGAGTTAACCACAGGGAAAATACGCGAAATGTCTGACAATAGGATACGCGATCGCTTCCGAATTGCATAACCAGACCTGGGGAAGCGATCGCGTAGCAAGCTTGACGACTTAAGTCGCGCCTATACAAACAAAGTCTGCCTACGCAGACTTATAAACAGGACTTACAGAAACCCGGTTTCGACCTTGATCTCTCGAAACCAAACCAACGATTTTTCCTAGAAATCGGGTTTCTTTGGTCTGTCTACGCAGACTTATAAAAAAAGGTGGTGCTTTTCCTATTCTCTGGTTCCTATTACACTCAGTTCCCGTTCGCTGAACGGATTTTCTAAGCTGAGAATGAGTTTTTTTATCTCTTGATCGGATAACACTTTATCCCCTGCTTTAGCATTTATCGCTGCTTGTTCGGGAGATTTAGCACCGGGTATGGCTACGGGTTTTACTGGATGCGAGATGGCAAAGCGCAAAGCTGTTTCAACCATATTTTCTCCGGGTGGCAATGCTGCTTTGATGCGATCTACGGTTGCAATTTCTTGCTCGTATTTTGCCTGGGTTTTTTCTTTTTTGTGCCACTTGGAGCGAATCGTATCTTTAAAAACTGTATCGGTAGAATATTTGCCGGATAGCAATCCCTTTGCCAGAGGCCCGCGCGCTAATACGGCTATGCCATGCTCTTGACAATAAGGCAGCATGTCTAATTCTGGCTGGCGATTTAACAGCGAATAGTCAAATTCCACCACTTTACAGGTGTTATTAACATTGAAGCGTTTGAGGACTTCAAAATCATTTGTCGAGATGCCGTAGGCGCGGATGTGACCTTTTTCTTTCAACATTTCAAAGGCTTCTAAATAAACGGTTGGATCTTCAATATCGCCTTCGTGACAAAGCGCGACATCTACCCAATCAGTCCGCAATCGATAAAGGGAAGCGTGTAAGCATAGGCGAATTGTATCAACAGATTTTGGCAAAACTTCGCCGTTGCGTCTGCCCCAACTGCCAATTTTTGTGACTACATAAGCTTGGTCGCGAATCCCCTTCAAGGTGAGTCCTAAACGCTCTTCAGATAATCCTTGGGGAATGCCATAAGCTTCGGCGGTATCAAACAAATTTACGCCATTGTCGAAGGCACTGAGGATGGTTGCTAAAGCGGTTGTTTCTTCCACTTCGCCCCATTGATTGCCGATATTCCACGTCCCTAAACCGATAGCTGATACTTGCCAACCTGTTTGACCAAATTCGCGATAAAGCATGGAACCTCTTTTTTGTGAATGATTGGGAATTGCTAATTGCTAATTGCTAATTGGGAATTGCTCGCTTGCTAATTGCTAATTGCTAATTGGTAATTGTGAGCTAGTAAATAACTATTGACTGTTAGCGATTAGCGCTTGACCTATTACCTATTACCCATTACCTATTACCCAGCAATATTCATTGCTTGCAGCATGGGCGATCGCTCTGCCAAAGGATAATGGATAACGCTGACGGCTCCCTGCCGCAGTTGCAAATTGCCAATTTCATCGCAATTCATGCCTAATACTTGACGTATGAGACGCTGAATGATATAATTTATACCCACGACTAAACCAGTTATCAATTGGCTGGAGTTGGTGGTGAGGGAACTGCGGGCAGTAATAGCTTGTTGCCAGACTTGGGGGAAGTCGTCTCGCAACACCTGTAGCTGCACGGTTGCGGGATGGTATTGCAGAATTGTGGTGGCGATTGCCTCCGCCTCATGGTCAGTACCGCTAATGCTAAAGTGGATCGATTCTGTTTTCAGCAACTGCGCTACCCGCCGCATCTGTGCCTCATTTCCACTGGGTACAAGCAACAAACGCAACCCTTTAGGGTCTGCTTTGGTTGGGGGCAAAGTCTCGCCCAAGTGGGTGGTGAGATTCAAAGCTTCTAATTGCGCTGGCGCTTGGTAACCATCGGGGAAATTCAGGATACTGATACCGCAGTTAGATTGCTGGAGTGCGTGGTATCTTTCGGGGGTTAAACCCAGCGCTGTGGCAATTAAAGCGCGGATTGTGCCAGAATGACTCACAATCAGGAGCGTTTGATTGCGATGATCGGGTAGTATTTCCTGCCAAAATTGTTGGGCGCGCGAGTACAAATCCAGGACAGGGAAAGTATACAGCGGATTGCCAGCGAGTGAAGTCAAGCCTTTTGGCTTCGTTTGTGTAGCGGCAGCATTAATGCTGCCGCTACACAAAGGGGCGGCATCCTTAATGCTGCCTGCACACGGCTGTTGTACCTGATCCGGCTGCAAACCGCTATATTGTTCCGGGGTAGCCATGCGAAATTCGTGGGGGCACTGTCTCCAGCAGCGATAGTCTTGGGCAAATTTTTCTTGCACCTCGCGATGTGACAAACCTTGCCATGCGGGCAAATCAATTTCTCGCAAAGCATAAGTGGTGTGAATTTTATTTAGTTCAATTGCAGGTTCCATCATCGCTAGCATTTCGCTGGCAGTTTCCTGGGTTCGTTTGAGCGAACTGGTGTAAACTGCATCGAAAGTTATTCCCCTCAGAAAGGTTCCTGTTTGACGCGCCGCACTGCGACCGATTTCGGTTAAAACTGATTCATCGCTACTACCTTGATGGCGACCTTGAGCGTTGAATGTACTCTCACCGTGGCGCACGAGAATGACGCGAGTACCCAGGTTTATGCGGAGCATTTGTTGCAGTAAATTGCCTGCAAGTTCGTTATACTTCAATTGCATAATTATCTCCTTCGGGGCGAGTGCTGTTGTTAATTGCGTTCTGCATTTGATACAAAGCTGCGTAGCGACTTCCCAGACCCATGAGTTCTTTGTGAGTGCCGCGTTCTATGATGCTTCCTGACTCAACGTAGAGGATTAAGTCTGCATTTTCAACTGCTCGGAGATTGTGAGAAATTAAAAAGGTTGTTCGCCCTTTAGTAAGTCGATTGAGTGCTTCGCTGACAGCGCGATCGCTAGCATTATCTAGTCCGGTGGTAGGTTCGTCAAGAATCACAATTGGAGACTGACGGATAGCAGCGCGAGCGATCGCAATTCGCTGCCTTTGACCGCCGGATAAATTTGCCCCCCGCTCGCTTAATATTGTGTCGTAACCTTCAGGTAGATCCATAATAAAATCATGGGCATTGGCGAGGCGAGCCGCTGTTTCAATTTCTCGATTAGATGCCCCTAATTTACCATAAGCAATATTTTCCCGGACGCTCACAGCAAACAGCATACTGTCTTGCAAAACCACGCTAATTTGCTGTCTTAAAGAGTCGAGGGTATACTCGCGAATATCCTGTCCATCAATTAAAATCCGACCGTCAACCGGATCGTAAAGGCGGAGAATTAAGCTAATTAAGGTTGACTTGCCGCTACCAGATGGCCCAACTACCGCTACTTGTTGACCGGGTTGAATGGCAATATAAATGTCTTTTAAAATTTCCCGTTCCGGTTCGTAACCAAACGATACGCTCTCAAACCGCACCGCACCATAAAAAGGATGCGCTCTCTTTGCCCCAGGTAAGTCGCGGACGCGAGGTTCGTATTCTAAAATATCAACAACTCGCTCGCCGGAAGCTGTAGCTTTGGCAATTTGCCCAGCTTGTTTGGAAAGGTGGCGCATCGGATCGAAGGCAGATTTGAGATAGCTGGTGAATACTAATAATTCCCCTGGAGTCAATCCTTTATGCAGTACAACTAGGGAACCTCGCCACACCACCAGCGCCATCACAATTGCCATTAAAACTTGCACTGTTCCTTCTAGCAAAGTTGCCAGTTTGAGAGATTTTGCGCCTTCATCTAAACTTTGGCTATTTTGCTTGTAAAAATTATCCTCCAACATATCGTGGAGGGAAAGCGCTTGCACGACTTTAATCGCACCGATTGTTTCGCTGGTAGTATCTGCGATCGCACCTTCAGTTTTGCGATGTTTGCGGGTAACTTTGCGAATCCGAGCAACCAAATTCTTAGTGAAAAATACAAAGAAGGGAAAAATCGCAATCTCAATCAGCGTTAGTTCCCAATTCAGCCAAAACATCACCGCTACCATCCCTACTAAGGTGACGATATTAGTTAGGAATGGCAAGGCGGTTTTAATCGTCACTAATCGCAGGCGTTCTATATCATAAGTGACGCGAGTAATCAAGTCTCCGCTTTTGTGTTTGCTGTGAAAACAAAGCGAGAGACGTTGCAGGTGAGAGTAAAGATTGCTGCGAACTTCTGCTAATACTTGAATCACAGCCAAAGCCATGCCGTAGGTGCTTAAATAAGAGGCGAGGCTTTTGAGGGATGCGATCGCTATAATAGCGCCCGCCACATAAGTCAGTAGCATCATGGGACTAAGTCCGGCAGGAAGCGCTACATTCCAAGAATTAGCAGTCGTTCCCGGTAAGATAATACGGTCAAAAACAAACTTCAAAGGCCAAGGTTCCAATAACCCCAAACCAGTCTCGACCAACAGCGCCAATAACGAACCACCAATCAGAAATTTGCGTTGGCGAATGTGAGGCCAGAAATTGCGAAAAATCCGTAAAATTCCTGGTACAACTGCCTTAAGATCCTTTTCGGAGTTATTCATTCAATACCTCTCTTATTGCATTTGGCTAATTGCTAATTGCTAATTGCTAATGGTTAATTGCTAATGGTTAATTGGTAGATTTAGAGCGAGCAGGGGGTGGTTTTTACAGACAATATATGCTACACACATCGCCATTAGCCATTAGCCATTAGCCATTAGCCATTAGCCATTAGCCATTAGCCATTAGCCATTAGCCATTAGCCATTAGCCATTAGCCATTAGCCATTAGCCATTAGCCATTAGCCATTAGCCATTAG
>NZ_BLAY01000020.1 GCF_020521235.1 Microseira wollei NIES-4236 | reverse complement strand
GATTGTAGGGACACGGCAGGAGAAAATTTTGAGTTGACAACTTTGATTGTTGCTGCCGTGCCCCTACCCTTTGATGAGGGGATCTGGGTACGGGCATTTTTGATTGTCGGGACACGGCATTCAAAAAATTTGACCGATGCAACTTTGATTGTTGCTGCCGTGTCCCTACCCTGGCAACATTTGATTGTAGGGACACGGCAGGAGAAAATTTTGAGTTGACAACTTTGATTGTTGCTGCCGTGCCCCTACCCTTTGATGAGGGGATCTGGGTACGGGCATTTTTGATTGTCGGGACACGGCATTCAAAAATTTTGACCGATGCAACAAATTCTGTTGCTGCCGTGTCCCTACCCTGGCAACATTTGATTGTAGGGGCACGGCAGGCAAAAAATTTGACCGATGCAACTTTGATTGTTGCTGCCGTGCCCCTACCCTTGCAACATTTGATCCTAGGGACACGGCGTTCAAAAAATTTAACCGATGCCACAAAGCCTATTGCTACCGTGTCCCTACCCTGGCAACATTTGATTGTAGGGGCACGGCAGGCAAAAAATTTAACCGATGCAACAAATTCTGTTGCTGCCGTGTCCCTACCCTGGCAACATTTGATTGTAGGGGCACGGCAGGAGAAAATTTTGAGTTGACAACTTTGATTGTTGCTGCCGTGCCCCTACCCTTTGATGAGGGGATCTGGGTACGGGCATTTTTGATTGTAGGGACACGGCAGGCAAAAAGTTTGACCGATGCAACTTTGATTGTGGCTGCCGTGTCCGTACGCCGGTTGCATCGAAATTATGACCTGTAGGGGCAATTAGCAATTAGCAATTAGCAATTACCGACAAAGGTAAGTGGTAATTTCTTGACCCAGTTGCTTGAGTTGTTCGGAAGGATTTGGCACGGAATAAATCTCTTGCAAAGCATCAGCCCACAGGCGTTTTTTGGCGAAATAATTAGCTTGTTGTAAAGCTATTTCTTCGGCAGTAGCGCCTTGGGTTTGCAGTTGATTTAATTCGGCGGTGATGCGATCGCGCTCTTCTTTGGGCAAGATCCTAAACAAGATGACCTCAAAATCTTTATCCGACCGATATAACCGCCATTCGTATCGCTGTCCCGCTGGCAGCGGTTCTCCCTCATAAACCGCCGTTGTATCGTTAGGTGTCAGGTTTTTACTCCACAACACTTCCTCGCTGGGACTGGCAAGCAACTCAATTCGCACTGCTGCGCCTTGCCAGATAAAAAGAGGACGATCGTGCCAGATGGCGTTGCCGGTACCCATCAAGCGTGCTGGGGGTGCGATCGCGCAAAGATTCCCCCCGCGCACTCCGATGCGGTTCTGTTCCCTTAACTGGTTCAAAATATCTTCGTACAAGTTGCCGCCGCCAGGAACGCCAGGACCTCTGGGATTGCGAGGCGCTGGACGCGCTTGTCCCCCGCCAGGAGTGCCGGGACCTTTTGGGTCGCGAGGCGGACGCGCTTGTCCCCCCTCAGGAATGTCGCTAGACTCTGGGCGCTGTTTTGTCAAGGATTGCTGCGCCACGGGTTGGTTTTGGGCGCTGGCAGTTGGAAAAAGTAAATGCACCCCAGAGGCGATCGCTGCCACCGTAACAAGCAAAACCAAAAAAATCGGGTTTCTCACCCTTCTGGTAATAGAAACCCGGTGATTGCGTAGTAACTTAAACCGCAACCAATCAAATCTATCCATAATTCTTTCTCCTAATTAGCGCCGGTAGCGCATAACTCCAAACTATTGCTGAAGCTAAAAGCCAAGGGAATAAGATGGCGCTAGAAATATAAACTTGCAAACTCACCAGTCCATATCCGGCAGTAGCGATGCCCAGCACAATTATCCTCCCGCTTTCTCCCCTAAAAGGAGAAAAACTTTTCCGGATATGGCGACGACGATTTGGCTGCAAAAGTGCCAAAACCGCTACTTTTCCCAACAATGCTGCCAAGGCGACGATCCAAACATCGGGGATGGGTATGACCAGCCGCCCGGTGACGAAATGATGCACCATGTATGCATGGGCTTCTCCCCCCGTAAAGATGCGACTATTGTCAAAAGATCCGGGTTGATTGCGCCAATAAGCGATCGCACCCGGTAGAGGAAAATTGTCCTCGCCTTCCTTAGATACTCCCGCCTCTAAATATCCCCCCGGTACGACGATCGCAGCTTGCTTTCCCACGTGGCGCAGTTGGGGTGCATCGCCTTTAGCCCGCAACAGTTGCCACGCGGGGAGGCGGTGGTAAACTTGGTCGGGGGGAATGGAAAAATCCATTATTGGGTGCAACCAAGTTTGCCCCAGTTGATAAGAAAAGGCGGTAATTGGCTGAAAGTGGGAGGAGGGTGAAAATAGACTCGTATAGTTTTGATTCTGCTTTTTTTTAATATCGCTTTTTACCTGAGATAAAAAATATTTTTGGCTTTTCAATTGCGGTTGCAGCGGGTCATGGTTCGATTCAAAGTTCTCTTTATAAGCGAGTGCGATCGCATAAGAAAATGGCAAGCTTTCTACGTCGTAATGCTCGCCTGGTCCTAGTTTCATATATCCCATAACGAAGCGCATATCGCCGTACAAGCTCCAATTTGGACTAGCAATTTCAGGTCGAACTCGCAGCCATTGTCCGGAGTCGTCTTCTAGTTCTACAAATACAAACCAAGTGCCGAATGGTTGCTTTTGCACGGCATTTCGCAGCGACTTTGCTAGCTGCTTGTCGTTATTTTTTTGGGGGCGCGACAGCAGAAAATCTATCCCGATGACTCTGGCATTTAACGCAGAAAGCCGATCGATTAAGCGGGCTATATAAGTGCGGGGCATCGGTCTGGGAATGCCGATATTATCTTTCTCAATTGAGTCTTGATCGATCGGGACTAATAGGACGGGAGGTGGGCCGTTTTTGCCCGTTTGACCTGTGATATTGCGGTAGATTGCTTGCATTAAGACCCGCCGTTCTAATAAAAAGTCCTGCACCGGCAATTGCCAGCTAATTAATAGAAACATCACCAGAAAAAGCAATTCCTGTCTAGTTGGCAGCAACTGTTGCAGTTGTTGTTTAAAACCAAAGGGTTGCAGGCAAAATAATTTAGATCCTGGGTGACAATATAACGACGGAATTAGATAAGCAGAAGGATAGGTGAGTTTTTTTTCTAGTTTGAGATACTGACAAGCTGCCAGCATCGATTCCTGTACGTCTTTGTATTCGCCTAAACTTTGTAAGAACCGCACGAGAAATTCTGCGGCGACTTTGTTGTGAACGGGTTCCCGCATAATTGCGACAGAACTTAACCCCAAGTCAATTAATGCGTTGGCGATGGTGAGTCCGCTACAGGAATTGAAGATGGCAAATTGAATTCCGCGTTCTTTTGCTTTGGTAATATAGGGGGAAATTTCGCTAATTAACATCGATGTATGGGGTGCGATCGCTAACTGTCCCCCCGTTATACATGTTTCGTTGCTGTGTCCGGCAAAAAATAAGATATCCCAGCCTTTTTCGTCGGCGATCGCATCGCAAATTCGCTGTTTTAATTCGCCAATATCTTGTTCGCTTTGCCATCCGACAAATTCAACTTCGGCGATGGGAGAAAGCGATCGCACCGCCTGCCGATCTGCCTGAAAATTCAACCCCGTTTCGTCTCCCAAAATGGCTAAAACTCTAGCTTTGCGGCGACGCAGCACCTGTTCTTCATCCGCTTCTACCCGAATATTCTGCGGCGTGCGAATAATGCGGATATTGCCAGCATTGGCAAAGTCGCTAATTTCCCATGCTTCCCAAGGAAAGCGTTCCAATTCTATCGGACTACAAGTGAGAAAAACATTTACTGGCGGGGATGAAGGATCTATTTTATTAGCAGCTGCGGAGGCGATCGCACGACGAATTTCAAACAAATCTCCACTGCGCAACCAACGATGAAACTCGTACAGCAGCTTCGCTTCAGCTTGCACCAGTTTGGCGTGCCAGTCTACCGGCGGTGGGGGTGCGTTCAAACTGCCACTCGCTTGTACGCGCCCCCGCAATGCGGTTGTATAGAAACTGAGATAGATTTGCTGCCAATCTTGGTACAGTCTCGTCAGTATTTCTGGATAGTTCAACTTCTCCACCAGTTGCTGTCCTTTTCCCCAGGACAACTCAAATCTGCAAGTTTGATCGATTCGTTCAACTTTTAGATGGAACATAGTGGGTAATTGCTAATGGCTAATGGCTAATGGCTAATGGCTAATTGCTAATTGGTCATATTTTATCGGGTGGTTAATAATTGAGCGTACTGTAGGGTCGGGTTTTACGAGAAATATTTGAAATTCAGCGCCTGGTATAAATAAACCCGCCCCTACGTTACGTTACCTATGCAGTGGCAATCGATTATCTTTTACATTATCCCTCCTCTCCCATTAGCAATTAGCAATTAGCAATTACCAAATTCTGGACGAAACGCAAAAGGCGGCAATGTTAATGTCGTACCATTGGGTAAGGTAATAGTTGCTAAAAACTTCTCATCCCACCGACCTGCTATGAGAACATAAAGATAAGTATCCATGCTATTTCTATTTAAAGTTCGCTGTACTAAAACCCCTGACTGATCGCTAACGCGCAGTCTGATCCCGTGGGGTAATGCACTATCGGGTGTTGGACCTAATACTAGCAATAGCGTCCACTCTGGAGTATCTTCTGGAGATAAGAAAGGCCATGTCAGGGCATAAAGTCGCGCTTGAATATCCGCGAGTCCGATATCTTGATAAGCACCCCTTGCCGCAGTGGGAATTTCCATGCCGGTGTGGGCAAGTTGCCTGATAATTTCCTCGAATTCTGCTACGGGTAATAAGGCTTCAAGACTTTGCGTCGATCGCATGGATACGGTAGCAGGAACAAAGGTAGGAGGCATTAGCACCCATGAAAGTCCTTGCGCCAATTCATCGATTTGATCTTGTAACCAACGCGCTACATTGACCGTTCTTTGAGTCAGCAAGTTTAACAAATCTGACAAATAATTTCTCAGTTCGTTTTTGGTTTCTGATGCCTCGTCGCCGATTGCTTCTATTTGCAGTTGATACACCCATTCGAGTAATTCTGGATTGGTTAATACGGCTGCCCCTTGTTGCCAATTTAAGACTTGCCACAAGGCTGTTTCCCTCGATTGCAATAAAGGTAAAAGGGTTTCCAGTTCCGCTTGCACTGTCGATAATGCAGCAACGGGATCGCTGGCAATTTCCGGCAATAAAATGGCACCAGGTTCTAAGCAGCGCAAGTACAGCAATAAACGATCTGCCTCGCTGTCAAACCAAGCCAAAGGCACGCTATATGTCCAATCTGAGTTGGGTTGTAAATTCAAGGAATGGCACTGGGAATTTAAGCGATCGCGCCGCAAAAATCCTCTAATGATTGCCTGTTCAAATTCTTCCTGAATCTCGATTAATACGTAAAAATGCGCCGCAAATTCTGGTAAATCGATCGCAGGTTGTGGTATAATAACTTCCTCATCGGAAGAGCTTCCAGTCGCAATTAAACAAAGTTTAAACGACCCGACGTTTAAATTAGCAACGGCTGGAAAGACATTGGCATATTGAGGTTGCAAAACCGTAGATTTTGCTGATTCTAAAGGAATATCTGATGCTCTTTCATCTAACCATTGTTCAAAACCAAACAGAGCCAAGGCATTGAGATAAGTTTGCCATTGTTGCGATTCATTAGGGATGGCACTGCTAATTTGGATCGCGCGTTCAATGTTAGCAGATTCGAGAGCGATCGCTTCAACGGGAAAAGCTTCAAAGTCGAAATCGAGTGCGGCTAAATTATTTGAGTAATACGTCATGACCTTGCTCCTGGCTGTTTCAAAATCAAAAATCAAAAATCAAAAATTCCTTTGAGTTGTTTGCATAGTCTCTGGGCAAATCGACTTTTAGAAGAACGGTTGGGGTTGCTAGCTTCATCTGTTGCTTCTTGGATCACTTCAGAAATTCTTTCATCGAGGGCGAGTTCAACTTGAGAATCTAGAGATTGCAGGCGTTCCGGATCGACATAAATTTTAGCTTGATTGAGAATGCGATCGCGCAGGGATTCTAACATTTTCTGTCTGACATCGGCGCGGAACTCTTTGAGTTTTAGCAGGCGGGTGACTTGATATTGTGCTTGAAATCCGATCGCAGATGCAATTTCGCCCATTGCCTTGCCCTGACAGTGAAATAAGTGCAAAGCTTGGAGGAATTGTCGGTCTGTTGGGGGCTTTTTGCGTTGTAGATTAGCGACGCGCGATCTTACTACTTTATCCAACGCCAGATCCAAACATTCGAGAAACGAAGCTTGATAAAATTCTAAAAACTCTTCTTGTTCGTCACTTTCCTCATTCTCCGACTTCGGCGACGGATTGTTCTCCGCTTGGCGTCGAATTTCAGGATCGTCGATAGAATCTGTTTGCGGCGTTCCTCGCCGGACAGAAATGCGATATTGGCGCAATTTCCCCGCCATATCTTGCAGTCGCGTCAGGATATCTTCAGTGGATAAATCGAGAATAGCCAGCTTTTCTTGACTCAGTTTGGCAACCAGAGATTGAGCAATTTGCTCTAGTTGTTTATCCGTAGGCGGCTGACATTTACCACCCCCACCAGTTTGACGCAATTTAAGTCTGTCCCGTCGATAAATCAAGTGATAGCTTTCCAATAAGATGCAAGCTTTTTGAATTTCCACGGGTGTGAGGTGGTGAAACTCAGAAAAAATGCGCTGCACTTGTTTCGGAGTCGTGTCGTTAAGGATAGCCCAATCGCTCACCAAATAAACACCCCGTTCCAACAAAAAAGCATTCAGTTCTAGATGGTGCTTCGTTAACTGAGTTGCCCAAGTAGATAGATTACCTCGTTCCGGATTAAACCTCTGCAAAATTTCAGTAGCAAGGGATTTATAAGCACCCTGCCTCAAACTACCACGCTGGTGAAGTACAGCGACATCCACATCATCTAAGACAAAAGAAAATAGATCGTAGCGAGTGAACCCATGTTCCCTGCCAAATTGCTCTTCCAATTGAACGCAAACTTGCTCAATTTGGTTAGAAATAAAGCAGCGCAAACAACCTTCAGCCAAAACGCAACGATCGCTATCATTATGCAGCAAATCCAGCAGTCGGCGTTGGATAAACGTATCCTGCACTTCTCCCCCACCTGCGAATTCGGCAAATTCCTGCCCGAAAAAAGCTGCCAGGGAGTCAATCGCTTCGACTTTGCACCCGCCTGTCGCATCAATTGTCACCAGTCTCCAGTATCTCGATGCTATACCCATAACTGTTTCACCTCTCTTGGTAGGGACATGCTTTAACGCTATATCTACACTACTGGCAGACATACTGGCTAAAGTGCTATCCCACGCCAACATCCTCAATTTTGTCACCTCCTTTTGACTCGCTTGTGCAAACGGCGGTCTTCTCCGCTATCTTTATATATTTCTGGCGTCTATCGACTTATGCAGTCAGGACTTATATCATGTCCGTTTGATTACCCATAGTTAAAACGACGCTCCCGACGCGGAGACAGGGAGACGCTCTGAGTTTTAATGATGGGTCTATTTCCAAACCAACGATTTTTGACAGGAACCCTGTTTCTTTGGGTAGTCCTGGTCTTCTTAACGAAATCCCCGCGTCACCGCTCTCCCTTGTCCCCGCGTCCTCTTCAACGCGCCCAATTTGTTAGCTTCCACACGTAAATAAACAACACCCCAGAAATCAAAGCGCCTAAGTTCCACTTAACCGAATTTTTTACAAGACTAATTTTCTGATTCATGCGGGTCGTTTCTATTTGCGTCTGTAGTTGATTTTTAGCATTCGATATGTCTGATAAAACTCTGTTTCTAAGTTCTTGAGAGTTTTTTACCTCTGGTATGCGTCCTTGAAAATTAAAATTTCTTAAGGCATTATTGATTTCGTCATCTGATGTAGCGCTGCTCAGTCTATCGTTAATTTGTTGTAGTTGGTTTAAACCTCTATTCATTTGAGCGTTCAGTTGAAAGTTATTCAAATTATTAAGACGTAATGTATTATTAATACCTAAAGGAATTATCAACAAAAATAAAATGCCCAAACCTAAAGCCAGCCAAGATAAAAACTTTAATACTATCTCTTCTTGCTCTTTTCGGTAAGCGTCTTTTCCATAAAATACAAATGCCAATCCAATTAAAGGGACGGGCACTTTTTCTACCATTTCTCCCATCACCTGAAATTCCCAAACCGAATTAGTAAAGCGGGGCGGAGTAAAAATATTAATATAATCAAATAAGGATAGCAACAACAGCCCGTATCCGGCTAGACGAAAAAGCGCAACTGAACGCCATTCTGCTTGGTTAAATTCATTCATTAATATAGCCTCCCAAAGGGATTTTAAACGAATATTATAACAACAAATTCAAGAGTATGACCTCCGAGCGATCGCGGCTCGTTTCCCATCGCTTAGCATAGGGTTATATTATGGCAACGGGGGCAGCTATGAAATCCGTAGCGAGTAGCGTTAGCATGTTGCTGGCAGCATTGTACCTGGCGGGAAGCATCAGCGGTAAAGCGGTAGGGATATTGCCCAAACACCAAGCTGTAGTTTTACCAGAAGCAGTTCACTCCGCCCCATTAGAAAACCCGCAAGAGCAACCGAATTTAAGTTCGATGGTGCCGCAAATCGAACAAACCTGGGAAAAGCAATTTGAAGATTATTTTAGGCGCAGTTTCCCCGACCGCTCAATTACAGTTAAAGATATTGCGGATACTTTAAACAGACTGGCGATTCAAACTCAAACAAAACCTGCTCTTCTGTATGTAGTTCCACGGGAACAACGACTAGAATTGGTATTGATTTTGCCTGGAAAACCACCTATTTACAAGCGAGTTGAGGCAGCGAACCGTAAAGCTTTACTCGCACAAGCGAGAGAGTTTAGCCTCACCGTCTCTGCCGCCACCCTTGAGGACAAAAGCAGCTATTTGCCACCCGCACAGCAACTCTATCAATGGATGATCGCACCTGTGGAACGGGATTTGCAAGCGCAAGGTATAGATACGTTAATCTTTTGCATGGGTGCGGGATTGCGTTCTTTACCTTTAGCAGCTTTGCACGATGGGCAAAAATTCCTCACCGAAAAGTACAGCATTGCACGCATTCCCGCTTTTAAACTCACAGATACAATTTATACCAATCTGCATAATTCCCCAGTATTGGCGATGGGTGCGTCGGAATTTAAGGAACAAAATCCCTTGCCAGCGGTGCCGGTGGAATTATCTACGATCGCGCAAAATATCTGGCACGGGAGATTATTCCTCAACCAAGAATTTACCGAGGATAATTTGCGAAGTCAACGCCAGCAGCAACCGTTTAAAATTATCCACCTTGCCACTCACGCCGACTTCCTACCTGGAAAACCCAGCGATTCCTATATCCAATTTTGGGATCGTAAACTTACTTTAGATAAGATAGGGCAATTGGGTTTAAACAACCCACCCGTAGAACTTTTAGTCCTGAGTGCCTGTAAAACTGCAATTGGAAACGAAGAAGCAGAATTAGGATTTGCCGGGTTAGCAGTGCAAGCGGGAGTCAAGTCAGCAGTAGCGAGTTTGTGGTACGTTTCCGACGAAGGAACTTTAGCATTAATGACAGAATTTTATCGTCATTTGCAAACCGCCCCAATTAAAGCCGCAGCACTGCAAAAAGCGCAAATAGAAATGATAAATGGGCAACTGCGCATAGAAAACGGTCAGTTGCAAAGTCATAATGGCAGGATAACGTTACCGCCTGCCTTAGCAAAACATAAGAACGAAAACTTATCCCATCCTTATTATTGGGCGGCGTTTACAGTTGTGGGGAGTCCTTGGTAATAACAAATTAACTTATTCAAGCGATCGCTCCCTAGTCATCTTTTTTTGTTATTTGTGTAAAAATGCGAACACCAATAGCCAATAAAACGATCAAAAAATGGTAAAATAATCAACTAGGAAATCAAGAGCGCTCGCTAACTTACTCCCATTATCTCCAGAAGAGTTAGCGTTATTGCTGCAACAGTTATCTCAATTATCTGATGATGCACTGTTGGCTAGATTTTCGAATTAGACTCCCTGCAAATGAAAGATCGCCTTAACTCAGTCAATTGTCTTCCCCTGCCAATCGTAAAGCTTCTTGAATAATCGCATTGGATATTCGGAAATCAGCTTGCACAAGAGCAGTCAGAAGCGGTTTAATTTCGCTAATTATATCATGTCCGTTGAATTGCCCATAATAAAAAACTGACCCCGTTGTTGCGTAGGGACACGGCATGATAGATATCTCAGACAAACAGATAACGTTAATCATGCCGTGTCCCGGCTGCTAATTATGGGTAATCTTAAGGACATGATATTACTCCCTGACGTTTGGCACGTAGAAGCATTCCCGCTGTTCCAATTACTTTCAATCCAATTTGTTGAGCAACGCTACGGGCTTTTTTGTCATCGAGAATGACGATAATATCGCCAAGTTCCATAGCCAGCGCAATGGTTTCTGCTTCTCCTGCATCCATCTGGGTTTTCAAAGTAGCGGTGACAGCGGTGTTTTGTACGGCTTGAACCCTCAACCAAGGTAACGGATTTTGTACTTCCGCTGCTACAGTAGGGGGTGCAAAAATAACAGCGAACAGTTGAGGAAGTAAGTTCAACTGTCCAATACGTTCCAACCCAATCAGACAAGTGCTGTTGGTGACAGCTTGCTGGCTCAAAGGTTCATCTCCTGTTCCAATTGTTCTGCTGGATAATCAATAACGCTCACGCCAAGTTTACTAACCAATTCTATGAATGTCGGTTTGGAGTATCCGGCTAATTTTGCAGCTTGTCCTAGTGTAAGTCGTCCTGTTTCAAACAGTTTGACCATTAGCAGTAGTCGTGCTTCTTCGACTGGAATCTCTGGTGGTAGTTGTACTGTTAGTGCGTTCATTTTGAATTTCTCCTTATGTTTACTACTTTAGCAATTTTTCCTTCAACTTATAACATGCTTTCTCGCTGCGGTGAGTGAACTAAGACTTCACCGCGAATCACGTTCCATTCATTGTCTGATTCAGTATCAGCAATTAGTACCCATTGGCGAGGATATCGATCGCGTATTTCTGCAATAGTCAAGATTTCCCCTGTGGGTTTGTAATCTGAGCCATTCTTATTTTGAATGAGAAGTTGTGAGGACTGTTTAGCTTCTGCTTGGATAATTTCTTCATTTAGCAGTTGCCAAAGTTTGCGCTTTTCTTCAATTCCTAAAGAAGCGATCGCATCTGCTATAACTTGAAAGGGAATTTGCAGTACTGTTTCTTGGAGCATAAGCCATCTCAAGGAATATTGAGTTAATTTCTATTATAACTCTTGAGAGTCTCTGCAAGAGCGATCGCATATAGAAAACTATTCAACGCGATCGATCTCAATCATTTTGAGCAATATCGCTCTTTACTCTACTGTTAGATATTGCCACCGATACGTCACAGTTTATGTTTGTTCGCTCAGTAAGTTTCCTTCTAATTTTTGAAATTTATTTTCTTTTGGATGAGAGTCAAACCATAGAGCATCAGCACAAAATTCTATTTCTCCAGGCCATTGAATGTATCGACCTTTTTCACCGAGAGAAACTTGGGAGAAAAATTCTGGATCTGCAAGCTTTGCTAGCACGCCACCTCTCTGGATTATGGGATTAAAATCGACAATTATACTACTTTCATTGGCATAGAAAATACGCAATTTACGATCGTCTTCTATGGTGACTTTTGTGATGTTGTATAGCCTAGTAACTTTTTCCTTTATTCCAAAGGTTCAATTGGCAATGGCGGTTCACCTTGACGACAGTTTTCTGATAGTTCTTGTTGATGCAGTGCTGTCCATTCCAAAACCATTGAACGTACACGATTTGGTGCTTTCCCTTCAAGGATAGCGATGGGAGAAATACATACAATTAATTCATATTCTCCGTAAACAGCATGAAAATGAGGTGGTACGTAGTCGTTGTAGAACATCCTGATTAAGATGCCATAAAACTGAGAAACAACTGACATTTGCTTCAACTTTTTTAAGTATACAGCCTAACTATTATATTATCAGATCCCAGGGGTTGATTGGATTTACGGCGATCGCTCTCAGTCAGGTTGAGGAATATCGCTCTTTACTCTCCATTCTGTGGCGATGGAAATGGCGCGATCGCATATAGAAACCCATTAAACGCGATCGCTCCCATAAATCTCACTGCAAAAATCTCTAAAATTGCTTGACTTATGCTTGAGTTATACCTGACTTGCCGTTGGCTGAAAATAAAGCCAGTATAATGTAAGAAAATTTATACCAAGAAAATCTATGTCTCGTCGGGGAATCAGGGTCGCAACCGGGTGCATCCCCACAGTCAAGCAAGCTCAAAAGCGTCGGTTTCATAGCCAGCAAGATTTGGCTGATAATCTAGGACTGGGTCTATCCACTGTCCACGGCTTTTTAAATGGCAAAGCAATTGACCGTCTGAACTTTATCGAAATTAGTGCAGCATTGGATTTAGACTGGGAAGCGATCGCTGTCATCGAAGGTGACCCTTGTATAAATTGGGACGGCGTGCTAGATATCTCGGTTTTCTACGGGCGTAAAAATGAACTGGCGACCTTAGAACAATGGATTTTACAAGAAAATTGCCGACTGGTGGCGCTACTAGGTTTGAGCGGAATTGGCAAAACTTTTTTGGCTGCAAAGTTAGCGCACCAAATTCAGAATCAGTTTGATTATGTTATCTGGCGAAATCTCAATCATTCCCCACCGCTGACACAACTCTTAGCCGATCTGATTCAGATTTTCCCTGGTAAGAAAGAAACAGAGATAACGGTTGCTAGTGGCATATCGCGGCTGATGGAGTGCTTGCGATCGCATCACACTCTATTAATACTAGATGGCGTAGAGACGCTTCTAGGTACTAATCAGCTAGCAGGCAGAGAATATCGAGAGGGATATCAAGATTATGGTCGGTTATTCCAACAGATAGGAGAATCATCCCATCACAGTTGCTTAGTATTAACCAGTTGGGAAAAACCCAGAGAAATTGTTTCGGGGGAAGGACAAACAAGACCCGTTCGCTGTTTAAACCTGACAGGTTTAGACGCAGCCGCCGCTCAGGAAATTTTGAGACAAAAAGGATTAGTTGAACAAGCAGAATGGGAGATGCTAATCGAACGCTACGGCGCTCATCCGGAAGCATTAAGAACGGTGGCAACTACAATTCTAGATTTGTTTAATGGCAGGGCATCTGAGTTTCTCAAGCAAAACGGGATATTTTTGGGTCGAATTCAAACAGCATTTGAGCAGCAATTTGAGCGTTTATCCGATTTAGAAATAGAGCTGATTTACCACTTAGCGGCAGTTGGAGAACCTGTTTCTCTGGATGGATTGCAACAGCGGATTGATTCAGAGGAATTGAAGGCGAGATTGTTAGAAATACTAGCATCATTGGTGTGGCGATCGCTAATTCAAAATTGTTCTAATAACAGTCAGCCGCTGTTTACTCTGCCGCCTTTATTACCAGAAGTATTAAAATATGAGCCGCCGCTGCGAGGCGCACCTGGAAATCGGGGAGACGCAAGTAGCCGCCTGCCTTATGACTTTTTGGCAATTGTTCCTGCAACTAATTTTGGCTTGACGGCTGCTGAATATCCGACATTCTGGCTTTACGTGCCGACTCCACCCCCGTCTTCCATTCCCCTAGAATTGGTGCTGCGGGATGAGCAGCAAAATGCAGTTTATCGAACCACTTTTGAGCTAAATCGCGCAGCGGGAATTGTGAGTTTTTGCCTTCCAGAAGCTGCGCCACCTTTGGAGATTGGTAAGAAGTATCATTGGTTTTTCTTCTGGGATAAAGTTGCCCGCGATAGTTGGATTGAGCGGGTAGCAATGCCACCTGAGCTGGAAAGTCAGTTAAAGAATGCAACGCCAAGAAAGCGCATTCATCTGTTGGCAAAAAATGGTTTGTGGTATGAGAGTTTTACCGAATTGGCGGAATTTCGCTGTCAGTTATTGAGTCAATTAGAGAATGCGACTTTACAGGAACGCACTTTGATTTATGCCGAACATGGGTTGTGGTATGAGGCGCTGATTGAGTTGGTAGGAGTTCGCGACACAATGCCTGTTGCGACGCTGGATGCTGACTGGGCGGCTTTGTTGCAACATCCGCTGGTTCGTTTGGGAGAGATAGTTTCTAAGCCAATTGTTTAGTAATGCTGGGAGGACTGCAAAAATGGGTAAGGTTCTTGTGTCAAACAAGAGTAGTAATCGCTTAAAGGAAATCAATTCCCTGCACAATATGGGAAATTTTTGCTGGTTCGTGGGGCAATATCAGAAGGCGATTGAGTACTATCAGAAGTCCCTGTATCTTACACAAAAAATAGGCGATATCACTGGGAAAGCCACCTCCATAAACAATCTGGGCAATGCCCACTATTCCCTGGAGCAATACCAACAAGCTATTAAATACTATCGCCAGTCCCTAGCTATTGCAACGGCTATTGGGGATTCTTCACAGGAAGCTAAATCCCTGAGTAACTTGGGCAATGCTTTGTGTTCTTTAAGCCAATACCACCAGGCGATTAAGTACCATCAACAGTCCCTGTTAATTTCAGAGCAAATTGGCGATTACTACGTGAAAGCTAGCTCGCTGAACAATCTGGGTAATGCTTACTGTTTTCTTGGGCAATACCAACGGGCAATTGATTATTATCAGCAGTCCCTCAATACATTTCGAGGTATCGGTGTTCGATCTGATGTTGCTTTGGAGAATCTGGGAATTGCTTTCTTTGAATCTGGCGATCTCGCGGCAGCAGAGAGAATGTTACTCACTTCTATTCAAGTTCAAGAATCATTGCGGATAGGGCTAAGTGATGCCAATAAAGTGTCAATTTTTGAAACCCAGCTGAATGCTTACTTCATTTTACAAGAAGTCTTTATAGCTCAGAATAAGCTCAATGAAGCTTTGGAGATTGCTGAACGAGGACGGGGACGGGCATTTGTAGAGTTATTAGCAAGGCGCTTATCCGCTTCCCCAAATACTCAAATGGATATCGATCAACCCACCATCCTGCAAATTCAACAAATTGCTAAAGCCCAAAATGCTACCCTCATTGAATATTCGATTATTCGAGCATTCATAGACTCACAGATATCAGAACTCTTTATCTGGGTCATCCAGCAAACTGGCGAAATAGTATTTCGCTCTGTTGACCTTACTTCCTCAAAGGCTTCTCTAAAAGACCTGGTTACCGACACTCGCGAACTTATCGGTGTCAGAGATGGCAGTCAAACCAAACAGCTAGCTTTTCTCCCTGGCGATTTCGTCAAGCTGAACGACGACGCCCCTGATTGGGAACCTTGGAAAGTAGTAGCAATTGATGCCGAAACCAGCATTCTTTCTCTCACCCAATCGACCTTTCCTGAAGGGTTAACTATTCCACGCCCCCTAACTGATGTAGCCGCAAAAGTAGAGACTCACCACACCAATAATCCCCGCTTGCAGCAACTTTATCAACTGTTAATTGAACCAATCGCTGACCTATTACCAACTGACCCAGAAGCCCACGTTATCTTCATTCCCCAAAGAGAACTATTTCTAGTTCCCTTTCCCGCCTTGCAAGATGCTAATGGAAAATACTTAATCGAGAAACATACTATTCTCACCGCCCCGGCAATTCAAGTTCTAGAATTAACCCGCAAACAACGACGCACAAGGCAGATGTTGAATGCGGAAACAGGGAATTCATTAGTTGTAGGCAATCCCACTATGCCCAAAGTTTCCTTAGTACCTGGAGACACCCCGCAGCAGTTAACTCCTCTCCCCCATGCGGAAAAGGAAGCCCAGGAAATTGCTCGGTTATTGCAAACAAATGCCATAACAGGCGACAAAGCAACTAAAGCCGCAATTGTGCAACAATTGCCCAACGCCAGACTAATTCATCTAGCAACTCACGGGTTACTCGATGACCAGTATGGCATGGGAAGCGCGATCGCTCTCACCCCTTCTCACACTGATAACGGATTACTCACCGCTGAAGAAATCCTCCAGTTGCACCTGAGCGCCGAATTAGTTGTCCTCAGTGCCTGTAACACCGGAATGGGACGCATTACGGGTGATGGCGTCATCGGACTATCTCGTTGTTTAATTTCTGCCGGAATTCCCAGCGTTATCGTATCTTTGTGGTCGGTTCCAGATGCTCCCACAGCAGATTTGATGAGAGAGTTTTATCAGAATTTCCTGCACTGTAGCAACAAAGCTGCTGCCTTGCGCCAAGCGATGTTAACGACTATGCAACAACATCCCAACCCCAGAAATTGGGCGGCATTTACCTTAATTGGCGAAGCTGATTGAATCTGCCAATCGAGTCTGTGTGAGTATTGCCAGTCTTTGGGAAATTGCGATCAAAATTAGCATTGGTTAAGCTAGCGAGTTTGAAAGCGATCGCCCTTAGCAATTGTTATCATCAGTTTAGCGATCGAGAGGCGATCTAATGCTAGAAACCACAATCTTAGAAACCCTGGTCAAATTGCCAGATTCTCTAAAACAGGAAGTCCTGCACTATGTAGAATTCTTAGCGGCAAAATATGCCAATAACGAGATTACCGTAAATCCTTCTCAAAAGAAACGTCAAGCCGGGATGATGAAAGGCACGTTTGTCTTACCGCTTGCTGATGATTTTGATGCACCATTTGATTCTTGACAAACCCGATGACCATCAAACCGATTCGATGGGTTGGTGCTGCCCGCGAAGAAATCCAATCTCTTCCTGACGATGCCCGCAAAGAAGCCGGTTTTGCACTTTGGACACTTCAGCAGGGCATACAACCATCAGACTTTAAACCCATGTCGATCGTCGGCAAAGGTGTTGAAGAAATTCGGATTCGGACAGAAAATGCCTATCGGGTATTCTATATTGCTAGATTTGAAGAAGCTATTTACGTTCTCCATGCCTTCCAAAAGAAAACTCAGAAGACAGCCAAGAAAAATATCGAAATTGGACAGAAACGCTACCAACAGTTGTTACAAAATCGTTTAAATTCAACAGAACCCGAACCATGAGCGAAAATACGATTACCCAAGCAGCCGACAATATCTTTCTCGATCTGGGATTTTCAGCCGCAGAAGCTGAGAACTTACTCATCCGATCGCAACTCATGCTCGCCCTGCAAAATCAGATTAAACATCGCGGTTGGACGCTCGAACAAACGGCTCAACATCTCAAACAGTCAAACGACCAAATCAAAGCTCTAACTCAAGGTAAAATTGGGCAATTCTCGGTTGATACTCTGATCGCAATGCTTAACCAAATAGGCATGACTGTCAAAATCGAAATTTGCCCCAAGGTAGCTTAGGAATATCGCGTAAAAAACAAAGCCTCGACTGGATAGATCGAGGCTAGATAGGTATTGATTCAAAGTAGAGACGTTACATGTAACGGGGAGCATGTCAGGTTTGTAAATTTACGTTACGCCGACACCCGCGCATGGTGCGGCTATACAAACGAGAGCCATCCTTCGCGGGCTAAAGCTTTTAAAGCCTGCGAAGGCAGGCTTTGTTTGTGTAGCGACACCATGCGCGGGTGTCGGCTACAAAGTTGACATGCTCCCCATGTAACGTCTCTACTTTTTGTTTCACAGCGGTCGATAAACGCGATAGTTAATTTGGGGGAAAATATTATCGATCGCTTCGACTTTTTGCAGCCAGCCGCTGTCAACTTTGCCAGCATTGAGATCGTCGTAGAGTTTAGTAAAGCGCATTAAATGCGATCGCGTCCGCTTCTTGGCATAAGGTACCATCGTTCCCGTCCGCATAATAAACGCCCAGTCAGAAGATTGCGCCAGCAGCAATTCTCGCGCCGCTTGATTGAGCGCCCGAAATTCTAATTCATCTGCTGGTTCTCGCTTTGCCAGTTCGATCATTCTTTCTGCCCCTTTGTGCAAGTGGGGATAAATCCACGAATTGGTTTCGTTGAGCCAAAACTCGTGGAAGCCTTTATAACCCCAACTAGATTGAGCCAGACGGCACACTTGTTGCTTCGGATGATATCGCAAATAATCTGCTAAATGGGTAAGAGCATAAGTTTTTTGATCGTGCCAAGACTTGCGGATTAAAAAATCCAAAAACATCGGCCCTTCATACCACCAGTGACCGAACAATTCTGCATCGTAAGGCGAGACAACAATCGGAGGTTGCTGCATCGAAGTGTAAAGATGCTGGATTTGGCGTTCCCGATTATACATAAAATTGCCAGCGTGTTCTGCTGCTTTTTCCTTTGCCCAGTAAGGGTCGTATAATTGTTTCTCGCTCAAGCCGATGCCGCGCCCAGTAATCTTGTGGTACTTAATGCCGATATTTTTGCGCTGACCGTTCGGCATGATGTAGGGCTTAATATATTCGTATTCCGCTTCCCAGCCCAAATCTTTATAAAATTCTCGATAGACCGGATCGCCAGGATAGCCGAGTTGAGTAGACCAAACTTGGTGCGCCGACTCGTGGTCGCGACCGTAAGCAGCAATGCCGGTTTCGGTAAAAACAGGGGTATAAGTGCCAAACCGAGGACGGGGACGCCCATAAAGCAGCCCATGTCCGTCAATTAACATGTAGCGCAAGCCAGCATCGGCGAGCATCCGCTCCAGGCCATTATAATAAGCGCATTCCGGCAGCCAAATGCCCTTGGGAGGACGCCCGAAATTTTGCTCGTAATGTTCGCAGGCGACTTGAATTTGCGCCCATACGGCTTCCGGATACATTTTCATCAGCGGTAGGTAGCCGTGAGTCGCCCCGCAGGTGATGATTTCTAGGTTATTCGTATCTAAGAATTGCTTGAGGGCCGAAACCAGGTCGCCATTGTAGCGGTCCCAAGTTTGTCGAGTCGTGTCAAACTCTTTGGCGTAATGTTCCGCGAGGTAGCGCAGGTGACCGTTGAAATGATTGCGCTCACTTTCTAACTCAACCAATTGTCTCAGTTTGGCTAAGTGTTTTTCGTAACGCTCTTGTAGTAAAGGGTCGCGCAGCATTGACACCAACGGCGGCGTCATGCTCATCGTAATTTTGAAGTCTATGCCATCCCGCCTTAAACCTTCAAATACTAATAGCAAGGGAATATAGGTTTCAGTAATGGCTTCATAAAGCCACTCCTCTTCTAGAACGTAGTCGCTTTCAGGGTGCCGGACAAACGGGAGATGGGCGTGCAGTACGAGAGCGAGATAGCCGGTAGCCATAGTTATTCAGCGAGGGTGTATTGTAGAACTGACTCAGCAGGAGGTAAGGCTTCGCAGTATTTTAAGATTCTAAGGCGAAAACACACCCTAGCAGATTGAGACTGCCAGCGATTGCCCAACTCCCTTGAAATCTAACTTTAGAAAGATGCATTAATTCTCAATTTACAATTGGACAGCGCCAGTTCTCCGCTTTACCCTTTCCCAATGCCCGTTGATCGATCTTGTTGCCAAAACTGTAACGGAAAGATCGCTATCAATCGTTTGTTTATATTCTGAAGATATGCGCTCACAAGCTCAGTCCCCCACCCCAAGCATCAACTGGGAGGAGTTCAACCTAACTGCCTTACCAGATCCAGTGCAGTTGGACAACATCAAAGCCCAGCTGGATTTAGTTTTGCTTGCCTTAGAAACACTAACGGGAATTGGCTCGGACGCCATCCTCAGCGCCGCAGCTCAGTTGAATCTGGAGTCTGCGATCAAAGACCGGGTTACCCTGTGGCGTTTGCGCTCGTCGAGTCCTTTACGCGGTGAGGGAGGGCGGAAAAAGCTGGACGTGGAAGAAGCGCGCAGTCTGGTTTTAATTATCTGCCACCTAGCCAAACAGCATCAAGAACTGATCCGTCGCGCCGTTGCCCTGCTGGAACAGATGACCGAGCAAAACCGCGCTCCCCATCTTGCCGCGCTTTTAGGAGATTACCTCGACGCCTTTAGCAACAAGTACGTTGAGCGCATGGAAGAAGGAGAAAACCTATCCTCCGACGCCCTAGCCCACCTGGCGCTCAAACTCATGATCGATTTACTGTTCTACAGCAGCGCTGGCGGTCATCGGCGTCTCTGGCTAGCACTTTTGGGAAAAAGCAAAAAGTAATTTTGTCACTCGCTAATTGGTAATTGGTAATTGCTTTAACCGTTCTCCATTACCTATTACCTATTACCCATTACCCATTACCCATTACCCATTACCTAGTCTTATGTCCTCATCCAACTCAGTTTTGCGCCGCTACACGCCGCCCACTTGTACCCTGGAAATTACCGCTGCTGGCTCGCCCCTATCCCGGTGGATTGGTCGCCCAGCAATCAAGCAGTTACAGTTCCAGCTGAGTCTTGACGATCCGCGATTGCCTGAGGAAAAACGGCTGACGCTCAAGGGCGACAAAACCCAGTTAGAAGCGCTGCGGGAAGCTGTGGAAACTTACGTGCAGGACTTGGTCGGTCAATCCCCCGCCCCTACTGACACCGCTTTGGATTTGCACCCAGAAGCCCCATCAGCAAATTTGGTATTGCATACAACTAATGACGAGACTACTGTTGTCCCCGCGACAAGTCCAGAGGAAACCGCAGCAGTTGATTCAGGCGAGGCAGCGCCGGCAGCGTTACCACCTACCCCGCTGCCTGGGCTTCCAGGTAATATTTACCTGCAACCCGATGGAATACTGGCGCATAACCTTTATCTCGGTTCTCTAGCGACGCCTGAGTCAGGGGCGGTGGTGCGCCTGAGTACGCTGCAATTATTTGACCTCGCTACGGCTTTTGAGCAATATGCAGAAGATTTGGTGGTATTGCCTAACCTCAAGCGCGGAAAGAAAACAGGCTTTGCGACCAAGCTAAAAAATCCCCCGGTTTGGGCAAAAACTGCGGCGGGGCTTGTGTTGGTAGCGGGAGCAACCGCAGCGGGCGTGCAATTGCTTAACAGAAATACGTCGATTCAAACCGCAGATGCACCCCAGGCTAACCCAAATCCTACCCCGACCGAGCAGCCAATTGTTGCCGGTATCCCCTCACCCAGTCCGACGCTGGTAGTGCCAACCCCACCCCCGTCTTCTGCGCCAATTTTGCCAACTCCAACCTTGGGGGCGCTGGCGTCGCCTAGCCCCAATGCATCGCCGCCCTTGGGGACTGGGGTGACGCCTAATCCCGCCACCCCATCGCCGCCCTTGGGGACTGGGGTGACGCCTAATCCCGCCACCCCATCGCCGCCCTTGGGGACTGGGGTGACGCCTAATCCCGCCACCCCATCGCCGCCCTTGGGGACTGGGGCGACGCCTAGTCTCGCCACCCCATCGCCGCCCTTGGGGACTGGGGCGACGCCTAGTCCCGCCACCCCATCGCCTCCCTTGAGGGCTGCAGTACCACCGCGTCCTAATGCGCCGTCGTTGCCGTCTTCGCGATCGCCCGCTGCTGGAAGCTCGCCCAATTCGTCATACAAGGTACCTGGGTTGCAGTTTGATGCCCCTAGCCCAACGACTCCTCCAACTCCCCTTCCGACTCAGCCGCCGCTGCGGCAAAACGATGCCACCCAGGGACAAGGCAGCCTGCCTCAAGGCGCATCGCGCAGCGTCCCTAAAGCCGCATCGCGCAGGGTGGCTCAACCCCGATCGCGCCCCTCTCCTAGTCCGGCAATGACGATTCCCCCCGACCCAGTTGCGACTCCTACCGACCGAGTTACAGAGCGCAGCTCACGCCCGACGACTCGTAGAGACCGCACGGCTGTTCGTTCCACACCGACTCCCAATCCGACATTTTTCCCCAGACCAGATGTGACTCCCAAAGCCACTGCTTCTCCTGCTAGGGTTCCGGGAGCAATTCCAGCACCAATTGTTCGGGCTCCGGTGGCGATCCCCACACCTGCGTTCGAGACTCCCAGGGCAATTCCCACGCCAACAATCCCCCCTCGTCCCGCCATTCCGACGCCAGACTTCCCATCTCCCACTGCCATTCCGACGCCAGACTTCCCATCTCCCACTGCCATTCCTACCCCGATGGCGGCGGCTCCGGCTATAATTCCTACCCCCACCCCCAGAGCGACTACTCCAGACCCGTCAGTCGCTGCATTAAGATCGAGTCCAACTCCTAAGCCAGAGGCTAACCCAAGTCCGGCAACAGACAGAGACAACACCAGCGCCGTCTTTGACCCGATCCCCCAAGTCGCTGAGGTGAGACGGTATTTCCAGCAACGGTGGCAACCCCCCTCAACTTTGACCCAAGATATCGAGTACACTTTGTCGCTCAATCCCGACGGGTCGATTAAAACCGTCACTCCCCGAGGACAAACCGCAGAAATCTATCTGGATCGCACCGAGATGCCTTTGGTCGGAGAACCTTTTGTTTCTCCCATTGAGGGCGGACGCAATACCACGATTATCTTGGTTTTATCTAAGGATGGTAAGGTGCAGGCATTTCTTTTGCCGTCAAATTAAGCCTTGGGGAGTCTTCAGGGGTTTGTAGTAGCGCTGTCTTCGCTCTATACCTTCGCCAGCGCCTGCCTAAAGCTATAACTTTGCCGTTTTCTTAGCGCTACTAACAACCCATCATCCAGTTTGCGATAAATCTTTGATTTAAATTCTGCAATTCATCAATTTCTCTCAAGCTTCGTTTGTCAAAACACTTTTAATCAATACCAAACCCTCACGAGAGCGCATTTTAGGCCAGTGCGGCTACACTGGTAGCGGCTCTTGCTGCTTTTCTTCTATCGAAGCACTCTTCGGCTCTGGCGCGTCCATTAGAGGCGTTTCTGATGAATCCTCTAATGGCAGCACCTCCCGTAACATGAATACCTCTTTTTGCCAGATCAGCATCTTTTCCAGATTTTCCCCAGAAGGGGCAAACGCTGGGATCGCCAGGGAACACGCTTGCCAGCCGCCTCGAACGGGTACGCCCAGCTGCTGGCAGTTACCGCCGCGTCTTCCTTCCGGCGTGTAGTACCGGCAAGACCGACAAGCTGAAGCGATGGGATGCAGGTTCATAAAAGCTCTCTACCTTTTTGGGAGTTACTTTTGGTCAATAACTGTTGCTCCTCATCTTCATTTATCTCAAATGGCTCAACCCCCCTCAATCCTGAGAAATCCTTACCCAGACTGGGTTATAGCGATCCCGAATAAAATATAAACTTTATGATTTCTTCAGTTTTGTGTTAAGAAACTGATACAATTTATGGGAAGAACCCTATTGATTTCAACTAAAACTTGTCCGGGATCAAGGTAAACAGGAAACAAGGGCGTAGCAGCAGATACGGGATTATATAAAAAAACACTAAATATAAAACTTAAATCTAGCTGAAGACAGAGATCAGGTGGGTCAATGCTGAATCTATCTAAAGTAAGAGACAGCATGAGTCAAGGGTGACGCTGCCAGCGCTCGCCTTCACTACCAGACCAAACCGATCCGAACCTGGTTTAAAGGCACAAACAGACTCGAATGTCAACTACAGGAAGAAGCAAAATAAAAAGGGAGCCGATCGGTTGATTGGTCGGTGCGGCAGGTTTGTGGCGATTTAGCTAAAACAGGACTGACGCTCACCCATCCGGGTTTCTATGAAAAAAGGTGATAGGAACGCCCAAGCGTAAGTCCTGTAAAATCTAAAATCTAAAATCTAAAATGCCAGTGGATAATTGTCCCTAGTACCTGCACCGATCTGACGCAACAAGCAATTGGTAGGAGACAGCATTCGCTATGAGCCAACTTTCTTCTGTTGAATCTTCGCCTCAATCGTCCCCAACTCCAGGGCTAGACCCGACTTTACAAGCGGTTCTCGGCAACTTGGATGTAAATCTGGAGGAAGAATTAACCCGCTTCCGCCGTCAGCGCCCCGGCAAAAAGATGCTCTATACCAATGGGTCAAGCCGTCCCAAGGTCGATAAATCTTTGGATCTGATCTCGGTGAAAGCAACGGGGGGCAGAAATCTTGGGGCTGAAAATAAAGCATCTGCGGCTAGCAACAATCCGACTCCGGGTGGGGTGGAAGATCTAAACGAGCAACGAAATATCCCAGCAGCAGCTATCGCTTCTGATGTGGAGACGAATGTCAGCGCAGCGGTGGCAACGAACTACACTCAAGCAGCAGCACCGGGTGCTACCTTGATCCAGCCAGATGATTATCTCCAATCATCGGAAGCGCTGCTCAAAAATCTGACAGCAGAACCAGAAAACCCTTTCACCCCCGAACAACCAGAACGCGAGTCTGATGGACTGCTCAGCCCCTTGGGTATTGGCTCGATGCTATTGTTATTGCTGGCAAGTGCAACTTTGGGCTATGTGGTGATGAATCCAGCTAGCGTCAGCCACCTCAACCGATTGTTTGAACCCCAAAAGCCCAAGGTCGCTGAAAATACGCCAAAAACTGCCGCTGCTGGTGGGAATGCATCTGTAGTTAGAGGGATTCCCACTTCGCCCAACTTAGCTGCTGAGGAATTTGGCGAATTGACTTTGCGATCGCTCAGTACGGTAGAACCTAGAGTCGCTGCCATCCCAACACCGGCACCCCGTCCTCAGATTCCCGTCAATACCCCAGCTACCATACCGAGTGCGGTACCCGGTAACGTTCCTTTGGATTTGTCCCGCAGTCTTTTACCACAGCCAGTTGAGTCGGGAAGCTTACCCCTACCCACAAGCGCACCCACTCCCGCAACTCGGCAAACTGGGGCTAAACCCGCAAGAGCTGGAGAAAATCGCTACTTAGTCGTGATGGATTATAATGGCTCGCGCTCCCTAACTCAAGCGCGTAAAGTGGCAGCAAATGCTTTTGTTCGTCGCTTACCCGACGGCACTCGCATCCAATTGGCTTCCTTCCCAACGGCTAGCGAGGCTAGAGCTAAGGTGCAACAGCTGCAAAAACAAGGGGTATCGGCTCAGCTTTATCGACGCCCCTAATTCTGATCGAGACAAGGGAAATGTGAGAGATGAAGAAGTAATATCGACGCTACCTTCTTTATCTTCCCGATCTTTCCTATCTTCAAGGGTGCGATAGCGCGATACCATGAAACTAATTGGTATGGCAATGGGGCTGCGGACTCAGTAAGGGGAACGCCACTATGGGACTTCTCGATCGCATTGGGCGCGCGATCCGCGCTAATATCAACCATTTAGTCGGTCAGGCGGAAGATCCGGAAAAGATTCTGGAACAAACTGTGCTGGAAATGCAGGATGACCTGATCCAACTGCGTCAGGCGGCTGCAAGTGCGATCGCTACTCTCAAACGTACCGAACGACAACTCTCACAAGCTCAGTCTTCCGCAGATGAATGGTATCGCCGCGCCCAACTGGCTCTCTCTAAGGGCGATGAAAACCTGGCGCGGGAAGCTCTCTCGAGGCGCAAAACTTATCAAGAAACTGCTAAAGCCTTCGCTACCCAGTTAGAGCAGCAAAATACTATCGTCGCTAACCTGAAGCAGAACATGCGGACGCTAGAAAGTAAACTAGCTGAGGCTAAGACTAAAAAAGATATGTATATTGCCCGCGCTCGCAGTGCGGCGGCTACTGAAAAACTCCACCAAATGACGAGTCGTTACAATCCTAGCGGCGCGTTGGGTGCTTTCGATCGGATGGAAGAAAAAATCCTGCAAATCGAAGCTCGCGCCGGTGCTATAGCAGAATTAGGTAGCAACGAACTGGAACAGAAATTTGCCGCCCTCGAAGCAGGCGGCGATATCGATACCGAACTCGAAGCCATGAAGGCTAAGATCGTTGCAGGGAACAACCCTGCCCAGTTACCCAGTGCGCGCAACACCGATCCGCAAAAACCCTAAAATTATTGGCTATGGTTTAAATAGCTGCTTTGTCGCTTTGATAATACGCCCCAAAAGGAAAAAGTTATGGGATTGTTTGACCGCATTAGCCGAGTAGTCCGAGCCAACCTGAACGACGTGGTTAGCAAGGCTGAAGACCCGGAAAAGATTCTGGAACAGTCTATTATTGACATGCAGGAAGACCTGGTGCAGCTGCGTCAAGCTGTTGCTCAGGCGATCGCCACTCAAAAACGTACCCAACAACAGTACAACCAAGCCCAATCCGAAGTAAATAACTGGCAAAGCCGCGCTCAACTGGCTCTGCAAAAGGGCGATGAAAATCTGGCTAGGGAAGCGCTGCTAAGGAAAAAAACCCACTCTGACACGGCGGGTGCGCTCAAACAAACCCTGGATCTTCAAACCACTCAGGTAGACCAGCTTAAGCGCAATCTCATCGCCCTGGAAAGTAAAATTTCTGAGGCGAAGACTAAGAAAGATATGCTCAAAGCCCGCGTGGCTGCCGCAAAGGCGCAAGAGCAGCTGCAAAATACCGTCGGTCGCATGGGTACAGGTACGGCGATGGCTGCCTTTGAGCGCATGGAAGAAAAGGTTTTGCAAATGGAAGCTCGCGCCCAAGCAGCTGGCGAGTTAGCTGGGAACGATCTGGAAAGCCAATTTGCCCTGCTCGAATCTGGTAGCGATGTGGATGATGAATTGATGGCGATGAAAGCGAATTTGCTGGCGGGTTCTGCCCCCAATCAAGCTGCTCTTCCTTCTGCTAGTCAATCTTCTGCCCCGCCATCCAATACACCAAATAAAACATCAACACAGGTTGATAAGGATTTGGAAGAATTGCGTCGCCAAATGGATCAACTCTAATCTATTTTGCCCTTTGCTGAAGCATGTTTACGCCCTGGAGATTGACTCTAAATTCTCGTTGAAAATGAGGTTTAGAGTTAAAATCCAGGTTTTACTTTATTTATTCAGTCCTGACGCAAACACCAAAGTTTCTATGAAAAATCGTCGCTTTGCAGCTAGAGATTTACGCAGAAACTTTGGTGATAGGAACGCCCTTGCGTCAGTCCTGTTATTGATATTCAAGGATTTAAGTCTATGGTGTCGGCAATTGGATCGCCAGAAAAAATTTCTTTATAAAATTTTCTCAAATCGCCAGAAACTAAACCTGCCAGCGAGTATATCGATGGAGTAATTTACCAAAAACCTATGCCTCAAGGTGAACATAGTATAATCCAAACTCGTTGATTGGCCGCGATTAATCAGGTTGGTGAAGCGAGTAAGTCAGCTTTGGCGTTTACCGAATTACGCTCCAGGTTTGGGGGTCGTTCTATCGTGCCAGATATTGCGGTATTTGAGTGGCAACGAATTCCCCGTCAAGCCAATGGGAGAATTGATCGTAAGTTTGAAATTTGTCCGGATTGGACGATTGAGATTATCTCGCCTAAACCAAGTCCAAATCCCGTTATTAGAAAGATTATCTTTTGCATCAATCAGCGAGCAAAGTTGCGTTGGTTTATCGATCCGCAGGATGAATCGGTGTTGCTTTTTCAACCCGCTCGCCTACCTGAAGTGAAATATGCGCCAGAAAAGTTACCCGTTTTGAGTGTTTTGGGAGATTGGGAGTTATCTGTAGCAGATTTATTTGCATGGTTATATGTGCAATGAAGTCTGTTAAGATTTTTATAATATTTTGTTTTCCGAGCATCTAAAATGGAGATCAGCGATCTGTTTCCGTTTCCGTTTAAAATTACACTCGATACCACGGCGATTGCCGGCGCGCTTTTGTGGTCGCTGGCGTTGTATCTCGGCTTTTCCCCCGTGGGTGAGTGGGTTACCCAGCAACTGAATCGTTGGTTTAATTTTGCCGAGCGATCGCTCTACACCTCCCAAGCAGAATTTGACCGCACTAAGAAAGGCAGAGAATCTCAAAACGCCTTTTTTGCCTCTTTATTCAGCATCGTTCCTTTTTTAATCGCCGGCGCTTTGTGCAACTGGGGCGTCGAACTAGGTTTAGGTGACAGTTGGGGCATCAGTATGGGTCTGTTAGCTTGCGTCGCTTGCGGCATCTACGAGTTGGGACGCCGCGATGGGCAAGTGTAGAAAATTTTAGATTTTAGATAAAGAAGTGGGTGTGGTAGGATTGCGCGATTGCCTGCTTTGGGGTATTATTATCATAATGGAAATCTGTGCCAAATTAATATTTTAAGATAGTTCTTCCTCATCGAATCGATTGTATCATATAAAAATCAGAAAGTCTAGCCCAATGCATCACATAATCAGGGATAAATAACGCAAGTTGCTAGTGATTCAAATGGGGAATGGGGAATGGGGAATGGGATGGATGGCTGAGTCTATTCTTGACAATTACCCTGACACCCCAGAGCCTAGTAACGCGATTACCTATTACCAGCGCCCTTGGATGTAACTAGCAAGTTGAGTTAAAAGAAAAATACGATGGCGCCAAAGCAGTTTTTAGGGTATTATTATCATAATGGAAATCTGTGCCAAATTAATATTTTAAGATAGTTCTTCCTCATCGAATCAATTGTATCATATAAAAATCAGAAAGTCTAGCCCAATGCATCACATAATCAGGGATAAATAACGCAAGTTGCTAGTGATTCAAATGGGGAATGGGGAATGGGGAATGGGATGGATGGCTGAGTCTATTCTTGACAATTACCCTGACACCCCAGAGCCTAGTAACGCGATTACCTATTACCAGCGCCCTTGGATGTAACTAGCAAGTTGAGTTAAAAGAAAAATACGATGGCGCCAAAGCAGTTTTTAGGGTATTATTATCATAATGGAAATCTGTGCCAAATTAATATTTTAAGATAGTTCTTCCTCATCGAATCGATTGTATCATATAAAAATCAGAAAGTCTAGCCCAATGCATCACATTTTTGCTCTTAATTAACCTGATATAAAGAGAGAGGGAAAAAATGCAAATACTGGAGAAGAGTTATGGGACAAGATAGAAAATATAGTGATATGTGGTCTGGTATAAGGCTGTTAATTACTATGCATTTTATCGGATTTATACCAGTGTTTTTAATTGGGATGTTGTTGCAGTTGACGGGATATGAGTGGGCGGATATTTATGCCATAATTTATGGATTTTGCAGCCTTTTATTATGGCAACTTTTATACGTAATTCCTTGGTTAATTTACTTGAAACAAAAACGATTTTTTGCAGCAGCAAAAGGAGTCATTATAGGGGCGGTAATCACGGGTTTACTGAGTGGATTTTGTTGCATATTATTCAGGGAGCAGATCTCTGAGCTTTATTGTATTTTAAAATAAATTGTTCAGCACTCGTACTCTACTAAAAAAAATTTAAGCGCTGCCTACCCGGGCTAACAAATATACAGTTCCTCCCCAACTATCTGAGCAAGTTTTTGTGCTGCGCCTGGTTGACCTCGGACGCTAAGCAAGCGGTCGCGCATTTGTTCCAACTTATGGGGATGGTCTAAATAATCGATAACTAAATCTGCCACATCTTCAGGTTGGAGATTTCCGACTAATTCGGGGACAATTTCTGAATTTGCCCATTTATTAGGCCATGCAAATAACCGCCCTTGTCGCAATAATAACGAGTTAATAGCTTTAGCAAAAACCGAACCAAGTCCGGGCAAATTAGCCAATAAACCAGGCAAACCATCCCAAGAACGCATCGCATCTAATTGCTGAGTTGGTAATAGAACTATCATCGGGACTGCTAAGGAACCCAACTCGGCGGTATTGGCGCCAACTGTAGTAAGGCAAAGGCGACATTGAGATAATAAATCGTAAGCGGGAAACTGGGTAAACAATTCCACGCGCAAACCAGAGGGAGTTTTGAGGAATGGAGAGTCTGAGTTAGAAGGGATAACTAATTGAGCACTTCCCCATCTAAATTGTTGAATTAAAGGATTTTGATTTGTCAGGGCAAAACGAGCTAAAGTTTTAAGGTCTAAAGTAGGCGCAACGGGAATCACAAAACGAGTTTGAGGACGCACAGAGTGGATGCGTTGTGCGATCGCTAAACACAGAGGTACACCCTGGGCTAATTTTGCTGGTTTCGATCCGGGTAGCAGTCCAATTAATTCAAAGTCGGATTTACAGTCGTTCTCTATCTCCCCCCCTTCTTGCGCTTCTGCCATTAAGTCGCCGACGACTGTAAATTTATTGGCATATTTTGGCGATGCTTTGGCAGCAATTTCTGGTTTCATGACGCCGAAGCGGTCGATCCAATTGTGCCAGCGGGCGTCCCATTCGGCATAAACGACGGTACGATATCCTAAACGCTTGCCGATGATGACGGTATAAAATTGGTCGCCGCCGAGGAAGAGAACAACTCCCTTGTGGCGCCAGTCCCAATTTTCTGCTGTTTTGCCGGATAGTAGAAATGGGAAAAAATGTTCTGCTGCTTGAACGCGGTCTACTTGTGGGTAGGAAAGAGCGATCGCATCTTCTTTGCCAGTCGCATTCGGACAAGGAGATAATACCACCGAAATGCGTACTTTATCCCGCTCTTCCCCCAACTGTTGCCGCAAGGATTGTACAACGGGACGCACCCAGGTGGTTACTTCTCCAGGGGCATTGGAAAGAATTAAAATATCGACTGTCATCAGACTGTTATTTTAAGGCAAACTGCATTTAGCTCTGAATAAGTAGCGCGATAGAAAGCTTCGTTGAAGTAGGGCGAGACTAATCTCCGACCTTGTCTTCGACTAAACTGTTGAAAGCGCGCCCGCCCTGATGTAATCAAAGCGGCAAAGAATGCCGCTTTGATCTCCAAATATTTTACTATATAACGTAAGTTGCTAGTTACATCCAAGGTGGCTGGTAATGGGTAATGGGTAATCGGTAATTGTCAGGATTCCACTATCTTTTAATCCAATTACCAATTACCAATTACCAATTACCACCGCCAAAGCTTATAACTAGCAACTTGAGTTATATAGTAATCTTCATTGACCAGAGCAAATTTCATCAATTGCTTCTTTTGTTCCCGATTTTTTAGTTAATTTAATTGCGGCCAGCAAATGCGATCGCATTTGTTGGCCGTCAATTATAATTTATTCCTAAAAAATATTCGATCAGCTTGTAACATCCTGCCCGTTCGAGGATCGGAAAATCCGGGAGAGATATAGTAGATTTCAAATCCCATTTTTTTCAGCTTGTTACACATTTCTTCAAACAATATTCCGCCTTCATAAAGGGGAATAAAAGACAATTCTAATTGCATACCCTTAATATTGGTTAGGATTTCGGCAGCTCCTTCTAAAACTTTATCTTCAAAGCCTTGTACATCTATTTTAAGGAAAGTTGCTTGAGATTTTTTCATATAACTATCGGCTGCCTCAGATAATTTTAACATTTTGACCTTTTCAGAGCCGATATAGACCGAGCTGGGTGCGGCGTCAACGTGAGCTGATAATATTGGCAATAGCGAGCTGCTTTCGGAATTGTTGGAAATATTAATTTCAATTTCGGTATTTTTATCTCCAATTGCACATCGGGGTGCTATTTCCCAGTTTGGATGCAATCGACTTGCTTCTAGGAGTTTCTCGTAGGCAGAAGATAACGGTTCAAAAGATACTATTTTGCCGACATAGCCGATCTTAAAGAGTTTACTGGCAAATTGTCCGTTGTTAGCCCCTACATCTAAAACTAAATCGATTTCATAAAGATGCAGTAGCTTGAGAAAACTTGAATTTTTCCGGTGAGAATCTATAGATATGTGTCCTTCAGCGGGGACGGGGGAGTATCTAACTATATCTATTCCAAAGTTACGGAGAATTTTTCTCAGAGCTGTTTTCATAATTTACTGAAGTTATTATGGTAACTCAAGTTGCTAGTTATAAACTTTGGCGTTGCTAATGGCTAATTGCTAATTGCTAATATAGGATTTTTACCAATCTCGCCATTAGCCATTAGCCATTAGCCGCTCCAAGAGAGATAACTAGCAACTTGAGTTATGGTATAATTTAAATTAAATTTTAGTCGGTTAATCCCAAATATTCAATGTATGTATATAAATATTACAAAGCAGTACACCTACCCGTAGCAGCTGAGTTTCCCTGGGGCACTGACAAGGATACCATTACCCAAGCATTTGCCTCGCGAGTCTGGGTGTGGCGATGGGGTGGAATTGACCGGCTTTGGATATGATGACAAACAGCAACATACTTCCAACTCACTATGCCTGCAACGATCGCACTCATTGCCCACGATCGCAAGAAAGATGATATCGTCAACTTCGCAAAGCAACACGCACTTGTCCTGGGTCGTTACAAATTAATTGCCACGAGTACGACGGGACAGCGGATTCAAAATGCTACCAGATTACCAGTCGAGCAAATGTTATCCGGTCCAATGGGAGGAGACGCGCAAATTGCGGCAGAAGTTGCCACAGGTAAAGTTGTCGCGGTAATTTTTCTGGTAGATGCTTTATATGCCCAACCCCACGAACCGGATATTCAGGCGCTTTTACGTATTTGCAACGTCCACAACGTGCCGCTTGCTACTAATTTAGCGACGGCAGAGGCAATAGTTGCTAGTTTAGAAAAAACTCAAGTTGCTCATTTAATATTTAATCCCGTATCGGGACAGGGAAATGCAGAACAAGACCTTTCTTTAATTCAACAACTGCTTTACCCGCAGATGCACTTGCACGTTCATTTAACGACAAAAGATACAGATCCGGTGCAGTTGGTGAAAGATGCGATCGCAGCGAAAGCCGATATTATTATCGCCTCTGGCGGCGATGGGACTGTTTCAGCAGTTGCAGGTGCATTAATAGGGACGGGAATACCTTTAGGAATTATCCCCAGAGGGACGGCGAATGCATTTTCAGTGGCGTTGGGAATTTCAGGGGCGATCGCACCGATTAGAAGCGCCTGTCAAGTCATTTTAGGCGGATACACTCGCGTTGTGGATGCCGCACGTTGCAACGGAATGCCGATGATTTTACTAGCAGGAATTGGCTACGAAGCCGAAACAGTAGAAAAAGCGAGTCGCGAGTTAAAAGATCAGTGGGGTGCGTTAGCTTATTTAATGGCAGGATGGCAGCAATTAGATACTCAAGAATTATTTGAAACTGAAATTGATATTGAAGGGGAAGTCCATCAGTTGCAAGCAGGGGCAATTACGATTGCCAATACCGCACCCATCACCTCAATTTTAGCACAAGGTGGAGGGCAAGTTATTTCCGATGATGGACTTTTAGATGTAACAATTGCCGCAGCAGAAACCAAGCTGCAAGCAATTACAGGAATGCTGAGAATGTTGGGAGCAGCTTTAATTAAAACCGGCATCGAACATCAAAATCTTGTCCATCTTTGCGCTAAGCGGATGAAAGTAACAACAAATCCGCCGCAAAAAGTAGTATTAGATGGGGAAATTATCGGCACAACGCCGATAGATATTGAATGCATTCCTGGAGGTTTAACGGTTTTGGTTCCCAAACCTTAATTATTGATTATTATAGGGGCGGGTTTTACCAATCAATCCGCGCCAAGAAACCGGGTTTCTGGCATGTTTAAACCCGCCCCGCCCTAGCTATATTCTTAAAAGAAGGAGTTAATTGTATGACAGCGACAAGAGATAAAATTTGGACAGTAGAAGAATATCATCGGATGATTGATGCGGGCATTTTGAATGAAGATGATAAAGTTGAATTGCTGAACGTTCGAATTGTCCAAATGAGCGATCAAACTCCACCCCATGCCGGTAAAACCCAGCGAGTATCTGACTATATCAAAGAACTACTTACAGCACAAACCCACGTGCGTATGCAGTTGCCAATTACTTTAGCCACCTCGGAACCAGAACCAGATATTGCTGTAGTTCGTATCGATGGGGGTGCTTATGGCGAGCATCACTCCAATGCTAGCGAAATCTTTCTCTTAGTTGAAGTTTCCTACAGTAATTTACAAATCGACCTTGAAGAAAAAGCGCTCATTTATGCTAGAGCAAATATTGCCGACTACTGGGTTTTAGATGTAGCTGAACGCCTTGCTTATATCTTGGGAAATCCTACACCAGAAGGCTATCAATCTGAAATGATTCTTCCAGATAATGCCGTTATTGCACCACTCGCTTTCCCAGAGATTGAAATCCCCTTGTCAGAGCTATTTTTACCTGTTTAACTACCTAGATGTAAATCAAGTGAAAATAATTAACTCAAGTTGCTAGCGATCAAACCGATCCCCCCAAACCCCCCTTGCCAAGGGGGGCTTAAGAGTTGTAAAATATTACTATTAGCAATTACCGATTAGCAATTAGCAATTAGCAATGAGCAATTAGCAATGAGCAATTAGCGATTATTCAGACTCCAACATCTCTGAGAAAAAGATTTAAAGCGCGGCGAATGTATGCTTCCCAAGTTTCAGTTGTGGATGGAAAAATCAGCGCATAAAGCATGATTCCACTCATCATATCGAAGACTAAACCCGAATCTAAATTTGCTTGAACTTCATTTCTTGCTTTTGCCCGTTCGATTACAATGGTAAAAGCTTCCCGTCTAGGTTGTAGATATTTTGTCCAGTAAACTTGAGCAAACTGAGAATTGCTGGATGCGCTGCTAATAATCATTGCAACTGTTTGTTTTCCCAAAGGATTCAGGGTAATTTTTGCAGCATTTTCGATCAGCACATCAATATCGCCCCAAAAAGTACCCGTGTCAGGGATGACAATTTCTTCCCTTAAGCTTTCAATCGCATCTGCAACGAGTTCTTCTTTAGATTTGTAGCGGCGGTAGATGGTGGTTTTGCCAACTCCTGCACGGGATGCGACCGCATCGATACTCATGCGATCGTATCCCACTTCTGCCAGCATTTCCAGCGTTGCTTGCAAAATCGCTTGATGGGATTGGACGCTGCGGGGGCGTCCCATTGGTTTTTTGGCAGTCTCGCTCATGAGTGTTATTATAGTTTACGAAACGGTTACGTATCGAAAGTACTTGAGGTTGAGTTATGAGCGATCGCCTGCGTCCCCGCTACACCGACAAAAACAGCACTCAAACCCTCCGCGAAGGGTTGGAGGAATACTACGCAGTCAATTCTGACTTTACCCATCCCAGTACTCAACCACCAGATTTTGCTAAAATCTTGCTGGCTCATGATGCAAGTCATGTAATTTATGGCTGCGATACTGATATGTATGATGAACTTAAAATCCTGCCCCTGACATTTTGGACGAGTGATTTTAAGTTCCGAGATTATTTGAGAGAACGTAAAAATCCAGCCGTAGATGTAATGTATGAGGATTTAATCAAACATCATGGGGTGCTGTGGCTATATAGTTCAATTTTGATTGTTATACCACAATTGTTGCCAGAATTGATTTCAATCTGGTTTAAAACTCGCAAGCGGCAGCGTTACGTGCCATTTTTGAACTTTGAACCGCTTTTAGATAGGTCGCTTTTAGAGATTCGTACAGAGTTTGAAATTTTGCCTTTCATTAAGTGAGATTGTGTCACAATAGAATAAGCGATCGCTTGCAGGAGACACTCTCGTGACAACCGAACTCCAAGCCAGCCAAAAAAGTATCTACGATACTGATTTCGTGGGTTGGGTTGAAACTACAGTCGAACAATTACGGACTCAAGACTACGCCAATGTAGACTGGGAAAACTTGATTGAAGAAATTGAAGATATGGGTAAGAGCGAGAAGCGGGCAATTTACAGCAACCTTAAAATTCTATTGCTCCATCTCCTCAAGTATAGGTATCAGGCAGAGAAACGCTCAAACAGTTGGTTAGCAAGTATTGTTGAGCATCGACAAAGAATCAAAAAAGCATTTAAGGAAAGCCCAAGCTTGCAACCATATTTTACTGAAATATTTAACGAGTGCTACCAAGATGCAAGGGAATTAACTGCGGCTGAAACGGGACTAGGAATTGATGAGTTTCCAGTTGAAAATCCCTTCAATGCTGAAGCAGTCCTCAATTCTGACTACTTGCCTTGTGGGGATGATAATGGGGTATAATACAGCCAATAAAAGTATTATGCTACCTTCACTTCTAAGGAGATTTTGACAATCGAAATATCTATCAAGCACTGGCAATCGTCGCCCCAAATTTTGTCGGCGATTAGCAGTATTGAGTAAATCAAATACCGTATATTTTCCGACAGGCGGCTGTTTGAGATTTGGTATAGTGAGAGCGGTGTTTTTCAAACAAACCAATCTGTGATTAAACAATTTGCTGCTGTTGCGTTCTCTGTCAATCTTCTGTTTGCTGGAGCTACTCAGCTTCAAGCCAATGAATTGAACGATGCGCCCACTTGCGATAATTCTTCTGGGGAGTGTTTTTACGCTCATCGGGTGTATCAACTTGAACAAATTACCCAAGGTTGCCGAGAAACTCGCAGAGTTGAAGGAAATATGACCTATACTGTTTGCAGACTCAACGGCAGACCTGTAAGAGCTTCGGAGTCTCTGACGGAATTAGGTGATGGTATGGGCTATTGGTTTGAAAATGGTAAGGTGGTGGCAATTCAGCGATTCCACGATGGCAGCACGATCTTTTTCAACCAAGGCAAACTGACAGAAGTATATTTCGATGGCGGTTCCGAGATCCAAAGTGAATTCTCTGCCACAGAACGACAGGAACTAGAAACATTAGCCAGGAATGGGTTTCGCAACATTTTCCGAAAACTGAATGTGCGGTAGTTGCGATCGCGCTTTGCGATAGCTACCCTTCACTCGCAGCGTCGGGTGTGCATCTCGCTACCAGTGAAGTCCTAATAAACCTCGTCGTGACTACCAATATCAACAAAAACAGCTTTTCCGTCATCGGTGAAATAAAACAATATTCTTTAGTTGTATTCTAGGCTGAAACTCCAGAATTCTTTCAGCTTCCCTGACAACTTATGAGTTTTCAAGCTTTTTTCAAAAGGGTCATTGACAAATTGCTCTACTTTTTGCCAAAATTTGGCTTCTAAATCTTCATTTCCCTGGATTCGTTTTTTGAAAGGATTACCCTCAATCATCAGCCGGGACACGGCACGATTAACGTTATCTGTTTGTCCGAGATATCTATAATGCCGTGTCCCTACGCAACAACTCTGTGAGGTTTTTTTATTACGGGCAATTCAACGGACATCATATGAAAAGCTAAAACTAACCTCTATTATCACTCTTCTACCAGTTGTTTGAGTTTGTTAATATCAGAGGAAAAATTCAGTTCACCGTTTTGCTCTTCGGCTTGACTGAGCTTGAAATTGTTATATATCTCCTCCCGAAGTTCTGCTCTCAAATATTGAATTAATAGCAGTTGAATCTCTTGTTTTTCGTCAAACGTTACTAGAGATCCTTCAAGTCAATCCGTTTCAAAATCCGCCACCATACGAGAAATTGGTGGGAGATTTGGAGGGTGCATATTCGAGGGGAATCAACATTCAACATCGTCTGGTGTACGAGGTGATTGAATCTGAAAATACGGTGAAAATTTTGCGGATGTGGACGCATTATGAGTAGGGTTTTTACAAGTTGCGGGAGTTACATGGAGGATGTAGTAGAGTACGCCTGTGGAATGGCGTACTCTACTTGAGCTAGGCTAATAAGCTGCTACGCATTTACAGCGGATTGCAGCCGTATGAGGTACACCGAAAGTTTGTGTAGCGGCACCCTTAAGGGTGCCGCTACACAAACGAAGCCTTAAGGCTGTACCAAGACGAGGCAAGCAATCCGCTGTAAATCGAATAAAATGACTCAGCGATCGCAGTCTATCGATCAGCTTTCAAAGCGGTACTGTTGTATTTTAAAGACTTAACCGCAAAAAATCAGATCCTAGTGACTAAGGCACTCTCAGTGCAATCGTCACCGCGAGTCCGGTAGTGTCATGGTAGTACGTCCGGTTCCTCCCGAAGCCCACGGCGAAATCGATTGTATCGCCCTGAAGTACCGCAAGATTGGTATCGAACCGCGCGGCGCTGCTATCGCCAAAGCCCTCAACAAAGTTGTCGAAAATAGACTGATTCTTGTGGAGAATATGTACATCAGTCGTTGTTGGCCCGACAAAATTTAGACCAGTAAATACTGAGGCGAGCGAGATGTTACCAGCTTCCAGTGCAGTCCAGCGCACCAAGCCATACTCACCGGCAGGCCCTGGATGTAAAGCTAATTGACCGGGTTCAAAGCGGGTCGTAGTGCCGAGTACGATCGGGATGCCCGTCGCGTTGTGATAGACGCCGGGGTTGCCATCAGGGGCACGGTTGCCGCACCAGGAGTCAAGACCTTCCCGAACTCTGGGGTTTCTGCTGAGGATAAAAGGCGATCGCAGACTTTCTGCCCATCCGTAACTCCAAACCCCGTTAGGATTATTAGTGCTAGAGAAATCGGCAGCAACATCCCCAGATTGCGAGGCTATTTTTATCATCAAGGCTCTCAAAGTTCCAAATTTCCAATCTCGATCGCGATGTGCAGGAATTGACAGGATTTGTTTGAATTGAAGGTTTTCATAGATATGATGAGTGTCAGTCATGCTTCGCAGAAACCAACTTTTTTGCATTGATTCATCCTGCAATGCATTCACAACTAAATCTAACCCTGCTTCTCCATATTTCAGCGCTTCAGAAAGTGCGGCGATTCTGACTTTGAGTACGGTCGAAGATAAGCGACTTTTAACGCCCTTGATGCCTCCTAAGACTGCTGCATCGATCGGGGTTGAATTTTGACCGCCTTTGACGGCATCGTATTCTCTGGGTCGATTTTCGGGGTCTGGCATGGCGCTGAAATCTCTACTCTGCTCATAATTGTGGCAATTAGCAGAGTGTTATGTCCAGGACTAGGGCGTGTTTACAAATCGCACTTTGTCTGAGCGGCGGGAGTTGCGGTAATGCGATCGCGCTTAATTTTTGCAGGACAGGACTTAGGCGATCGCGATCTAATATTTATATGGAATAATGCTGCGTGACCCCAGCGATTGCTTCAGCGCAAGCGATATGCCGCAGGCACGCACTCGCTTGCGCACTCACACACCTTGCATCAGAGTGCGAAACCCAAGATCAGGCACTTGCCTGTGCCAAGAAAATTTTGCAGGTTCTTGATAAGATTAAATCTTCAAGGTAGATGACTTGAAGGAGATTGCTTTATGCTAAACCCATGCCATGTTTGTCTGTTAAGCGATGGAAAAGATCAAGTCCTGAAGATTCCCCATGAATTTGCGCTACCTGGCACAGAAGTTTTGTTACGCAAAGAAGGAAATCGATTAATCATCGAACCGATTCGCCCCGGTTCTCTGCTTTCACTACTTGCCACATTGGAAGAAATTACAGAAAACTTTTCTGACGTGGATGAAGGACTAATGCTACTCGATGACATTACGCTTTAGTCAAGGATATAGGCATAATTCACTTATTCGAGCGATCGTTCGCGAAATTGGCAGCCGAAATTGAGACAATCGTTCATAATGAGGGAGTGGCTATAATCAGCAGACAAGATCTAGCAAGACCCAGTTATTATGATCCCAGTCAGTGAAGCTCAACAGAAGTTGCAGGATTTGATCGATTCGGTAAGCCAGTCACATCAACCCATTGTGATTACAGGAGAGGGTAAAAATGCAGTGCTATTGTCTGAAGCTGATTGGGCATCGGTGCAGGAAACACTCTATCTTCTGTCAATTCCAGGGATGCGAGAATCGATTCGGGAAGGACTAGCAACGCCGATCGATGAGTGCGAGCGGGAGTTAGAATGGTGAGCTGGGATCTGGTTTACACCAAACAAGCACAGAAAGATGCTAAGAAGCTGGCTGCTAGTAATTTGCGAGATAAAGCACAAACCTTGCTAGATATCCTTAAAGTCAATCCGTTTCAGAATCCGTTTAGATAAAAATTTAGTATAGTTAATATCAAAAATATTTATATTAGTTTTAACCTCAGTCTGCCATAGAAAATCGTTTATTGTATTTCGTTTTCCCCCTACAGTCGAGTTTAACCATATAAACATAATTCGCTGAAACCCAACTAACGAGACAGTTTTAACGGCGACAAACTGTTAATAATTAAAAATAATTTTCAACAGAAATATAACCATTATTCGCCATATTTGTCAAGTAATGTAAAAAAATATCTCATTTTTTATATCAAATTGTGTCAGTTGGGGGTCAAAACTCCCACAGAACGGGCATTTTCTGGTAAAACCACATAGGTGCCTCATATTCCAACCTGAGAGCGATCGCTCTCAGCTAATCCCTTGAACGCGCGTCAACAAGGAGCCAAACAAGCATGTTCACTCACGTCAAGTCCACCATTCGACATATTGCGCCCGCCAGCCTCCAGGGCAGATCGTTACTGAAGGTGGTCTATGTCGTGTTAGAGCCTCAGTATCAAAGCGCCCTCTCGGCGGCGGTGCGTTCGATTAACGACAATAACCCCAACTTGGCGATTGAAATTAGCGGTTATTTAATCGAAGAACTGCGCGATCCGGAAAATTACGCCGAATTCAAGCGCGATGTCAGCGAAGCGAATGTGTTCATCGCCTCGCTCATTTTTATCGAAGATTTGGCAGAAAAGGTCGTCGCCGCAGTGGAACCGCACCGCGACACCCTTGATGTTGCCGTCGTTTTCCCCTCGATGCCCCAGGTGATGCGCCTGAATAAAATGGGTAGTTTCTCGATGGCGCAACTGGGACAATCTAAGGGAGCGATCGCCCAATTCATGCGGAAGCGCAAGGAAAAATCCGGCGGCGGTTCGTTCCAAGACGGGATGTTAAAGTTGTTACAAACTTTACCCAAAGTCCTGAAATACCTGCCAATGGATAAAGCCCAGGACGCTCGCAACTTTATGCTCAGCTTCCAGTATTGGCTGGGCGGTTCGAGCGAAAACCTGGAAAACTTCCTGCTGATGCTGGCGGATAAATATGTGTATAAAGGCAAACTAGGTAAAGCGGAATACCTAGAGCCTCGTACTTACCCGGATATGGGGATTTGGCATCCTTTAGCGCCACAAATGTTTGAGGATGTTAAAGAGTATTTCAACTGGTACAACAGCCGCAAAGATATTTCCTCCGATCTAAAAGATCCCCTAGCACCTTGCGTTGGTTTGGTATTGCAACGCACTCACTTAGTCACGGGGGATGATGCCCATTATGTGGCAATGGTGCAGGAAATCGAAGCAATGGGCGCGCGGATTGTGCCGGTATTTGCGGGTGGATTAGACTTCTCTAAACCCGTGGATGTTTATTTCTACGATCCGTCAAGTAAAACCCCGGTTGCTATTGTCGATACTGTGGTATCTTTGACCGGGTTTGCATTAGTTGGAGGCCCCGCACGGCAAGACCATCCTAAAGCAATTGATTCGTTAAAGCGGCTGAATCGCCCCTACATGGTGGCGCTGCCTTTGGTGTTCCAGACGACGGAAGAATGGCAAGATAGCGAATTAGGATTGCACCCGATTCAGGTAGCTTTGCAAATAGCAATTCCCGAATTAGATGGGGCAATTGAACCGATTATATTATCCGGGCGGGATGGAACGACGGGGCGCGCGATCGCTCTCCAAGATCGGATCGAAGCCGTCGCCCAACGCGCTTTAAAATGGGCAAATCTGCGCCGTCGTCCCAAACTAGAAAAGAAAGTTGCCATCACAGTTTTCAGCTTCCCACCCGATAAAGGAAATGTGGGAACTGCGGCATATTTGGACGTGTTTGGCTCGATTTATGAGGTAATGAAAGCCCTCAAAAATAACGGCTACGACTTGCCAGAATTGCCAGAATCAGCTGAAGCTTTGATGCAAGAAGTGATTCACGACGCCCAAGCGCAGTATGCCACCCCGGAATTGAACATTGCCTATCGCATGTCCGTACCGGAATATGAAGAACTGACGACCTATTCCGAACGCTTAGAAGAAAACTGGGGACCACCTCCTGGAAATCTCAATAGCGATGGGCAGAATTTGTTGATTTACGGCAAACAATTTGGGAATGTATTTATCGGGGTACAGCCTACGTTTGGCTACGAAGGCGATCCGATGCGGTTGTTATTCTCTCGTTCTGCGAGTCCCCACCACGGGTTTGCGGCGTACTATACTTATCTGGAAAAAATCTGGAAAGCCGATGCAGTTTTGCACTTTGGCACCCATGGTTCTTTGGAATTCATGCCAGGAAAACAGATCGGAATGTCTGGTGAATGCTATCCAGATAGTTTGATTGGGACGATTCCCAATTTGTATTACTACGCGGCAAATAATCCCAGCGAAGCGACGATTGCCAAGCGTCGCAGCTATGCTGAAACGATTTCTTACTTAACGCCTCCGGCTGAAAATGCTGGGTTGTACAAAGGGTTGCAAGAACTGAGCGAATTAATTGGTTCTTACCAAACCTTAAAAGACACCGGACGCGGCATTCCAATTGTCAACACCATCATGGATAAATGCCGCCTGGTGAATTTGGACAAAGATATCAATTTGCCAGAACAAGATGCGAAAGATTTAACCGCCGAAGAACGGGATACTTTGGTCGGTTCGGTTTATCGCAAATTGATGGAAATTGAATCGCGGTTGTTACCTTGCGGACTGCACGTGATTGGGAAACCGCCGAGTGCAGAAGAAGCGATCGCCACCCTGGTAAATATTGCCAGTCTCGATCGTACCGAAGAAGAAATCCTCAGCCTGCCTCGGATAATTGCTAACAGCATTGGGCGGGATATTGACGAGGTTTATGCGAATAGCGATCGCGGCATCTTAGAAGATGTGCAATTGCTGCAAGAAATCACCCTCGCAACGCGCGCTGCTGTGAGTGCATTAGTCAAAGAACAAACCGACGCCGATGGTCGCGTTTCCTTGGTTTCTAAGCTCAACTTCTTTAATATGGGCAAAAAAGAACCTTGGATCGAAGCACTGCATTCTCTGGGTTATCAAAAAGTAGACCCAGACGCAATGAAACCGCTGTTTGAATACTTAGAATTCTGCCTGAAACAAGTCTGTGCAGATAACGAACTCGGTGCATTATTGCGCGCTTTAGAAGGAGAATACATCCTTCCCGGCCCCGGCGGCGACCCCATCCGCAACCCCGATGTATTACCCACAGGTAAAAACATCCACGCCCTCGACCCGCAATCGATTCCCACCGCCGCAGCGGTAAAATCGGCAAAAATTGTCGTAGACCGCCTTCTAGCGCGTCAGAAAGCCGATACAGGCAATTATCCAGAAACCATTGCCAGCGTTTTGTGGGGAACCGACAACATCAAAACCTACGGCGAATCTCTCGCCCAAATCATGTGGATGGTGGGTGTAAAACCAGTCCCCGATGCATTAGGACGAGTGAATAAATTAGAACTAATTCCGTTAGAAGAATTAGGGCGTCCTCGGATTGATGTTGTAATTAACTGTTCCGGCGTATTCCGCGACTTGTTCATCAACCAAATGAGTCTGTTAGATAAAGCCGTAAAAATGGCAGCAGAAGCAGACGAACCATTGGAAATGAACTACGTCCGCAAACACGCCTTGCAACAGGCAGAAGAAATGGGAATCAACCTGCGCCAAGCAGCAACGCGGGTATTTTCTAACGCCTCTGGTTCCTATTCTTCTAACATCAACCTGGCAGTGGAAAACAGCACCTGGGAAAACGAATCCGAGTTGCAGGAAATGTATTTGAAGCGCAAATCTTTTGCCTTCTCTTCCGATAATCCCGGCATGATGGAACAATCGCGGCAGATTTTTGAAACCACCCTCAAAACCGCCGATGTCACCTTCCAAAACCTGGATTCTTCGGAAATTTCCTTAACAGACGTTTCCCACTATTTCGACTCAGATCCCACCAAGCTAGTCGCCAGTTTGCGCGGTGATGGAAAAACCCCCGCGTCGTACATTGCCGACACTACAACCGCAAACGCACAAATTCGCACCTTATCAGAAACCGTGCGTTTAGATGCGCGTACCAAACTATTAAATCCCAAGTGGTACGAAGGCATGTTAAGTCACGGTTACGAAGGAGTGCGCGAACTTTCCAAGCGGTTGGTGAATACAATGGGTTGGAGTGCAACTGCTGGCGCTGTCGATAACTGGATTTACGAAGATACAAACGCGACGTTTATTCAGGATGAAAACATGCGGCAGCGGTTGATGAATCTCAATCCTCATTCCTTCCGCAAAGTGGTTGCAACCTTACTTGAAGTAAATGGTCGCGGTTATTGGGAAACCAGCGAAAGCAACTTGCAAATGTTGCGCGAATTGTATCAAGAGGTTGAAGATCGGATTGAAGGGATAGAATAATGTGTAGCTGCCTCACCCTGAAGGGTGGGGCTACACAGACGAAGCCCGCCTTCGCGGGCTGAAATTCTTACAGGCTGCCTCCGCAGCCAAAGTTTGTATAGCGACACCCTTAAGGGTGTCGAATTTTGGCGAAGGTATTGTTGGAGAAACCGGGTTTCTATTCGCCACAGTTCACTTGGTTTCTGTGCTACCGTAGTTGACAAAAGGCTAGAAATATCTGGTCGCAGGAGGTTTGAAAAGTTGTGGCAAAGCGCATCGAAGTGCGAATTGAAATCTTCCAAGAGGGAGAGTTGTACGTGGGACTTTGCCCAGATCTAGATGTTTCCAGTTTCGGGGAAACCCCAGAAGAAGCTAAACAGTCTGTACAAGAAGCTTTAGAAGCCTTTTTTGAGGAATGCGAGACAATGGGAACTCTCGTAGAAGTTTTACAAGCCGCCAATATACCCGCCAGGGAATAAATTCCCTGGCTAATAGCTTAAGTCCTCTTTAGAGGACTGAAATTCTTAGATACCAGGTTACAGTCGGTTTTAACCGACTTCAGCTATTAGCCCGGAAATTTATTTCCGGGCGGGATGGGTAAGAATGAAATATCTCTGCTAAGAATAGCGAGTTTTCACATACTGTTTCAAAACAGGATTGAGACTAAAAAAGGTTGTCTTCCCCTGTTCTTGCGTTTCCAATAATAACCGCCTTCCCAAGGATCGCATGGCATTTAATAAATCAGAAGCCGATAACTGGACAGTCTGGAAAATTTGTGGTAAAGCAACGGGTTCGCTGGCATTAGCAAGCTGAGTCATCACCGCCTGTTCTTGCTGCGTTAACCGCTGAAATTGTTGGTCTAACTGTGCTTTCAAAGAATCGTCTAAAATCAGCGCATCGCATTGCAAAAACTCCTCAACCCTACCCCCAAATAACTCTTGAATCAAGCTTGCAGTCAACTCTAACCAGAGAGGATTTCCTTGATAGGTATCGATCAAAGTTTCCCAACGATCTTCATCGGATAAGTTTTGCTCTCTCAAAATTTCTTTAGCTGCAACGCCTAAACTTCCCAATAAGAAAGAACGCACGCAATTATTTTTTCTTTCTAGTTCGGCAACTTCTCTAGGTTTTTCCCAACTATTCAATACCAAGCAACTCTGATGACAACCTTCTGAAATGCGTTTGAAAAAGAGACGGTAATCTTCATAACCAGATTTATATTGACCTGCCAGTTGTCCCTCACTAAAAAGCATCTGTACGTCATCGAGGACAATTAGACAGCGATACTTGCGTAGGTAGTCGATTAGTTGGGAAAGTTGCGTTTCAATGCTGTCGGGAATATCTGCTGCTTGGGAGAAGATTTGCAGCAAGTTGGTTAGAGTTGCATTCAAAGTTGGGGAAAAGCGGAGACTGCGATAAATGACGTACTCAAAATGGGTTTTGATTTGTTCTATCAGTCGCAATGAAAGGGTAGTTTTGCCAATTCCGTTAATTCCTAGAAGTGCGATGATGCGACAGCGATCTTGTAATATCCAGTTTTCCAGGGTGGTGAGTGAGTCTGTGCGATCGTAAAAAGTAAATATTTCGGGTGCGTCGCCTAAGTCTATATGTGATTGAGTTGAAGTTTCTTGGGGTTGTGGTGTGGGTGTGTGCGATTGACCTATTTCTGGACAAATGTTTACTTTACCAATCCTTTGAATGGTTTTCCCAAAAGGGAATGTTACATTGCAGAGTAAAGATTTTTCAACTTTAGCCCTAAAATTTGCTTTACTAATTTGTTCTCCAAATACATCTGAAAATATTTTCCATAATTCATAAGCAACATCTCTAACATGACCTTCACTTACGTGGGTTTCTTCTGCGATTTTTCCGTATTTCTGCTCTTGTAATGTCCCACGCAGTATGGCTTGTTGCAGATAATCTAAGTGTTTTCCCGTATGAGCAAAAACTAGCTCGTCTGCAAGCTTCATGATTTCTGCGATGTCCATAGATCGGCGATATCCCACAGCTTCCCGTATTGTATCCGATATTTCCGACATTTCCGGCATTTCCGACAAAGTTGGGTCTTAAAATCCCCGACATTTCCGACTAGCAGGTCTAAATCTTGGGCAGATAATATCGTCCTAGTAAGCACTACTCCACCGAAGTTAGCAGTCTAAACGAGAAGGCAAATGGGAAAAGCAAAGGAACTCATAGAAAAGTTTGGCTTAGGTGATTGCACTGTTGAAGAAGTACTAAAGCAATATGGGGGCAAGTGTAGAAACCAAATTAATAGAAGCGTTTGGGGTACTAAGCTTTCAGAATTGGTAAAATGCGCTCAGGAAGAGCGAGATAAAGACTGTATATCTGCTGTCAAAATTTTGAGTCAACTAGATCGGCTGCAAGATAAGCGTCATCCAGGGTAAATGGTTGTACAGCTACAGAAGTAAAAGTGTAGGGTGCGTTAACGAAGTGTAACACACCGCAACAACGGCAAGGATGGAAATAGGGTTAAGAGCGATCGCTTCATTTCAGATAGTTGAATACTACAAATTAAGGGAGTAGTTATGGCTAAAAAGAAAATTGGTGAGGTTAAAACGCCATCGGGTTCTACGCCCTATGAAGTTTATTGGGACAAGGATACTGGCGAAGTATATGTCGCCACGGAGTTTGCTGGTAAAGCCTCTTCAAAGGACGAGGCAATGCGTAAAGCTGATTACTACGCAAGTACGGGGAGACGGCTTTAGTAAGTAGAAATGTAGGGTGCGTTAACGAAGTGTAACGCACCGCAACAACGGCAAGGATGGGGAGAGGTTTAAGAGCGAGCGATCGCTTCATTAATTACACTAAATTTACGTCAGGTGAAATATGTTTGATAAATTTTTGTACATGGCAATACTAGATGAAATCGATCCTTCTTTACCCAAAGGTGAATTGACTATTCGTAGAATAGCCAAGTATGGTTCAATGGTTATGGCTATTATAGCTTGCGTAATTATATTCCCTGTCATGATATTAGGTTCCATCATAGATAAGTGGTCTAACAATTTTTTCTCAAATATCATGCTTCCGCTAATTATACATGGCGTACTAAAACCTTATCGATACCTCTTTTACCAACTAATTTACTGGCCTCTCAAAGTCCCAGTGATGATTTTCAGCAAGCAATCATAATACCAATAATAGCTATAGAGGGTGACAATGACAGATTTCAGCTTTTTGGACAGGCACGCAGATCAAGCATCAAAGGAAGTAGAGCGACTTTGTGAAAGGGCTGCTTATTATGAAAAACAGCAAAATACTACCCAAGCTCTCGCTAATTATATAGATGCCCTTGATGCCTATGCGGTGTTTAGCAAATGTGAGGCTCGATCCCTCAAAGTAAAGATACCAATTGACATCTCTTTAACTCCCAGAGAGACATCAATCATTTATTCTCGAACTCTGTTGGATGTAGCTAATATTTTGCTAGGTATCCAGGCGTGCTATACCGACTCAGTTACAAAAGCATTTCTGGCAGAAAAAGTTCAACTTATTTTCGATAAGTTGTCTGAGTACGAATCTTCCTTTGATGTTCAAACAATTGAAACATACGAATCTCTCAGAAAAATTGTAAATAGGTATAAAGGCCATATTGATAGCAATCGTGAAGCTATTGAAGAATTGAAAAAAAGATCTATTAAAGAGTTAGATGATAAGAGGTTAGCAAGAATAAGGAATGCTCTTGACGAAATTTCCTCTACTGAGGTTTGTCCTCTAACATTGGACTCTACTGGTAGCTGCTTCATCGCCACAGCAGCTTACTCAACTTCCACACACCCAGATTTAGACACATTCCGCAATTTCCGAGATCAAAAACTCTTAACCAATCCAGTCGGTAAACAGCTAGTTAGCCTTTACTACCAGATTAGCCCTAGCATAGCTCAATATGTGGAAAGACAGCCAACAATCAAAAGTTTGGCGAGACAGCAACTAGAACGTTTAGCTCAGTGGATGCGTAACCAATCAGTTAAAAATTAGTAAAATAGGGAGAAAAAACATGGAAACTAAACCTGTAAAAATGTCAGATATTAGAGTTCCCAAGAGAAGTGAACTAAATGAGGGTAAAATCCGCTCAATAGAAAAATCTCCTGACTCTATCGAACGCCTACTTCACAGCAAAACAGATCCTATCGCACTCCACAAGGGTAAGCCCCCTTACGAAGTATATAGTGGCAGACATAGAGTTTATGTAGCTGCCCAGAAGGGGATTAAGGTAATTCCCGCAGTTTTTACTTAATAAGCGATCGCACCTTTCCCTCTTCCCCAAAAATGCGATCGCATTCCCATTCCCCACGATGCGATCGCATCCCCATTTCCCACCATGCGATCGCCCCTGCAAAAATGCGATCGCATCCCCATTCCCCAGCGCGCGATCGCGTAGCGTGCCGGAGGCATATCGCATTTTCATCAAATTGGTAACTGACGAATCCTCACTGCTGTATCTTCTATCGTAATAGCACTTCCTGCTTGAAGTTGTTGCTCTACCTGTGGCAGTATTTCTAACAATTTTTGGTTGACGGTGTTGAGGTCGGTAGAGGATAATCGCAGAGTTATTAAACTTGGCTGATTGTAGCCGCTTAATGCTACTAGCATGGAAAAATCTAAATCGTGAGTAACAATTACTCGATTTTCCTGACGGGCAAAATTGAGGATTTCTGCATCCGATACGGTGGCAGGTAAAACATCTATAACTCGGATGATGTCCCACCCTTGCTCTTGTAACGCCGTAACAGTTTGTGGAGAAATATTCATGTCTCCAATAAGTTTGAGCGCCGTCACAATTTCTCCTTAAGCTGTTGGAATGCGGTAAACGCGATCCGCCACTGCCCAGGCTGCGTATTCGAGTGCTTGTTGTATATCTTCTGCTTCTAGTTCTGGATAAGCTTCTAAAATTGCTTGTATTGACCGAGTACTTGCCAGCATTTTGATGACGAAGCTAACGGTAATTCGCATATTCCGAATTGTCGGTTGTCCCAGGCAAACGTTAGGATTGATAGTGATGCGGTCTAATTTCTCCATATTTGAATCTCCTTGCTGGCACGCCAAAGAATATTAGTATTTAGCAGATATCTAGTCATCCCATTCTTGTCTCAGCTTTAACTGAAACTCCAAAGCATCCACGCGCTTGGGTAAAAATCCGTACCATTTGTTTAAATTTCGCTTTGGCATTTCTTTGCTTGTACTCTGATTCTGGCTAATTACCTGCTGACGAATTAACGCTGCTAATTCTTCTAACAGCCGCAGTTGCTCATCTGGCGTCAGAGTTTTCGCCCCACTCAATACCTCGTTGTAAGTATACATAGACTCTTTAGTGATATTTTTAGGATTGTTGTCATTATAGCAATTTAGGATCTTGACGTAACTCTCGCTGCCATTCAACTGGATCGCTAATGTTTGCAAAGACATTAGTCGCTGCAATTTTTTCCAAGATCTCAACTATTTTCTGCCGACGCAGCGAGTTGCTCAAATTTGCATCCTGATTCTGGCTAATTACCCGCTGACGAATTAACCCTGCTAATTCTTCTAACAGCCGAAGTTGTTCATCACGGGTGAGGCTTTTAACTTGAATCAGTACTTCGTTATAAGTAGCCATATAATTTATAGGTAGGCATAAAGTTTCTGTTGATATTTTTTGTCTCTGAGTCCAGTATATCAGGACTTACGCGCTACGATCCTAGAAACCGGGTTTCTTCCGGCTATATCTCATTTCCATCAACTATTTTTCAGAGAAACCCGGTTTCTTTGCTTACATGCCTAGTGCAATCGCACCCTCTTTTACGCCCGATGCATGATTTCCATCACTTCTATAATTTTTTGAGCCGTTTCATCTGAAATCTCCAAATCTCCCCAAAGCTGACCTAAAAAATTCCCTTCTTCTTCAGTCACAATTCCATCCGCAAAAACTAGATAAGTAGCCGCAGCAAAAGCCGTTTCCCGCAGTTCCATTGCCAGCGCCTTTTTCGCCGCATCAAAAATAGTATCTACGCTATATTGCTCAAAAATATTGCTAGTTCGATCGAACATTTCTTCTATTTCTTCTGTTGACAAATATTTAAATAAATTCATCCGTTCCAGCGTCACCGCGAGTGCTTGCCTTTCTTCTGGAGCCACTTCGCCATCGGCGTCATTCGCTAACAGTAAAATGACCAGAAATGCCTCTTCCAGCTCTAACACGATTTCGTTGGCGTCACTTGTATCGTCTCCGTACACTTCATCGGGATTTGCTGTTTTTCTACCTTTGGGCATATATAAAACCTTGGGTTTTCAAATCTTAATATTATATTATTGTTGAGGTCGCTTGTTGACTACCCTGGGTTGGCATAGCCTGCTTTAGGCATTTGTTCCTATTTTCGACCCTGGAAGCTATAGTCAACTGTTCTCACTCGCTTGTTACCGCTCTCAAAGATCTCACGAAAGGTCAGTTAGTGCAAGCGTTCGCGAAGCGGAAGGGAGGCATATCGGTGCCAAAGCTTTGATTCTACAGCAATGCACCGACTTTATGCCAAAATCGGATGGCTCTAATCCTTAATTAGCATCATTATAAAACTTATGTATCAAAATATACGAATTAACATTTTCAAATTAAATACTTTGGAATTAAGGAGATAGATTATCTGCAAAGGTTATTTTTATGAGCATCTCTTGTCCAATTAATTTATTTCTAACTACTTGTTTCCAAGCGATATCTAATTGTTTTCAACCGCTGCGCCAGGTGGTTGATGCAGTAGAATTTCACAACCCCAAAGTGGCGCGGGCGCTTTGCCAAATTATACCAGCAAGTTGTCCTTTTGAGCGAGATATTCAGGTGTTTGGGCATACGCTCTTTCACATTCCTCCTCTATGTAAGCTGAATCCTTTCTACGAGCAATTTGTAGGATTGCGCTTTCGAGCTTTATGTTATTTGGCAGATGAATGCGGGGAATATATTTGATTTTGGTAATGGGTAATGGCGTTCCCAGGCAGATCCAGGGAACGAGGGTAATCGGTTAGCGGAAGGTTTTCAAAATTGCGCGATCGCGTCCCTGGAATTTCGCCTCGTACAGTGCTTGGTCAGCCGTAGAAATTAGTTGTTCAAAAGCAGATTTCGGCGTCGGAACCGTAACCGAAATCCCTAAACTCAACGTAACGTACTCGCTAACTTGGGATTTAGCATGGGGAATTTGCAACGCTTTTACATAGCTTTGAATTTCTTCCGCCACAGCCAAAGCGCCTTCAGCTTTTGTATTCGGCAAAATAATCGCAAATTCTTCGCCGCCGTAGCGAGCTACTAAATCCGCCGGACGCTTCGCCGCTTGCTCGATAGCACCGGCAATTTGCTTCAAACACAAATCCCCCGTTACATGACCGTAAGTGTCGTTATATTGTTTGAAATAATCGATATCGCACAAAATTAAAGCTAGGGGTGCTTGCTCCCTTGCCAAGCGTTGCCACTCGCGGTTGAAATATTCGTTAAAGTAGCGGCGGTTCGCCACACCAGTTAATCCATCTAAACAAGCTAAACGTTTTAGCTCAGTGTTGGCAACTTCCAGCTGTTCAAATAGGGAAGCTTGTTGAATTGCGATCGCTAGTTGCTCTACCAAAGGTTGCAACAAACCAATTTCAAACTGTTGCCACTGTCGTACTGCACTGCATTGATGAGCAATCAGCAATCCCCAAAGTACGTCTCCCTGAATCAGCGGTGCGATCAGTTTCGATTTCACGGCAAATTGTTGCAACATTTGGGCTAAACAAGGCGATACTTCTGTTTTCACATCGGAAACGGCGCGAATTCGTCCGCTTTTGTACTGTTCGTAGCAGTCTTGTGGAAACACTTCTTCTGAGAAAGCTTGTCCTAAAATAGCCTTGCAACCAGGCATGACTGCTTCTGTAATTACGCTACCAGTTCCTTCGGGCCATACCCGATACACTAACACGCGATCGCATTCCAGCAATTGCTGCACTTCACCGGCGGCGGTGTTGAGAATCTCTTCTAAGTTCAAAGATTGGCGAATTCGTTGCGTAATTGCCGCCACTAGGCGTTCTTGTTCAGCTTGTCGCCGTAAAGTTTGTTCGCTTCGCACCCGCTCAGTCACATCTTGTGCCAAGCTGGCAACACCAATAAAGTTGCCATTTCCATCAACTAAAGGCGTATTGTACCACTCGCAAATAATAATTCTGCCATCTTTGGTAATATTTTCTGCGGTGCAGCGATTCCCTCCGTTTTGCGCCATCAAATCTTGCCAAATTTGGCTGATTTGCTCTGTCAGATATTCCGGTACCAGCAGAAAGGCACTTTTTCCGATAATTTCACTTTTGCTATAGCCGAAAATTGCACGAGCCGCCGCATTCCACTCCACAATTTCGCACTTGTTGTTCACTTCTATTACCGCCAAGGGAGTTTGCTGCACGTGGAGCGAAAGTTTTTGTTCCGATTTCCTCAGTGCTTCTTCGGCTTGCTTGCGCTCCGTAATATCTTTAACAAAAACAGAGAGTCCTCCTCTACTTGAAGGATAAGCGCTGATTTCAAAAAAGTAGTTGCCATTTTCCAGTTGATACTCGACAATACAACTTTGGGATGACTGCGTTCTTAAAGCTTCGATATATACCTGTTCTGCTTTTGTTCCTCTCACATCCGGAAACAGATCGTACAGCGATTTCCCAATAGCATCTTTGGCTGCAATTCCAGTTAAAATTTCAGAAGCTTTGTTCCAATAGGTATATCTAAAATCTTTATCCATTGCGAAAAAAACATCGCTGATGCTTTCGGCAAGTTCCTTGTAACTTGCCTCGCTTTGTTTAAGCGCTGCTTCAGCTTGCTTGCGCTCGGTGATATCGCGCACGATCGCTAAAGCTTCATCTGCTCCACTTTTGACAATTCTCGCCTCGTAATCGTGATGAATGCCATTTTTGGGCAACCAATATTCAAACCATTGAATTTGACCAGTTTGTAATGCTCGCTCGACACAGCACATAGTTGACTGTGCTACTTCTGGCGGCAGGATATCCCAGACGCTTTGACCGATAAACGAACCATCAGACACCAACAGCTTGCTTGTGTTGTCTGCGTGAAAATCGAGAAAAATTCCATCTTTACTGATGCGAAAGATCAAATCTGGTAACGCCTCCAGGAAAGCGCGATTTCTCGCTTCACTTTGGCGTAATTTTTCTTCGGTTCGCTTGCGATCAGTGATGTCCATCCCGTAGCCAATCATCCCATTTGTGCGACCTTGGCTGTCTTTTAGCAGCGAAAGCTTAAGGTGAATGTATACTTCTTCCCCTGCCTTGTTTAGCATCGGATGCTCGATTTCGTGAGTTCCTTTTTCTAGCAGAGGTTGAATTACTTGCTCTTGCAGAAACTCGTGGCGATCGTTTGGGTAAATTAATGAGATATGCTTGCCTAAAACCTCGGATGCCAAATATCCATACAATCTTTCTGCACCCTGATTCCAACTTGTCACGTATCCACGCATATCTGTAGAAATGACTGCATCGTGTATCTGGTCGAGAATTTGAGCTTGCTGCTTGAAACAGGCAATAACCCTTGTTTTTACCTGTTCTGCGCCTACGGCATCCCTTAGATCGTGGATAATACCCAAAACCTCGTCATTCCCATGGGAACGGCAAACCACAATTCTCGCTTCCCGGTGACGCAAATTTTCATTAATCGGTAAGCGATACTCCCAGTTTTTAACTTCGCCGGAGATTAGCGCTTTTTCTAAATCAAACATGCCTTTTTGCCATAATTTTCCTGAGGCGTTGCATTCTAAAATAGCGCCATCTCGATTAAAAACAACGAGCAATTCTGGAATCGATTCTATAACTGGTCTATTTTTGGCTTCGCTTTGCCGCAACTGTGCTTCTATCTGCTTGTAATCGGTAATTTCAGTCAGCGTTCCTACATAGCCAATAACTTTTTTCCGACTATCTTTTTCCGCCACTATTTGACCCAGTACCCAGGTAATTTTTCCATCTGGATGCTCAAACCGATACTCGGTTTTAAAGACCTGTAAAGACTTTGGACTCAACGTCTCTACAGTGACCCATTGCTTCCATTCTTTGGTAATTCGCTCTCCCTCGTGGGGGTGTATGGTTTCGTACCAAGTTTTTCCGATAATTTTCTCAAGTTTGAGTCCCGATATTTCGCACCATTTCGGGTTAGCGTATAAACAGTTTCCCTCGATATCGGTGCGGAATATACCAACTGGAGATATTGTGGTTAAGGTGTAATACCGATACTCGCTTTCTTGCAGCGCTAACTCGGTTTGTTTGCCTTCCCTATTCCAGCGCTCGGTTTCTTCGCTAATGTCAAATATAATTCCCTCTAGGAACAAAACCTTGCCTGACTTGGAGAAAATTCCTTGTCCTTTTTCATACACCCATCTGATGCTACCATCTGCATGGAGCAGCCGATATTCGAGAACGTAAGGGCGGCGTGCGCTTACACTTTCACCAACTATTGTCTTGACCCGCTCGGAGTCTGCCGGATGGATTATACTGGCAAATGTCCTGACTTTATTTTGAATAAAATCGGATGCAGGGTAGCCGGTAATTTCTGCGATCGCATCTCCAATCAATTCTATCCTCCGATCCGCGTCCCAGGCGCAGCTATAAATTACCCCTGGGATATTAGCAATCAGATTTTTAACCCTCTGTTCGCTCTCCCTCCATCCTGACTCTATCTGTTGGCAATCGGTGATGCTAGTTTCAAAAATCATAGTTTTATTTGCAATTGTTATGTAGTTACCAACAGTCAAGGGACACCCTAGTCTAAACCCGAGCCGAATCCAAGCTATACTCTGTATTTATCTAATTAACCCAAGTTGCTAGTTATAACTATTATTGTTTGCTCCCATTGCTAATCGCTAATTGCTAATTGCTCATAATAATATTTTTCGGTTATAGCATTAGCTATTAGCAGCCCTAAAAAGATAACTAGCAACAAGCGTTAATTATTGTTACACCCAGCAGCTCTAACCCCGTCGCACCCGTCATCCTATACCTTTAAAAGTTTGCTATTATAACATTTCTTTTTTGAGATGTATAGATTTTACTCGCTTGGTAGCCGGTTTACCAAAAAATTGGGTTGTTAGCCCCGTCCTTCTAGGACGGCTTTATTTTGTGCTAAAATTTCTTTGTGGTCAGGGTAATCAACCACATTAAACACCCAGTACTCGAAGGAGTAGCGCACCTTGAAAACTGAACATATGGCGTTCTGTTGGGAAAAGCACCAACAGGTAAAATGTTCATGCAACAAGTACCAGAAAAACTAGAATTTAAGTTTTGAACTGTACGGTAGGGCATACCGAAACAGACTTCTGTAATGGAGTGAAAGCTTGCAAAGAGAACCATCTCTGGCATAATTTGGGCAACTAGATTGTGGTAAGTGGACTCGTTGAACCAAGAATCCCCAAGGCTGTACGCCGGGGAGTGTCAACTAAGTGGAAATCGCCATAATACGATGATTGCGATCGCATCCAGCTATAGCGCGATCGTCTAAATCCTCAAAACCTACTTTCAGTTAGCATCCAAGCGAGCCAAAAATTCGGTAATATCCTGCATAAATTCGCAAAAATTCGCCTGATTTTTGGGAAATTACACGGAGAACGCGAAACCTTCCCGCGCCAAAAACCAACTATCCCTGGAACAGTCGCGCGTACCAAGGTGCTACTGGCAGCTAAAAAAATACTTAAATTTAAACTAAAGGTAACAAAATTTCAAATTCAGTACCGCTACCGAGGAGCGATTCTCCCAGTTCGCCGCTACAGGAACGCATCAAAAATTTACCCCCATGCTTAGCGGTCACAATCCGATAACTCAACGCCAAACTCGTCTCTTTTTCAGACCTTTTTGCGATGGAAAAAGATTCCAAAATCTGCTTTTGCGCCTTGGGGGATAAACCGGGGCCATTATCTGCAATACTAATCGAAACCCAGCGAGCATCCGAATCGAGAGAACAAACTTTAGTTGTAATCTCAATTCTAGGTTTGCCAGTTGAATTTTTTTCCCCTTCCTCGTTAAACGACCTTGCCAATTTTTGGTGAACTGCCTCATTGAGCAATGCATCAACAGCATTGGTGAGGATATTCATAAACACTTGGTTTAATTGTCCGATATAGCAAGTTACCGGCGGCAATAACCCGTAGTTTTTCACAATTTCAATCTCGCTGCTTAAACGGCTTTTCAGCAACAGCACGATACTATCTAAGCAGGCATTCAAGTCAGCCGGTTTGGGATAAATTTCATCTATATGGCAAAAATTTTGCAGACTCGTCGCCAGTTTTTTTAACCGTTCTGCGCCCGTTTTAATACTCCCAATCGCTTGGGACATATCTTGTTGTAAAAAATCAAATTCCATCTCTTGCTTGAGGGCGCTGATTTCCTCTGAACCATCGGTTAGCTTGGCTTCATAAGCCGCCATTAACTGTAGCAAACCCTCGCTGTAATTGGTCAGGTGGGTTAAATTGCCCCAAATAAAGTTAACCGGGTCTAAAATTTCGTGCGCCAATCCATCCACCAAACGCCCCAAGTTAGCCATTTTTTCGCTTTGAATCATTTGCGCTTGAGCGCGTTCGTAACGCACTTGGGTTTCTATGCCTCGAATTTGCCAGTAGGCGATATTCAATTCGTGGATATCTAATAATTTATAAGTTTTCGTTGCCGTTTCGACGACGACGGGTTCGCCTAAAAGTTCGCCCGATCGCCTCAGTGCCTGCTGCGCCGCTGTTAAAATTGGCTTGCTACCAGGCACCACTAAAACCTCTGTGCGAGCATAACTGTAAAGAACATCCAGCGGTTCGTGCAAAAATATCTCCATCCCGTGGGGACGCAGCAAGTACTCCAATAGCCGCTGTCGCGAAATCATGCCGACAAATTCACCCCTATCCAGTAAAATCGCTCCTGGTAGCCGGGGATACTTCTCAAACGTGCGCGCGACTTCTACCCCCAGACTGCTACTCTCAACGCTAAAATCGTACAGCGGTAGTTCATCTAGGGTTGACTCTAAAGAAAGGTCTTGATTGCTCCCCTCAGACAAGTGTGGCACTGACAGAACTCGTTTTGGCACCATGCACCCGACTTGTATCTATCCCGTTATAGATCTGGATTTATTTTAAATAGCCTATCATTTTCCCCATCCCTGGCCTATCCGACAGGCAGGATGCCTCTGCCACCAGAAAACAACTCTTCTCGGTTGCGCGACAGGCAGGATGCCTCTGCCACCAGAAAACAACTCTTCTCGGTTGCGCGACAGGCAGGATGCCTCTGCCACCACAAAACAACTCTTGTCGCGTGCGCGACAGGCAGGATGCCTATCCCACCACAAAACAACTCTTGTGGGCTGGGCTTCTTGTGGGGTGGGCGTCTCGCCCGCCTACTCCATTGCTGCAAGATGTCAACTTCTTCACTCCAAAGGCAGCAGGATCTCAAATTCCGTGCCGACTTCAGCCTGACTTCGCAAGTTTAATCTCCCTTTGTGCTTTTCTGTCACAATTTGACGGCTAATTGCTAACCCCAGTCCCGTTCCTTTACCCACTGGCTTCGTGGTAAAAAATGTTTCAAAAATTCGCTGTTGAATTTCCTCTGGAATACCGGGGCCATTATCGGTAATACGAATCGCAGCCCACCGGCTATTTTCAGCTTCTACAACACAGGTGCTAATTTCTATTCTCGCCTGCCATTTACGGGCAGATTTACCCGCTTCTTTGAGCGCTGCCGATTTCTCCATCAGCGCATCAATGGCATTGCTGATAATATTCGTAAACACCTGACTCAACTGCCCAGAATAGCACGGCACTAGCGGCAGTTCCCCGTAGTTTTTCACTAATTCAATGGTATATTTAATGCGGTTATGTAAAATCAACAGCGTACTATCGATGCACTCGTGTATGTCTGCTGGCTGGCGACTCCCTTCCCCCATATGCGAGAAATTCCGCATACTGTTGATAATCTTGATTAATCGTTCGGTTCCCTGCTTTATGCTATTAATAATTACCAGCAGATCTTCTTGTAAATAATCTAGTTCAATTTCTTCTTTTATTTCAACCACTCTGGGTGGCGGTTCGGTAACCCCCTCTTCGTAAGCCGTTATTAAATTAATCAGATCGTCGCTATACTTTGACAGGTAATCTATATTTCCCGAAATAAAGTTAACTGGATTTAAAATTTCGTGAGCTATCCCAGCCATCATTTGGCCTAAGCTAGCCATCTTTTCTGTTTGGATTAGGTGAGCCTGAGTTTGCTCGTTTAACAGATGGGTGGCTAGCTCGTGGATGTGGGATTGAGCCACCATTAACTGATGCACATCTAATAATTTATAAACTTGCGGTTCAATTTCTACTACCAATGGTTCGTATAGCAAATGAGCCGGTCGCTGCAAAGACTGCTTAGCTGCTTTCACAATTAATGTATTGCTCGGCAACACTAAAGTTTCTGCCCGCGCTAATAAGTACAAACATTTGATCGGTCGCTTCAAAAACAGTTCTAGTCCATAAGGGCGGCTCATGTATTCTAAAAACCGCCGCCGCGAAATCATCCCTAGTAACTGTTCTTTCTCGGTTAAAATTGCTCCTGGCAGTAGAGGATTGCTATCAAAAGCCCTCGCCACTTCTATCCCCGTCCGTTCGGCTTCAATTTGAAACTCGTAAAGCGACAGGTCTTGCAGCTTAGACTCCAAATTTAGCGTTTCCAATGCCGGTAAAACTGACATTTGGTAATATACTTTTGGCAAAGCCATCATAGCAGTAATTCTCGCTCAATATTATAGTCGGTCTTTCGGCGTCATTTAAACTATATCACCCTATTTTTTGGCCGGAGCAACACCCACTAATCCTCTGCTTAACTAAAAAAAATCATTAATATTCAGTTTTAAATCAATTTTAACCTATTCTCAAACTTCAGTTAACTTTGAATTAACCTGAAAACTTGAACTCAGTCAAGGTAAGGTTAGGCAATTTCGGGTGGATAAAAAGTATAGCGATCGCGTCCGCTTTCTTTAGCATGATACAGTGCTTGGTCTGCTGCCGCAATCAACTCTTCTGGGGAAGATTCTAAGTGGGTAATCGCGCTAGCCACGCCCACACTAATAGTAACATATTGGTTAACAGTAGAATCAGCATGGGGAATCTCTAGCGCTAGAACCCCGACTCGCATTTTTTCTGCCACGTGGATGGCGCCAGCCCTATCAGTATGGGGTAAGATGGCGGCAAATTCTTCGCCCCCATAACGAGCTACCAAATCTTCAGGTCGCTTTGCGGCACCGCGCAGCGCACCAGCAACTTGCTGCAAGCAGAGATCTCCAGCTTGATGACCGTAGGTATCGTTGTATCGTTTGAAAAAATCAATATCGCACAAAATTAAAGACAGGGACCCTTTTTCCCTTGCCATATCGCGCCACTTTATATTCAAATATTGATCAAATTTACGCCGATTTGCCGTTTGAGTCAAGCTATCAACTGCCGCGAGTAATTGCAATTCCTGGTTAGCTGTTTCCAGTTTTTGATTGAGTTGCTCGATCAGCTCAAGCGCCATTTGGTGAATGCGCGACTGAGCCACCAATAATTGATGCACATCCAGCAAGCGGTAAACTTGAGGCGAAATTTCTACCACAATTGGCTCGTAAAGTAAATCGGGGGTTGTCACTTTCCCTCTTGCCTCAAGGTTGTAATCCATCCCTTGTGGCGCCCTTGAGCGCTCGCCCATTACAACAACAGCTGCCATCCCGTAGCTACGGTGTAATGACCGCTGGGCGGCTGCCAAAATTGAAGTATTGCCGGGGAGAATCAACAGATCGGTTTTGGCAAACTGATACAAATCCTCTAGTGGGCGCTTAGAAAATACTTCTAACCCGAAAGGGCGGCTCATATACTCCAAAAATCGACGCCGGGAAATCATGCCCGCAAACTTTCCTCGTTTGGTTAAAATCACCCCAGGCAGCATCGGATTTGCTTCAAATGCCTGGGTTACTTTCCGCCCCGGTTGAGATAATTCCAGGTGAAAATCGTAAAGGAATAGTTCTTCGAGCGTGCTGTGTAAACCGAGATGTGGGTGAATAATTTCAGACACCTGTCCATCCAATAAACTCGGTTGTGATTCGGTCGCGTTAAAACCCAACGAACCCATAATATCGTGTTTGGTTAAATCCCCATTGTGATTACAAATACAGCATATCCCCCAACCGGGGCGAGGCGGTGGAGTTTTTCTAACGGGCAATTAAACGCTCTTTATATAACCTATTTTCGAGCTGATAAAAGCATAAACGACTATCTTGAGAGGGAGATGTCAATAGCTCGGAGCGTTAGCGGTTATAGCCCCCTTAAAATAAAAATCCTTGATAATAAACGGCTCGCTAGAGTGGAACATCACCTTAGCAATACCGGAGCGATTCAATTCTAGCTGCTGCCAGGAGCAACTGCCTTTTCCTTGGCTCGGTGCAACACCAGGGGTAGCTGCGGTGGTAACCTGGGCAAGGATTTTTCCCGTTTGGTCAAAAGCCGTTAAAATAACAGATCCAGCACCGCAGACTTCACCACCCACCCAGGACGTGGGCGAGTCAAAACTGGCAGTCAGAATCATTTCCTGCCCTAAAGGCATGAGGACGAAACAGCCGGTTTTGGGCAAAAAGGCTGGGTTAGAAGGTTCCAGGGCGATCGCATCGCTAAACCGAACCCCCAAGTGACAATACTGCTCGGTCACGCGCTCAAAAGCAGTCAGAGCCTGAAAATTAAGCCGGATCGCTTTCAGACAGGTTGCTATTCTTGGGGCTGTTTGTAACATAGACGACTTGCTCGCTGACGAACCTATTGATAGATACACACAGGAAGTTATAAATTTCATGTGATCGGGATCGAACTTTTTAGCGATCCAGATCCCCTGTTAACAACATGGCTGTTCCTTCCTTAAGATTGCTTCACCCTTGTGGGTGAGCCGCGCCATCAGAAACCCCGAATCATCAACTAAATGTAACGATTAATTACAATGCCTTTGACAAAACGCCACATAAGGGGGTAAAGCATTCGCGGAGATAACCTGTCGGTCAAAATTTTTCTGCGTCAATGCGATCGCCCGTACAGTAGTGGGTAAACTGTTTCCTACCACCTATTACCCGCGACGGTTGAACCGATCCGCATTAAGCTGTGGAATTTTAGCGAAATTGCCCCTCACCCGATGACTCAATTCAACACTGGCTTTACCCTATTCCTGAGCTTGCTAGTAGAGGCGATCCCTTTCTTGCTGCTGGGGGTTTTGTTCTCAGGATTGCTGCTGTTGTTTATAGACGAAGGTAAATTAATTGCAGCGATGCCTAAAAACCCTCTGCTGGGCGCTTTCGCCGGGAGTTTGATTGGATTTTTGTTTCCCGTGTGCGAGTGCGGTAACGTGCCGGTAGCGCGGCGACTGCTGATGCAGGGAGTACCCGCCCCTGTAGCGATCGGATTTTTATTGGCGGCGCCGACAATCAATCCGATTGTGATTTGGGCGACATGGACGGCGTTTCGCGATCAGCCAGAAATAGTATTGTTGCGGGTATTGTGTTCTTTAGCGATCGCTACCATTATTGGTTGGGTTTTCAGCGCTCAAGCTGACCTGCGACCCATGCTACACCCACTCGTCGCTTGCTCGATACCCGCACCCAAGTTGGGAAAAAAGGATTCAACGCCAAGTTTATTGCAGTCGGGGACTTTTATGTTGGGCGGTAAGGGTACGTCGATTCGCATGGATACGCCAGAATTTATCGCCGCCGCTGGGTCGATTACCAGTAAACCCCTAAAAGACCGCCTGCGTTTGTTCCTAGAAAATACAGTACAAGAGTTGCGGGAATTAGGAGCGGTGTTGGTGCTGGGAAGCGCGATCGCTGCTACCCTACAAGTGGCAGTTCCCCGCGAAATTATCCTCAGTCTCGGTCAAGACCCAATTACTTCAATTGTCGCCATGATGGTGTTGGCGGCGGTAGTGTCGATTTGTTCGACGGTAGATTCATTTTTCGCCCTCTCGTTTGCTTCTGCATTTACCAGCGCTTCTTTGCTCGCTTTCCTGGTATTTGGTCCAATGATCGACCTCAAAGCGATTGGTTTAATGCTATCTATCTTCAAATCCCGCGCTGTATTCTATTTATTGGCTTTAGCAGCACAATTGACTTTTCTATTCACTTTGATTTATCAGATATCTTTTGGCTAATGGCTAATGGCTAATAGTAAACAGCGTTGAGCATCAAGCTGGCAATTAGCAATTAGCAATTAGCAAGCTCGCAATTAGCAATTAGCAATGACCATCCCAAATCCCAAATCCCAAATTCAAAATATATTAATGCCCTGGCTAGATGTCGTGGCGATTCTCGCCTGGGGCATTTTGATGCTGAAATATTGGCTGACTGGCAAGTTAAGATTGTTGATTCACCCCGATTACTTTTGGTTAGTCATCGCCGGAGGATTCGGTTTGCTGGTGCTTGGTAGTTTGAGGGCGCAAAGTCTCCTACCAACGCTGCTGCGCTCTAGATCGTCCCGGATAATTTTGCCCCAGACAGTTCAACACATCACATTATTTCCCCCCGGTTGGAGCAGCACTTTGCTGTTAGTAACCGCAATGCTCGGTTTTATTATTACCCCCCGCGTATTTACCAGTTCTACCGCAATTGAACGGGGAGTTGCCGATACCTTATCGATGACGCGCAGTCATCCCGTCGCCTTCCGCAGCGCCAAACCGCCCCAAGAGCGATCCCTGATCGACTGGATACGCACTTTAAATGTTTATCCCGAACCCGATACATATACCGGGCAAAAAGTCAAGGTGCAAGGCTTTGTTATCCATCCGAAAAACATGCCGGATCAATACTTAATGCTGGCTCGCTTCGTAATTACCTGCTGCGCCGCCGATGCCTATCCAGTCGGATTGCCAGTAAAATTAACCGGGAACCGTACCGCCTATGCGCCGGATACCTGGCTAGAAATAGAAGGAGAAATGATTACCGAAACTTTGGCAGGAAAGCGCCAACTAACAATTCAAGCAAGTTCGCTCAAACCTATTCCCGAACCTAAAAACCCATACGATTATTAAAAGGGCTAATGGCGTTCCCAGGCAGGAGCTGTGGGAACGAGGCTAATGGCTAATAGTAAACAGCTTTTATCGTCAAGCTGGCAATTAGCAATTAGCAATTAGCAAGCTCGCAATTAGCAATTAGCAATGAAAAAATCATTTCTGCAACCGCTTGACCGCGCGGCGATCGCATTAATACTAATACTGAGCGTCACGATCGGGCTTTTGTTGTGGAGTGGCGATCGATCGAGTTCGCGGGTGCGAGATTTTAGCTGGCAAGATAAACAAATAGGGGCGGAAGATCGGGGATTTATCCTCACTTTTAGTCGCCCGATGAACCATACCAGCGTCGAACAAAATTTGAGGATCGATCCACCCCTGCCAGGAAAATTCAGTTGGGCAGGACGGCGGATGGCTTATACGTTGATTTCCCCCGCACCCTACGGCAGCGAATATCAATTAAAATTGCTCCGCGCTCAGGATAAATTCGCCAAGGATAACCAACCGCAAAGGCAAATACAACCTTTTACTGCTAAGTTTAAAACCCGCGATCGCGCGTTTGCTTACCTGGGAATTAAAGGCAAAGAGGCGGGAAGGTTAATGTTGGTAAACTTGAGCGCCAAACAGCCAAAACCAATCGCCCTCACGCCACCAGATTTGGTCGTGACAGACTTTGAGCCATATCCGTTAGGCGATCGCATTTTGTTCTCGGCGAATCCCCGTTCGTTCCAGCGCCAAAGCATTCTAGAACAACAGCTGTACGCTGTCACCACCGGCATTGCTCCCCCATCTCCCGACTCGTCTTCAGGTCGTCTTGAACCCCCAGGCAAAATCAAGTTGGTTTTGGATCATAAATATTACCAAAACCTGAAATTCGATTTATCCGCCGATGGTCAAACAATTGTCGTCCAGAGGGTTTCCCGGCGTAACTCCGCAGATTTTGGCCTGTGGATAATTAAGCCGGATGGTAAGGCTAAACCGCTAAAAGGACAACCGGGGGGAGATTTTAAGATCGCCCCAGATAGTAAAGCGATCGCGATCGCCCAAGGTGAGGGATTAGCGATCGTACCTTTAGACAACCCTGGAGATAAACCCCTCGATTTTCTGCCCAAATTTGGCACCATTGTCGGCTTTTCCGACGATGGATCTGCCGCCGCGATGGTAAAATTTAACACCGATAGGACGCGCTCGCTGTATCTGGTAAACAACGTCGGAGTGGAAAAAGAACTTTTCCGCACCACTGGCTCAATTATCGACGCTCAATTCGATCCGGGAGGAAAAACGCTTTATTGCCTGCTGACTCAATTGATACCGGGAGATGAGTTTATCGAAGAACCCTACATCGCCGCCATCAACCTGGAAACATCCGAACTGCGGACGCTGGTGGTGTTAAAAAATCAGCGGCAAGCAGAAATCAGCTTGTCACCCGACGGGATAGCCTTGCTGTTTGACCAACCCGTCACGATCGTCCAACCAGCAGCCGCCCAGTCCGATGCCCCCCGCACGGATTCGGGGGAAGCGATCGTCACCAGTCGCCTTTGGCTAGTACCCCTGCCCACTGGATCGGCGGAAGCCACATCCGTCTCAGTGCAGCCAGAGCAGTTGCCCATCGCCGGCTTTCATCCCCTCTGGTTACCATAAAGACGGGCTGCTTGGTGAGCAAGTGAGCAGGTGAGAGAAAAAATTAAATGTGGAACAGCACCCGCATCGCGATTCTGCAAAAGACTTCTCCCATAACTCTTGTGGGGTGGGCATCCTGCCTGCCAAAGAGTTTGTTTGTTGCAGAGGTCTTTTGCAGACCCTACGGGATCGGTACGCCTCTAGTCACCGCCAGCGGCGGCTTTCATGCTCTCTTATAGAGCAGTTCGCTCTCACCCCATGTATGCGCGACCTTCGTGACCGCGTCAGACAATAGGTCTGACAAATTTTGCCCTTGGATTGAATACAAATTTTAAGTTTAATTGCTTTCTCTTGGATGTTGACGTGTTAGCATAACTATGTATTTGGTTAGGTCGAGCCATGATAATCTACGAGTTCAAAGTCAAAGGGAAAGATAAGCAGTATCGTGCAATAGACGACGCTATTCGTACCAGTCAGTTCGTCCAAAACAAGTGTTTACGTCACCCGATGGACAACAAAGACAAGAAAATTGACAAGTACCCATTGAACAAACATGGCGCTGTATTAGCTGCTGAGTTTTGCTTTGCCGATGAACTCAATTCAATGGCTCGAAAATCTGCGGCTTTCCGTGCTTGGAATGCAGCTCGGTTTGACGATAACTGCAAGCAGAAAGTTAAGGGGAAGAAAGGTTTTCCAAAGTTTAAGAAAAACTGCCGTTCAGTGGAATATAAAACCTCTGGGTGGAAACTTTATGAAACGAGAAAAGCCATAAGTTTCTCAGATAAAAAAGGAATAGGAACTCTGAAATTGAAGGGAACCTACAACCTTGATTGCTACATCCATGTCCGGTTAGTAAGTCGTGCTGATGGATATTACGCGCAATTTGCCATCGATGTTGCTCTCAAAATTGAAACACAGCCAACTGGTCAAGTAGTTGGTATTGACTTGGGGTTGAAATACTTTATTGCTGACAACGGCAATCTAGAACCATCCCCCCAGTTTTACCGCAAGTGTGAGCAGCAGTTAAACCGTGCTAATCGCAAAAAATCCCAGAAGTTTAGCGCAGCTAGAAAGAAGGCTAAGCAACGGCAGTCTAACAACTATCACAAAGCCAAAAATAGGTATGCCCGGCAGCATTTAAAAGTAAGTAGGCAGCGAAAAGAGTATTGCAACAGATTGGCATACGACCCGATCGAGTCTAACGATTTGGTAGCCTATGAAAACTTGAATGTGAAATGGCTACTACGTAATCGACATCTGGCTAAATCAATCAGTGATGCTGGCTGGTCAAATTTTCCCACTTGGTTAGAGTATTTGGGAGAAAAATACGGGAAGGTGACGGTTGCAGTTTCTCCCGATCATACAAGCCAAAATTGTTCTAACTGTGGTAAAAAGGTGAAAAAATCTCTGTCAACTAGAACCCATGTTTGCCCAGATTGCGGATATGTAGAAGATAGAGACGTGAACGCCAGCATCAACATTTTGAGATTAGGACTGTGTACCGTGGGACACACGGGAACTTACGCTACCCTGCGGGAAGCCGCTTCGCGTCTATGGGGAGATTTGCCCTCTTGGGCGGTTGGTGCTTTCCCTGCTGCTCTTAGGCGAGTCAGGGAACCAAGAATCCCAAAAGCAATAGCTGCGGGGAGTGTCAATATTGAGGTAATCATCCTGCCCCAAGGGCTTGAATGCAAATCCAAGATCTTCTAGCCAGATACAGACAAGGAGAGCGGTATTTTGCCCACGTTGACCTGAGTGGAGCCAGTCTCACAGGGGTCAATTTGCAAGATATCGACCTGACTGGCGCTAATCTCACGGGTGCAAATCTGAGTTGGTCTTTTTTAAATCGCGCTCAGCTTAGCGGTGCCGTGCTGCGTCAAGCCGACCTGCGTCACGTGACGTTGGCAAGTGCGAACCTGAATCAGGCGATTTTAAGCGGTGCCAATCTCACCAAAGCAGATCTGCGCCTCGCCGACCTACAAGAGGCAGACTTGAACTGGGCCGTGCTACAGGAAGCCGATCTCAGTAGTACGAACCTCCAGGGCGCTAAGTTAGATCAAAGCAATTTGGAACGGGCTAAGCTAAATAACTCCCAGCTGATGGGAGCCGAATTGATGGAGGCAAATCTGCAACGAGCTAGCCTGATTAGCGCTAACCTCACCGCCGCCAGTCTCCGGGAAGCGAATTTAGATTCGGCGAATTTGCGGGGCGCTATTTTAATCCGTACCAATCTCACCGAAGCCAACCTGAGTGGAGTTTGCCTGCGTTCGGCAAATTTGAGCGAGGCGGACTTGCATCGCATTATTTTAACCGGCTCTGACCTCAGCGAAGCTATTCTCAACGGTGCGGACATGAGCCGCGCTAACCTCGCCGGTGCCTATTTACTCAAAGCCAGCTTGCGGAAAGCTTATTTATTGCGAACTAATCTCCAAGAGGTATTGTTACTGCGAGCTGACTTGAGCGAGGCAAATTTACGCGGGGCGGACTTGCAGCGAGCCGATCTCAGCGGCGCTTACCTGAGCGAGACAATATTGAGCGAAGCCGATCTCAGCGGCGCTTATTTATTGGAAAGCCATTTAATCCGCACTAATTTGGATCGGGCGCAAATGACTGGCTGTTGCATCGAGCGCTGGCACGTTGAAGATGTGGATTTGTCCAGAGTTGAATGTCGTTACGCCTTTACGGGGTTTGATTACGCCACCAAAAGCCCTACCGAGCGCTATCCTGCCAATGGCGATTTAAAGCCAGGAGAGCTAGCAGGAAGGCATGAGGAAGACAGCTCGACGATCTCAATTGAATGGAAAGAGGCTCCTAACTGGGAAGCTTTGACCTATACGCTTACCCAGATCGAGCAGGAAGAAACCCACCTGAGTTTGAGCATCAAGTCTTTTGATTCCTTCCCAGAGTGCTATCGCCTGCAACTAATGTCGAATCAGTTGGTGAACGTGCAAAAATTGCGCGATCGCTTGTTAAGCCTTTACCCAGAAATGCTCGAGCGCTGTCAGGCGAAACGGGGTGAAATCTTTAAACTGCTTGATATTCCACAGCGCCAAGCCCAAAAACAGCCAGCAAAACAGAACTCTGAGAAGAAGCTAAAGGAACAGCAACAACAAAATCAACGCCAGCAGATTTATAAAGAGGTGGTTTATCAAATCGAAGTTATTTTGATGTCCCAAGCGCCGGAAAGGTTTGTCGAGTCGGTGCAGCGGCTGTTGATTTACCTGCATCGCCAGGGCTTTTCCACCGAAGAAATCCAACAAAAGGTAATTAGTACGGCGATCGCCAAACGCGCCAAGCGAGATCCGACCTTTACCGAGCAGCTGTTGCGCTGGGAAAAAACTGCCCCAGAAGCTGCTCGCTTTTCCAGTGTTGGATCGGCAGTTCGCTTAGCGATCGCTTTACTTTGGCAGAATTAGCGACTAGAGCTTTCAGACGCCGATGCGATCGCTGGCGACAAGTACGCCACTAAAGCACCAATCATAAACCCTGCCACGTTCCGCACTAAGGGCAACCACTCTGACGTGCGGGTCACCACTGGCCCAATACCGAAAGAAATAAATAATATCCCCCACAACGGCGATAAAATCAACGCCCATTGCCATGCGATGACTTGTCCCGGTTTGCGGGGTACGGCAGCTAGTCCAAACACTACGCCGCCGACAATTGATGTAATTAAGGTGAATATCCATTGCTCGCGGGGCAGTCCCGGTACTACGTTGCAACCGCCTTGGCGCAGGCAGGTTTTAATCGATTCCAACGATTGCAGGATCGATTGGTCTTCCCCGTTGTCCCGCACGAAGTACATATTACCGTAGCGAGTTTGCAGTTCGATCCAAAACGTTCTCGGTAGCAGCTTGTAGACATCATCCCCCACGCTGAAGTTGAGGATATTCCCACCCCGCGAATCCGCAACCACCAGGACGCTTTTGTCATCTAATCCCCAAAAGCCTTTCACAGCGCGACCGGGCGTGCGGTCGTATTGGGTCAAAACTCGCAGTTTGAAGCCGGTTTCTGTCTCAAATTGCTCGATATCCTTCGCCAGTGCCTCTTCCTGAAATTCGCTGAGGGATTTTGCCAAGTCGATTATTGGAGTCTGCTGCTTGGGCAGTAAGTCGGGATTATCGTATGCTATTGCGGCGGGCCCGCTCGCCCACATCCACACACCGATCGCGAGCGCAAAAACCGATACCAGAAATCGTTTGAGCGTTTGATAATAATCCATTGCCTGTTTTACCACAATCTCAAGGGCGAACGTTATCAGATCGCTTTATTAATAAAAGGATAATTGAATCATAATATTTTTTTACATTTCTTTACTTATTTCTCATCTGCCCCCTGGGGTAGATAAATCCGACCGCCGAGTTGGTGAGCGTCAAGGCATTGCCCCATCGCCGCGACGCGGGGAGACAAAAAAACCCGTCCTGTCTCAGTTTGGTGAACGACTACGCGCTTCCCAGCTGGACAGACGCAGAGCGCAAGTAAAAAGGATTACTCTATCCTCTCCTGGTTTATACTGAGAAAGCAGACGAGGAAAGGATAAACTAGCGATTATTCTTCTCCAGCTAGGGGAGGAATATCTCTTTTAAACAGACTTGGGAGTAAGTACAACAATCCGCAACATTTAGCTAAACAAGATCGGAATTTAAAACGGAAACAAAACAAGCTTAGTAGGAAACTGAAAGGAAGTAACACAAGGAATAAAGCGAGAAAGTTAGTAACTCGCGTTCATGCCAAAATAGCTAGATGCCGAAAAGATTTTCTCCATCAGCTATCCCGCAAGATTGCAATTAGTTACAGTAGTGTACAATAACTGATAATTAAAAATAATTGGCCTGTAACTGTCAAGACCAAATCTTGACAGTTATTGCTCCCTAGCCGCGAGGCTGCCAAAACAGGCTCTCTTGAGCTATTTGTAGGGTGCTGCAAGGGCTACCAGATCCGGCAAACCTTCGGCTAGATTGGATTTGCTGGTGTTTTCACTCTGGGCAAACAGATAAATAAGTTAGACAATATTGTCAGATAGTAAAATTTTTTAATCTAAGTCAAGGATAAGCAATGAACCTGAGCAACCTACAAGACCCACAGCTAAGTCTTGAGCCAGAAAATTTGCTACGCCGTATCGCCAATATTATCCGTCGCTCGCTAGAAATAGAAGAAATTCTTAGCGCCACCGCAGCAGAAGTGCGTCGGTTTCTGGCAACAGATCGCGTTAAGATTTATAAATTTCATCCGGACGGAAGCGGTCAGGTCATTGCTGAATCGATTCGCGATCGCATTTTACCATCCCTACTAGGATTAAATTTCCCCGCAGATGATATTCCACTTTCCTCCCGTCAATTGTTTATTGAGGCGCGGGTGCGTTCAATTGTCGATGTAAATTCCCGTCAGTTGGGTCAGAGTTTATTGCGAGATCCGGAAACCGGAAAGCTGGTGCGCGACGATATCCGTTACCGCTCGGTAGACGCCTGTCACGTGGAATACTTAACCGCAATGGGAGTTAAGTCTTCTTTAGCTTTGCCGATTTTTCATCGCGACCAACTTTGGGGGCTGTTGGTATCTCACCACGCCCAACCGAGGTCTTTTTTAGAACCAGAACTCCAAGTTGTTCAGATGGTAGTGGATCAGCTATCAGTAGCGATCGCTCAATCGATCTTGCTCGCCTCTGCACGGGAACAAGCTCAGCGGGAAATTACCATTAACCGCGTCGCCCCGCGCATCGATTCCCTATCGGGCCTCGATCTCCAGGGAGCCTTAGAAGAAATTGTCCCATCTTTGGCAGGCTCTGGCGGCAGGTTATACATCAACAGTTTGGCGAACACAGGAGAATTCCCAATTACCAATTCCCAATTACCCATTACCAATCCACAAGATGTCGAAATTTATACCTGCGGCCCGCAGCCGGTAATGCCAGAACAGGCAAAATTTAACCTGATAGAACAATATAGCGTCTGGCAAGAACATTTCAAACCCGGTGGAGAGCAAGCTTGGGCTATTTCAGATTTATATCGCGTTCCGTCGCTGCGAACCCTACAACCCGCATTCCGGGCGACCCAAATTCGGGGGATTTTAATCGTACCGCTTTGGCATAGCCAGCAGTTGCTGGGTTACCTCAGCGTTTTTCGCGACGAAATAGAGACAGAAACCCTGTGGGCAGGGCAATTCGACCCCGATGGACGGCAAGTGCAACCCCGCCTATCGTTTGAAGTCTGGCGCGAATCTCAAAAAGGACAGGCCCGCGAGTGGACAGAGGCAGAAATTGAACTCGCAGTTTCCCTGGCTAGGTGCTTGACAAATGCGATCCAACAGTATATAAAACACCAGCAGTTAAAGGCGTTAAATGCCAATCTGGAGGAAAAAGTCCAGGCAAGTGCGGCAAAACTGCAACTGGCGGTAGAACAGCAGCAGATATTTTATGGAGTCGTCGCTAAAATTCGCGAATCCCTCGACCTGGATACAATTTTTACCACAACGGCGCGAGAAATCCGCTGCTGTTTAAATGCTGACAGAGTCGGGATATTTCGGTTTGACCCCAGTTCAAATTTTACTCGGGGTGAGTTTATTGCCGAAAGCGTCTTACCCACATGGCCTGGTATTTTGGGGGAAAGAATACGCGATCGCTTCTTAGGCGAACAAGCTATCGGCTATCAAAAAGGACAAATTCAGGTAAACAAGGGGGTAAGCGAGTACCCCGCAAAATACCAAATTGCCGCCCAAATCATCGTACCCTTGTTCAAAGGCTATGAACTGTGGGGCTTGCTGTGCATTCACCAGTGTAGTTCCACCCGCGAATGGCAAGCAAATGAAGTTCAATTTGCCGCTAAAATGGCGCTAGCGTTGGGCGTCGCCGTCGGGCAAGCTGAATTACTGGAAGTTTCGCAGCAGCAAGCGATCGCGTTGCAACAAGCAGCAGAACAGCAGTGGGCGTTGTTAGAAGTCGTGGCTAAAATTCGGGAAAGCCTCGATTTAGAGAAGGTTTTTGAGATTAGTACCCAGGAAGTCTGCAAATCCCTACAAGCAGACCGCGTAGCAGTTTATCGCTTCAATTCTAACTGGGGCGGAGAATTTGTCGCCGAGTATGTCGCCCCAGGTTGGGTCAAGTTGGTAGGAGAAAATATTAAAACAATTGTAGAAGATACTTACTTGCAGGAAACCGCTGGCGGGCGGTATCGTCACAACGAAACCCACTGGGTGGATGATATTTATCAGGCGAATCTTTCTGAGTGTCACATCGCGATATTAGAGCAATTTCAAGCTAAGGCTTATGCGATCGCGCCAATCAAAGTTGGGCAGCAATTGTGGGGTTTGTTGGCAGCATATCAAAACTCTGTCCCCCGTCACTGGGAACCCGAACAAATTAAATTTATCACTCAAATGGGTTCTCAGTTGGGAGTCGCGATTAAACAATCGGAATTACTCGCCCAAACGCGCCAGCAAACCACAGATCTGCGACGCGCCACCGAACGACAGCGCGTATTATTTGAAGTCGTAGCTAAAATTCGCGAAACCCTCGATCTCAATGCCATTTTTAAAGCAACAGCAAAAGAAGTGCGGCGCAGTCTCAATGCGGATCGGGTAGCCATGTTTCAGTTTGACCCAAATTCTGGCTACGATACAGGTGTATTTGTTTCAGAAGATGTCTTACCTGAGTTTTCCTCCGCCCTGGAAGCCCCCGTTTACGACCACTGCTTTGGCGAACAATATGCAATCCACTACCACCAAGGGCGCGTTCAAGCAGTATCTGACATCTACACAGCGGGATTGCAAGATTGTCACCGTGATGTTTTAGCTCAATTTCAAATTCGAGCTAATTTAGTCGTACCCTTGATGAAAGGTGGCGACCTTTGGGGCTTATTGTGCATCCATCAATGCGCTTTTCCCCGCAATTGGGAAACCGAAGAAATTCAATTTGTCAAGCAAATCGCCCTCCAACTCGGCGTCGCACTCCAGCAAGCGGAATTACTCGCCCTCTCCCAACAGCAAGCAGAACAAATCTCCCAGACGCTACGGGATTTACAAGATACTCAAACCCAGCTGATTCAAACTGAGAAAATGTCCAGTTTAGGTCAACTGGTAGCCGGTATTGCTCACGAAATTAATAACCCAGTTAACTTTATTTATGGCAACATCGCTTATGTCAGAGAATATGCAGAAAGCTTACTGAATCTGCTAGAACTTTATCAGCAGCACTACCCCAATCCTGCCCTTGAAATCCAAGATTTAGCCGATGCCATCGACGTAAAATTTATCGCTGAAGATTTGCCCAAGTTATTGTCTTCCATGAAGATGGGTACGGAGCGCATCCGTCAGCTAGTTCTGTCTTTAAGAAATTTCTCGCGGTTGGATGAAGCCGACATGAAGCCGGTGAATATTCACGAGGGTTTAGAAAGTACCTTGTTAATTTTGCAACCTCGGCTAAAAGCCAAACCGGATAGTCCCAACATTGAAATCGTTAAAGAATATGGCGAACTTCCCCAAGTAGAGTGCTATGCCGGACAATTGAATCAGGTATTTATGAATGTTTTAAATAATGCCATTGATGCGTTAGAACAATCAGCCGTCAATCAAGAAATAACTGACACACCAACAATTCGGATACAAACTTTTGTTTTTGAAGAAAGCGCAGTTATTTGTATTTCCGACAACGGTTCCGGTATGCCAGAAGCAGTCAAGGCTAGAATTTTTGACCCGTTTTTCACCACTAAACCTGTAGGAAAAGGCACTGGACTGGGTCTATCAATTAGTTACCAAATTGTGGTAAATAAACATTGCGGTGTCTTCAAATGCACTTCCGAACCGGGAAAGGGAACCCAATTCTGGATTGAGATTCCCATTAAGGCAAATTAAGGAAGACGCGCCATAGGCACCGGACGCACCGGACGCACCGGACGCCCCGACGCACCGGACGCCCCGACGCACCGGACGCGGAGAGAGGGAGACAAGGGAGAATTCTTCCTCATCTTCCTCATCTTCCCCATCTTCCCCATTACCCATTACCAATTACCCATTACCAACCATATGCAACGCTAGGGAAACCAGGGTTAAAAACGTTAAAAATCCCACCGCATCTAACATCGTAGTTAGCAAGGGACCGCTAATTAAAGCCGGGTCGAGGTTTACCCGCTTTAAACCCATTGGTAGTAACGTTCCCAGGGTAGCAGCAATGAATACATTAATCCCCATCACCATTGCGGCGACTAACGCTACCCACCACTCTTGTTGGGAAGACCAAATTAAGGAAAGAATTCCCAGTGCCAGTCCCAAGGCCAAGGCCGTCCCCAACCCTGCTAGAATTTCCTTGCGAAGTATTTTTAGGGTATCTTTGGGGGTGACTTCCCCTACGCCGAGTCCGCGAACGGTTACCGATAAAGCTTGAATTGCTACATTGCCGCTAGTATTGGATAAAATCGGCATAATTACTGCCAGTACCGGCACTAGGGAAATCACTTTCTGGAAGGGTGCGATCGCGCTCGCCGCCCCAATATACAATCCAATATTACCCAGCAACCAAGGCAGTCGCTTGCGAATCGTTACCTGGGGAGGCGATAGCGCTGCTTCGTCCCCACCGCTGACGCCTGCTAGTTTTTGGATATCTGCGGTCGCTTCTTCCTCTAAAATATCTACTACGTCGTCAATCGTGATAATGCCCACGAGTCGGTCTTCCCGATCCACCACCGGCAGCGCTATCAGGTCGTAGCGCTTCATCAGTTGCGCTGCTTCTTCCTGGGGCATTTCGGTGTAAGCTTTAATTACCCGACTGCTAGCAATATCGCGAATTCGCGCCTCCGGAAGCGAAAACAGCAACTGGCGCAGGGATACTACCCGTACCAGCTTGCGGTTGTTGTCGGTGACGTAGGCGTAGTAAATTGTTTCCTTATCGCCGTCCGCAAGGCGTATCTTGCTTAATGCTTCGCCAACGGTTAAGCCTTCCCGCAGTCGCACGTATTCCGTCGTCATCGCGCGACCCGCAGTGCCTTCAGCATACCCCAAAATCGTCGCCGTTGCCTGCCGTTCTGCTGGGGAGAGTTGCTGAACTAATCGCTTGACAATTCCAGCAGGTAGTTCATCAAACAATTCTGCCCGAGCGTCAGGTTGCATCGCTTCGATAATTTGACACACTTGAGTATCTTGCAGCGAATTGATCAGTTCTTCCTGGACTTCCGGCGGCAGATATTCAAATACTGCGATCGCGTGGTCTTTGTTTAGCAAGCGAAATGCGATCGCTCTTTGTTCTGGGGGCATTTCTACGATGCAATCCCCCACATCCACAGCTTGAAGGGCATTGAGTTCACACTTCAGCTGGTTTAAGTCAGTAACATCGGCTACTTGCGCCCTGCGTTCCTGTGTAAGCATTATACCTCCTAGTCTCCCCCGCGCTGGGAGACTTTCGCTCACCACGCTAGAGGAGTTTGATACTTCGACTGGATGGACTTCGGTCCATAAAATCCAAAAAATTCGACATCGATACCAAATATAGGTATCGCTAAGTTATATCCTAACCCCTTGAGTGTTTTAACGGTAGAGGTTTAAATTGCCAATTTTGCCCCGACGACTTGAAACAATGCTTACATCCACAACGTCAATCGATCCGGGATTATACATAATCTGTATCCGCTCGCCACAACACTTGGTTACATGCAGACCGTCTATCTAAGTAAATTCACTAAGCGCCACCAACGGGATCAAAGTATATGCGACTCCCTATTACCGCTGGGATGATTCTCCTCAGTCTCATTACTCCTGCGCTTGCACTGACCAATCCCAGCAGCAACAACTCAAATTCCCTGCTAAGAGGGACTTTTTCCCCCCCTTGCCAAGGGGGGGTTAGGGGGGGATCCACGCTTCTAACTCAAACCGCCGGACGCTTGACAACAGTTACAATCTATACAGCAAACCCTCAGTGTCAGTCCTTGATTCCACAAAGGGTGAGAGTTCCATCTGACCAACCCATCTCCGGCGCTGTCGGTCAGGTTATAGAGAAGTTCGCGAAAACCCCGCGTATTTATACCGGGGTAACCGCGCGAGACTTCAGTCTCGCGAACGTTCTTTAGGCAAAAATTCACGAAGTATTGATATAATAAACCAAAAACATTGACAG
>NZ_BLAY01000019.1 GCF_020521235.1 Microseira wollei NIES-4236 | reverse complement strand
TTAGTCTCTGCTTCTTGATACATAATTTTTGCTATGGCTTGAAGATGTTTCTGGAGTTTTTTCTGATTGGCTGGTTCCATTGTTGTTGTGAAGATTAATTTCTGACTCTATTTTCATTGATTTTGCCACTCTTCAATAGTTCATATGTTCTAACAAAGTTGACATGCTCCCAGTTAATAGCTAATCGCTAATGGCTGCTCTGGAGGCAATTGAATTGCGAGCAATTAGCAAGCGAGCAATTAGCCATCCATACACTACCGATACCTCAGGACATGATATAAACCAATAATTTTGGTAAACTTTCGTATAACCCTGGAAGAAAAACCTGTTCTGCAAGAATATTGCCAAGAAACTGGCAGGAATCAAACCGAAGTGTTTAGGGAGTTTATTCGCTCTCTGGATAAGAGATTGTCAAAAAAGAGGGCATCGTAGGCGAAGCCAACTCGTGCGAGTACCCTCTTTTTTGACCACTATCCTTCCCCACCCTGTAAGAGGGTGGGGACTGCCGTGATTCGTTCAAACTTTACAACCGTTCGTTTGTGTAGCGGCACCCTTAAGGGTGCCGCTACACAAACGAAGCGATTTCGCTTTCCCTCACTCGCTGGCAATCTGCTGTAAGGCTTACTTGATGCTAACTTTTGCCCCAACTTCTTCCAGTTGCTTCTTGATGTCTTCAGCCTCTTCTTTCTTGACGCCTTCCTTAACTGCCTTAGGCGTAGCTTCCACCAAATCTTTGGCTTCTTTCAAACCTAAACCAGTCAAAGCACGAACCACCTTCAGAACGGCAATCTTCTTGTCGGCGGGAACTTCTTCCAGAATCACGTTAAATTCGGTCTGCACTTCCACTTCTTCAGCAGGAGCAGCAGCACCAGGCCCAGGCATCATCATCATGCCGCCAACGGGTGCAGCTGCACTGACGCCAAAGGTTTCTTCAATTTGCTTGACCAGTTCAGATGCTTCCAGCAGGGTCAGCGTTTTAAGTTTTTCCAGAATTTCATCAGTTGTAGCAGACATTGATTAACTCCTTTAGTTGGTAATTGGTGATTGGTAATTGGTCATTGGTAATTGGTCATTGGTAATTGGTTGGGTTTTTATTACCTATTACCCATTACCGAATTAGGTGATTGGTAATTGGTGATTGGTAATTGGTTGGGTTTTTATTACCCATTACCCATTACCTATTACCCTCGTGACCACGGCAGAGCCTAGTAACGCCATTACCGAATTAAGCAGCTTCGCTAAGAGCAGCACCTTTGTCTTTGTCCTTATCGGCGACAGCTTGCAGAGCGCGCGCCAGCGAACTGGGAACTTCGTTGATACCCACGGCAAGTTTGGTGGCTACACCATTGATTGCACCAGCAATCTGAGCCATGAGTTGTTCCTTCGACGGTAAGTCTGCCAGTGCTTTGACCTGATCTTGGTTCAAAGCACGTCCTTCCATTACGCCACCCCGAAGTTCGCTCTTCTTGGAAGCCTTTTGGAATTCTTGGTAAGCTTTGAGCGCACCGCCGATATCTTCTTTGACCAGCACGAAAGCTGAAGCACCCTTGAGGAATTCCTCCATCGCTTGCCATTTCTGGTCGCCGTCAACGGCAATTCCCATTAAGGTGTTTTTCGTCACCTTACAAATGGCGCCTTTAGGACGCAGACGCCGCCGCAAATCTGTAATTTCAGCTACGGATAGACCTTGGTAGTCGATTACAACTGCCAGCTGGGACTCGCTCAAGCTTTGCTTGAGTTCGGCGATGATTGCTTCCTTATCCTCTCTTGTTCTACCCATTCTTGTTTCACCTCCTTGCGCCTCCTTTTCCCTACTCAACCCAATTAAAAACCCCGGCAGTTGAGCCGGGGTGCTGGCGATCGCATTTTCTTCGTCAGTCACCCATACCATAATTGGTGACTTTTGTCAAATGCAATGCTGGCAAACCTCGGCAGGAAATTAAGCCTAAAGCCCCTGCTGTCTTCGGCGCTTGCTATTGGGTTGAGTTATTTCAGATTTCAGATTTCAGATTTTCCCTATTCAATCTAAAATCCCAAATCTCAAATTTAAAATTCTTTTATGCTGCCTCCGTCGTCTTCAGATCTCGTAGGGCGTTGATATCCACTGCTATCGATGGCCCCATTGTTGCCGATACATACATGGTACGCCAATAGCGCCCCTTGGCTCCCGAAGGTCGGTTGCGGTCAATCGTTTCCTGCAATGCCTTGAGGTTTACCAACAAATCTTCCGCTGAGAAGGACGCCTTGCCAAACAGGATGTGGACAATCCCCGTGCGGTCTGCCCGGAATTCTAGTTTACCAGCTTTGAATTCTGCGATCGCACCAGCTAAATCAAATGTTACCGTACCCCCTTTGGGCGAGGGCATCAAACCGCGCGGCCCCAACAGCTTACCCAGTTTTGCTACCTGGGGCATCACATCTGGGGTGGCAATTAGCTTATCAAAATCCATCCGGCCTTTTTGGATTTCGTCGATTAGTTCTTCCGAACCAACCAAATCCGCACCAGCATTGTTCGCTTCGTTTACTTTTTCCCCCCGTGCAATTACTGCTACCCGCACGGTTTGACCCGTTCCCTTGGGCAGTACTACCGTAGTCCGCAGTTGTTGGTCGGTATACTTGGGGTCAATTCCCAAACGGATGTGAGCTTCTGCCGATTCGGCAAACTTCGCCGTTGCCGTCTCTCTCAATAACTGTAGAGCTTCTATTGGTTCGTAAGCTCTATCTTCTACTTTTTTCCGCAGTTCTTGCAGCCTGCGCGATTCTTTTTTCATTTTTTTGCTCTCCTGGGGTCACTTACGAAGTCTCGCTTCTCCCCCGATAATTGGTAATTGCTAATTGGTAATTGCTAATTGGTAATTGGTAACTGCGCTTCGCCTATTACCGATGACCTATTACCCATTACCTAATCTGCGATTGTTACGCCCATATTTCGGGCAGTTCCTTCCACAATTTTCATCGCTGCCTCAACATCGTTGGCATTGAGGTCTGGCAATTTTGTTTGGGCAATTTCTCGCAGTTGAGCCCTTGTAATTGTGCCAACTTTCTTTTTGTTTGGTTGGTCTGACCCTCTTGGTATCCCTGCTGCTTTGGTAATTAAAACCGAAGCGGGAGGGGTTTTCAACACAAACGTGAAACTGCGATCCTCGTAGACCGATATTTCTACCGGAACTACCATTCCTGCTTGATCCGAGGTTCTGGCGTTATACTCTTTGCAAAACGCCATGATGTTTACCCCGTGCTGACCCAGTGCTGGGCCAACTGGAGGTGCTGGGTTGGCCTTTCCTGCTGGAAGTGCCAACTTGATGATTGCAACAACTTTCTTGGCCATTTAATCTTTAGCCCTGTTTTTCGACTTGATTGAACTCCAATTCCACTGGCGTATCCCGCCCAAAAATAGACAGTAACGCCTTCAGCTTGCTGCGCTCCGGACTGACTTCAATCACTTCACCTTCAAAATCTTTGAAAGGACCTGAAAGAACGATGATTTTGTCTCCCACAGCCATGTCAACTTTGACAATTGGCTCTTGTTCGCGAGCTTGCTTGAAGATTCGTTCTACTTCTGAATGGGAGAGCGGCATCGGTTTGACGTGTCCGCGTCCTCTTCCGTAGCGGCGTTTTTGTTCTGCACCCACAAAGTTAATCACATTTGGGGTGTTTTTTACAACCTGCCAACTTTCGTCGTCCATCGCCATTTTGACGAGTACGTAGCCAGGGAATACTTTTTCTTCGCTTGTTTGTCTGCTGCCGTCTTTGCGAATTTTGACTGCTGGCGTTTGCGGAATTTCTACTTGCAAAATCCGGTCAGCTACATCCAAGGTTTGAATGCGCTGTTCTAGGTTTGTTTTGACGCGCTTCTCGCAGCCTGAAGCCACCTGAACGGCGTACCAGCGGGCGTTTTCTCGCGAAGTTCCTGCCGTTTCTTCCGCGTCTTCTAGCGTACTGCGATCGCGTAGTTCTTCGCTGGCAAAACTCATCCAAATACCTTTCCTGATGCCCAATTAAACAAGTTATCGACCAGATAGATCAACAGTGCCGACATCGTCACCATTAAGATTACCGCAGCCGATTCGCTGAGCAACTGCTGGCGGCCCGGCCACACTACTTTATCCAGTTCTTCTTTAGTTCCCTGGAGAAAGGTCGCGATGTTAAATCCTGGTTTTGTTTCTTGAGCTTGTATTTCTTCGGTCTTTTTCGCCACCTTTGATTGCCTCCCCCGTTTCCCTATTTTTGTTGCCAGTTGGTATCCAGCCTGACCTCCCCATCGGCTTACTTGCACACCCCCACAAAACCAGTCTACCCGAAACCGATCTAGGTTACCACTGGTAAACCAGCGCCGCTAATCGTTTCGGGCAGAACTTTTGCCTGATTTTTCAGCGCGCCCTGGAGGACTTGAACCCCCGACATCCGGTTTTGGAGACCGACGTTCTACCAACTGAACTAAGAGCGCACGGGTTTGGTGTGTTTTTTGATTTTGACACTCCCCGTCCTACAGGTGCGGGGATTCTTAAGACATTGCGGTCTTAATCTCCTGATCGATCTGGCTTTCCGGGCGCAATCCTTTTACCCAAAGGTGGGCTGCTATCCTAGTCTTGCAACTAGCTCCTCGGTCGTAAACTTTCCCCCAGTCGCTCGGTAGGTTTTAACGTCTTGTACTGACGAAATCTATTTTAGCATAGTTGCCTGCCACTTTGACTCGACTTAAACGTCCCGTTCGCGCTACCTCCCCCGCGTCAACCACGGGTTGCGCGTCTCGTCATGGTTTATAATGCCCTGTCGAAACGTTGTTTGAGACGAGTTGCCTTGCCGACGCGATCGCGCAGATAGTACAGTTTAGCACGGCGGACTTTGGCGCGACGCAGTACTTTGATGTTGGCTACCCGAGGCGAGTGGAGTAAAAACACCCGCTCTACACCAACGCCTTGAAACACGCGCCGCACGGTAATCGCTTGGTTGATGCCGCTATTTTGCATCGAGATTACCACGCCTTCATAAGGCTGTACCCGCTCTTTATTCCCTTCTTGGATCAACACGCCGACTTTTACCGTGTCGCCCACGTAGATTTCCGGTAAATCTTTTTTCAGTTGCTCCGCTTCTATCGAGCGGATTATCTCTTGAGCTTTCATAAGCGTTAAAAAAACTCACAAGTTTTTATATTACTGTAAAACATAGCTGTAAGTCTAGATATTCCAGAAGTAAGTTTAGACAGCCAATTCAGCCAGCCCCCCTTTGCCTTCAATTTGGGATGGGGCTACCTCAACGGTGTCGTGAAAAATCAACCCTTCCAGGCTGTAGCCGTCTTCCTCGCCTTCTGGCATCGGATAATATTCAACTATAGTCGCGACGCTACCCTTTTTTAGACCATATGCGGGGATATCTTGGCGCCAAGCGACTTGGGTAAATAGGGGATATTTCATTGGCTTTTCCTCCTAGTTAGGAAACAGCGTCACCAACTTGGTTATCTGTGATGTGACGATCCAGATGGTTTTAACTGATAGAGTTTTGCCATTTGGCCCGGTTAAAGTGCCAGCGAGCGCATACTTCTGACCGTACTGGGTGTTTTCTATAGGAACTGCATCCAATGGCAAAATTTGCTCTCGTAGATTAATAATTGCTAATGTTTTATAGCAGTTGGCAACGGGCGTGAAATACACTTATACTCATTTTCCGTCGCATCAACGGGGGGTAGGGAAGATGAGAAAGTTTTGTCGCTACGGGCAAAGTTTTTTAAATGCCGTGCCCCTACAATGTTGTGTTGCACCCATTACCGATTCGTGAAACAGCAAAGGGTGAGCAATGCCCACGCTTCTACCAATAGATATATTACTTCACAACGAGTGTTCGATTAGCTGCCATCATCAGTCGTTCGCTTGCAGTCCGCTGCCTCAGTAGGTAAAACGTCAGCAGATCGGTTTGCAGGCTGGTGTCCTCTGCCTGGGGACGGTAGCCTGGAGGGATGGGAATCAAAGGGATTTGAATCCGCTTTTGAGTCATTGTCATTAGTAACCTTACCCACCCTGATGTTCTCTCCTGCGAGGAGAGGGGGGAGAAGGCTTGCCATGGTTTTGTGGGATGGGCGTCCCGTTTGTCCCTTGAATTTACAGGGCGGACAAGATGTCCACCCCACAAGAATCATCCCTTGCTTGTGCAACCCTGGGCTTAGAACGAGAACGTAGTCCGAATCGTGCCTACGTAGATAGTGCTGTTGTTGTCGTTGTGTTCTGGATTGAGCAGCACGAACACGCCTGGGGTAATCGAGATATTATTCGTCGCTTGGATGCGATAGAACGCTTCCAAGTGATAGGTCGTGTCGTCATCTTCATCTTCGCGGTTATCCACAGCACGACCGCCGAAACTGCCATCCAGGTCATTATGGGTAACTTTAGGCGGCACGCCTGCTAATAGACCCAGGAAGTTGCCCTTGCGACCAAAGTCTGTAAACCCTAAACTAACGGCGTAGTTGATCGAAGTTGCATTCGCTCCTTCAATATCAACTCCCCTATTAAGTCCGGTCTCGGCTTCGGCAATGCTGTATCCGAACCAACCGCCGAAGATAAAGTTTTTGCTCAGTCGCCAGTTTAGCGTCGCGCCAAAGTTATTCGATGAAGTAGCAACGTTGCCAAAAGGTCGCTGGGCAAAGCCACTGCCCGTACTGCTGGTAAGGTTAACCCTCGTGCCGGGAGAGTAGTAACGAACGTAGGTTAAGGCCAAATTAAAATTGCTCTTCGGGAAGAAGACGAGCTGACCCAGTGCGGCAAAATCACCGTTGAACAGTCCGTTTTTATCTCTGGGGTCAAAGCCGTTCTGGGTCAGATAGGCAAAATCCATGCCTATTCCGCCAAAGTCCAAGTTCAGCGCTGCCCCAGAGCTGCTTGAGGTGTTGTTTAGATAATAGAGCGGATTAAATCGTCCAAAGCGGGAGATTGCACCGTCGCTACTGCTGGCAAAAGGACCGCGATAAGTACCGACAACATCGTTCAACTCACCGCTATTGGCAATGATCCATGCTCTGGCATTTTTACCTATCGGGAAACGATACCACAGGTCATCAAGTACAACATCATTGTTCTCGTTACCATCAAAGCTGAGGCGGCTCATGTTGGTACCTGTGACGTTGATATTATCGCTGCCAGCAGTATCAAACGGGGTGATGTTTCTCGCTTGCAAGCGGGTTCTCAACAAGTCCCGACCGGAAAAGCTGGTATCGAAGTTCAGACGCGCCCGGTCAGCAAGAATGATGTTATTCTCGATGTCGTCATCGCGATCGCGAGGTCTGCCAGGAGAGGGAACGGCTCTGGAATCGCCAAAAGCACCCGCTAGGGCAAAAATAACTTCCCCTCTAAGTTTGGTAGTTGTAGAGAATTGCTGCGCTTCTAACCTTGCCGTGCGTGCTTCCAGTGCATCTACCCGTCCGCGCAAGGTAGCCAATTCGGCGGCAAATTCTTCTTGCAACCGCCGGATGGTGGCGATGTCTTCTTTACTTGGTAAGTCGGCAACTGCTGCGGCAATTAATTCTTGAATGCGGTCTAAACAAGCATTTAAACCAGCGGCAAATTCGTAGCGAGTTAAGGCGCGGTTGCCGCGATAGGTACGATCCGGGTAACCTTCAATACAACCGTAGCGCTCGACTAGAGATTGCAATGCTTGGAAAGCCCAGTGAGTCGGGTCAACGTCGGTCAACTGGGACACCGAGGTGACCTGTCCCATGTCTTGACCTTGTTCGACGTACTGGTTAATTTGATCCAGCGAGCGCGCGGGTTCAGCCCCTGTTGCTGGCGTTGCTTGTGCTAGCTGGGTATTGTTGGCTCCCAGGTTATTAACATTGGCGGATGACCCAGTTGTGGCATCAGCGCTTAGAGCCAGAGTGCTGCTGTCTAAACTAGCAGCCGTTGTTGACTTTGCGCCGATTTTACTTTCGGGGGTTTCTGCTGCGATCGCCGCAGAACCAGCCACCAATATTGCTGCACCCAATACAGCAGGGCTTAGCCGTATAGCGTTCCAAAACGTTTTTGACATTGTTGTTTCCTCACACCAAACTCCACTCTACAGGAAAGTCTCAAAACTGTCTCAATTTATTTCTGGAGTATTCCAGCTATATCAACTCTGGTTATTTATCCATCATAAATCCTGTTTCTAGTGACGATTAGATTCGTCCCAATTTTGGGCTGGCGATGACTAAAGTACCACCTACTAACTTTATGATAGCTATATTATCCCAGCTGTTCGCTCATGTGTAACTTATGTAACTGTCACATCCTTGCGTACTTGTTGTTCAAAGCCGGGGTTAGTTTTCACGAGTTAGCTTGCTAATATTGCTGATAGGCTGGTTAAAGTGGACCTTAACAGAGCTATCAACCCAATTTTAGCTAAATGCCCTATCAGCGTCCGTTATAAATCATATATATCCGATTATCCTGATACTGGGCTGAGCCAATTTAAGTTTATTTAGGGGATAAAAAACCCGGTTTTTCAAAAAAACCGGGTTTTTTGGCGTCAAAGCGGCAAAGCAGCCGCGTTTTTGCTTAAAAATCTAATGTTTGGGATTTTCCGCAAAGAATTAAGTACCGACCGTGCCTGTTAATCAGACCTTTCTGTTCAAATTGGTTAAGCAACCGGGTCACCGTTACTCGCGTTGTACAAATAACTTCTGATAGTGCTTGATGGGTTAATGGCACTTCAATTAATTTTCCTTTATCGACTTCCCGACCAAATTTTTCGGCTAACCAGCTTAACATTTCCAGCAACCGCTGGTTAACGGGTCTGCTATGAATAATAGCTAGTAGTTCTTCACTGCGTTGAATATGGGAAATCATAGCATCGGCTGCTTGATACCAAAGGTTAGAGGGCAAAAGACTCACTTCGGCACTGGTCAGGCATTCTATTTGATACGGTTGAATTCGCGATAAAGGTTGACCGACAATATCTCCTGCTCCCCAGTATCCTAAAGTTATCGATCTACCCTCTTCGTTCCAGGTAAAGGTGCGAACGACTCCCCGTTCTATTTTCCACAAAATATCTGCCTCTAGTGGCAGCAATTGACTACAGCTAAATGTTCGCCGTGTGTGGTTAAGAGCAAAGCTAGGGGTAGGAGGAGCAGGCATCAGCATATAATTTTGAGGTAGTAGGGGGTAGTAGGTAAATCAAGTTGCTAGTTATATCGCTTTTGCATTGGTAATTGGTAATGGCGTTCCCAGGCGACCGCCTGGGTCACGAGGGTAATTGTCAGGAGTAAGCTGCCATATCATCCAATTACCAATTACTAATTACCAATTACCCACTCACATTAGATAATTGGTTGAGCGTTTGTACGGCGAATGGCAACAACGGCCGGCTTTGGTGGGTCGTTGGGGTTTTTGCTGGGCCAGTTGGAACCAAGGGGGACGCTGCGAGTTTGTTTGAAGCTTTGACCGTCGGTGGTTTTCATTTCAAATTCGCGAGTTTCTACCGCAGCATTTTGACGAATTCCATACACTTCCCCTGGGTGTTGAATTGAGAGAAATAAGGTTTGTTGGTCTTGGGTAAAAAATGGCCCTGTGGTTTCGCACTCCATTGGACCAATGCCGAATAAGTAAGCATTCCCGGCATGAGAACCAGAAGTAGGAATAAACCAAATAGAATTGTTGCCAAAACAGCCTACTCCTTGTTTATCTTTGGGATTGTTTTGTTTGGTTGTGGACATGTCGTTGACCATCCACAGGTTGCCTTTTTGGTCGAATACGAGGTTATCTGGATTGGAAAAACCAGCCCCTCCCTCTGCGGGATTTCCTCCCATTGCCAGCATTTTCCATTTGAAGGTTAAGGCAGCAGGTTCGTTGTTATCTTCAATTAGGTGCATTATCCAGCCGTATTCCCAAGGGCTTTCTCCTTTTGGCCCAGAAAAGATGCGCTTGTCGGGGCCACCCTCGCCCCCCGCTGAGCCTGATGTAAAGGTAACGTAGAGGCTACCATCCGGGGCAATTTCCGTATCTTCGGGACGGGCGGTGCAGGTGGCTCCTGCTGCATTCGCGGCATAATGGGCATCGATCAGAATCGCGCCTTGTTTTTCTTGGGGGTTCCCGGCGTACAGGTCCCCCAAGGTTTTGAATTTTTGTTTAAAACTATTGACTTCTGCGGCTTTTTCTGATTTAAATATCCCCCCTTCGGGACGCTTGGGCAGGGTGAGTAAATTGCCTTCCAGGTTACCCGGATCGGTGGGATTAACGGGGGTGTCGGGTTTGAGGGGTATCCAGCGCCCGGTGCCATCTGGTTTAAATTGAGCGGCGTAGAGCATCCCGTCCCGCAGGAGGCGGGAGTTGGCTTTGTCTTGGGGGTTGGCGACCTTGGCTTTGCTGACGAATTTATACAAGTGTCCGCCTCGGCGATCGCAGCCGGAATAAAACGCCAGCGGTTTGCCCGCGACGACTCTAACGCCCACTGCTTCGTGTCTATATCTTCCCAACCAGGTGTGCTTAGTGCCGTAGTCGTTGGGATTTGCTGGGTCTATTTCCACAATCCAGCCATATTTATTACCAGCTAATCCCAGTACGTTTCCCTGACCGGATATTTCTTCATCGTCGATGCTGAAGGGGCGTTCTTTGGGGTCAAACGAGGTACCATCGGCGTAGACGGGTTCTGCGACTTGGGTTTGGAAATTTTCTTCGCCACTCAGTACAGTTCCCCAAGGGGTGGTACCGCCTGCACAGTTGGCAAAAGTGCCGATAATGCGATCGCCCAATTTATCGATATACCCCTGTCCCTGGGTTTTGCTAAACACTGCCGCCCCTGGTCCAGTTGCTTTGAGATACCGATTATCTCCTAAACCTGAAATCCCGCTGATGCGCCGGTCTGCTTTAGAATTGGTTCGCACCCACTTGCCATCAGGATCGCGACGAATGGAAATGACTCCCATTCCCTGATCCAATAGCGCTTCCGTGCAAAGAAGGCGAATTTTTGCTTTGAGTGCCTCTTCTTCTTTAGGCAAGCCAAACGCATTAATTCCCGCCTTTCCAGCTTTTTTAACCGCCGCCTGGACTTCCCCAAACGGCAGAGACTTACCCGTCACCTGCTGATAAGTTTGCATCCAGGGAATGGCACTGATGTATTCAAAATTAATCGTCAGATAACCTTCATCTTTTCCCGTTTCGATGAAGGATAAATAATCGTTATTGTAGCCAAAGCGAGAATCCCCAATTTTATCGCCCCAAGCGGCAACGATATCGTAGGTGTAGCCTTCTGGCAGCACCAAGTCATCGATTACCTCGTAGGTACTGTATTCCCGTATTTGTTGCGCGGGGGCAATTTCATCAATATCTAAAGGCATTGCGCCTTTAACTGGCTGGAAGCTTAACCCCTTGCCAGCGAATAAATTTTTCCGAGTTGCGAGAAAAGTGCCAGCAGCTACTGTAGCGGCACCGACTCCCAAAAATAGCAGTAATTCTCGACGTTTTAGCTTCATATCGGTATGACCATTCCGAAACTAGGCTAGTTTAGCCTAAGTTAAGAGCTACTATCGCCAACTCGATATTACTACTATAAGTTTAGGAGCAAGTTAAGGTTTTGGTAATCTAAAGGTTAAGGGGATTGGGTAATTGGTAATTGGTAATTGGTAATGGGCGATATGCACACCCGACGCTGGGGGATATGCCAAGGGCACGCTGCCCGTGAAGCTATCGCTATCGCTCCCAGAATCCCACTTACCTTGAGCAGCAGAAGGCTCACACCTACTCGAACAGAGGTGTTGAGATGAATGCGCCTGAGTTGAGGTACGCCGTCTAACCAATGGGAAGCGAGAGAGAATGGCAGTTCCAAGAGGAACAATCTGTCATAAACCCAGTCATTTTTCGGAAATAACATTGATTTTCCGGAATCAAGACAGATTTTGATTTATAATAGATATGGTCGTTGACCCACCCGACTGTATGGAACAGCAAGGCTAACTTCAAAATAGCGGTTATACGCTTGCCGCAGACACATCAGAGATCGGGGAAGGAATATCTCTAGCTGGTCGGCTATTGCCATAAATCCAAGAGATATTGTGCGAGTAAAACTTAAACTCCTTGGGACGCAGGGAGTCTGCCCGGACAGTGCTTCGGTACTGTGGGAGTAAGGACAAGAAGGCTTGTCAAACCTCCGGAGGCTGTGTAAGACCATCATCGGATTCGTTTCCTTGCCTCGCAAGAGTCCCTAAAGTGGCAACGGCGAATGAAACGGGAAGCCCACACTGTATGCGAAGCATCAGTGTGTGGTACGTCACCCTCGATGTCCGGTAACGATATAAGCAACGCGCTGACCGATATTGGTAGCATGGTCAGCCATGCGTTCCAGGTAACGAATCACCAATCCTAACAACAGAATTGGTTCGACTACGCCTTTGATATCGCGCTGTCCGGCGAGGTGCTGGTAAAGTGTTTCGTAGGCGGTGTCTACGGTGTCATCCTCTTGCTTCAATTGCCGTCCTGCTACCTCATCTAAATCGGCTAAAGCGACCAAGCTCATTGCTAACATGGCTTGGGCCTGATGGGACATGACCGCTATTTCGGGAAGGTAAGGCGATGGGGGGTAAGGAAAGAGTTTAATGGCAATTTCGGCTAAATCTTTGGCATAATCGCCAATGCGCTCTAAATCTCGCACCAGTTGCATGTAGGCGCTCAATAGACGCATATCCTGAGCAACGGGTGCTTGTAGCGTCATCAGGGTGGCGCAGTCTAATTCGATTTGGCGATATAACTGGTCGATGTGTTTGTCGAGTACGGGTATTGTTTGTGCCGCAGTGAGGTTGCGGTCAAACAAAGACTGGTGACTGAGGCGAAACGACTGTTCGACCAAGGCTCCCATCCGCAACACATCCCGTTCTAAGCGCCTCAGTCGTCGCTCAAGTTGGATGCGTTCGGGATAGCGTTGGGAAGAATTCACCTAAAAACCTCCGGGAGTTGGAGAGCAACCGTGATTTATCCGGGGGATGAAACACGACACGGCGGTTTTAACCGCCATCAGACAAGGAACGAATAAACTCCCGCACAACGTCTGATAACGTTCGTTTGTGCTTTTTGCAATACCGCTGAAGCATGTTGTACTCAACCTCGGAAACTCTAATATGCAATTGCTTTTCAGACATTTTGTGTATCGATCTGGTACACTTATTGTATGCCGAAATAGCGAAAGGCACTGTGGTTGCCACGCAGAAAAAGTCTCGCAGTAGGCAAGTATCTGAGATTGATACGCCAACCGTGGCAATGGGGCTGTCCGGGGTATCTCGGTTGTAGAAGAAACATCTGGAGTCCAAGTGTTCGTATAACTTGGTGGGAAACCAGAATGTAAGCCAGCCTGGAGGTCCGAACGATACATGAGTACATCCTCTATTTGATGGGTAGTGTATTTGTTCAGGGCTACTGAAAACCCATGCTCTGGAGTACCGGGCGAATGCCCCCTTGCTTCAGCTGGGGGTAAGCTTACCTGACTTTGTGGGAAAACCATGAGACTGCGGTACGGGTTAATTATTAGTTGTGTAGGGGGGGGTTTTACCAACCATCCAAAGGAAAACTCGCCCCGGGTTGGTTGTGTAGGGGGGTTTTACCAACCATCCAGAGCAATAATCGACTGTTTATGTAAACCCGCCCCGCCCCTAGCGAGCGCTAACTATTAGCAATAAGGTAATTCTATTTTCACCAAAGCGCCACCTGTGTTGGGATGATTACTAGCTGTAACACAACCACCATGAGCCAGAACGATTTGCCTAACGATCGCCAGACCTAAGCCGCTACCAGTCTTACTAGCAATACTAGCGTCGTCTTTGCTGCCGTGCATCCCCTCTTTCATACCATCTGAGGACTGTCTTGTCCGCGATGGGTCACCCCGGAAAAGTCGCTCAAAAACATGGGGTAAATCTGATTCTGGAAATCCAGCGCCAGAATCTATTATCTTAATTTCCACTCTTCCAAAAAGATCATCTATCTTAGGGAGGAGATTTATTTCGGTACGAATGATTCCTTGGTTGGGACTGTACTTAATGCTGTTATCGAGGATGTTAAGAAAAACCCGATACAGGCGCGACTCATCGGCTTCGATCCAGACAGCATCGGGGCCAGAATAGTCTAAACCCAGTTGTTTGGAACGGGCAAGGGGTTCTAGAGTCTGCCAGACGGAATGAATTAAAGACTTGAGTTCTAAGCTTTTGCGGTTGAGTTTGCTGCTGGGATCGATTTCTAATTGACTGAGTTCTAGCCAATCTTGTACGAGGTTAATCAGGCGGTTGATTTCCGGCAGCATCCGCTGGACTAAACGAAGTAAAGGTGGATTTAAACGGGTTTCTAAAGTTTCTGCGACTAAACGAATTGAGGTTAAAGGGGTTCTGAGTTCGTGAGCGAGATCGGAAAAAGAGCGATCGCGTGCTGCTGAAAGTTCCACCAACGCTTGTCGGTTTTCCAAAAAAACGCCGACTCGCCCATCCGGTAAAGGCCAACTCGAGGCCCGCAGGGTCATCGATGCGCTCCTGCCAATCGCTTCGGCATCTGGGTATGATGGGTGGAATGCCCACTCTTGTGTCTGCGGTTGCTGCTGCTGACGGGTTTGCTCGATCAGCTGGTCGAGTTCGTAAGATCTGACTAACTCCAATAGCAAGCGAACTTGTCCCGGTTCCCAGCGGTGAAGGTGCAAAAGTTGCTGCGCTTGCTCGTTGCACCAAAGCAGTTGGTTTTCTTCATCAACGACGAGATAACCCAGGGGTGCTACTTGGAGAATTTGCTGCCAGGAAAGTATTTCGGTTTCTAAGTCTTGCTGTTGGCGATTCGCAAGGGCAATCCCGTAACGCAGGCGAGAAATGGGCGGCAAAGAGATGTTATATGCACCCGCATGCAGCGATCGCAGCAATTGCCCTACCTGCTTGTAAAACCAAGCTCGCCAATAGAGCCAAATCCCAATCCCTATAGCTAGCCCCAAAAAAAATGCCAAGATGATCATGCTAATTGCGATTTTGCTAATAGCTAATTGTAAAAATGCCAATAGCCATTAGCCATCAGCCATCAGCCAAACCTGTAACCAAACCCTCGAATAGTCACGATATATTCTGGATGAGAGGGGTCGCGCTCGATTTTCTCACGCATCCAGCGAATGTGGACATCTACAGTTTTGCTATCCCCGACAAAATCCGATCCCCAAATTTGATCGAGTAACTGATCCCGCGTCCACACTCTACGGGGATAACTCATAAATAATTCCAACAGGCGGAACTCTTTCGGTGCTAAACTGACTTCCTCGCCTCGGACGAGGGCGCGACATTCTAGGGGATAGAGGGTAATTTCTTTATACTGCAATACTTGTGGCTGGGGTGGGGAGGCGGGTTTGTTGTTTTCTAACAAGCGTTGGCGGCGCAGCAAGGCACGGGTGCGGGCAATTAATTCCCTCATGCTAAAGGGTTTGGTGAGATAGTCATCAGCACCGACTTCCAAACCCAACACCCGGTCTGTTTCGCTGCCTTTGGCGCTTAAAATCAAAATTGGGATCGGATTGCCTTGATGGCGCAGCAAGCGGCAGATGTCTAAGCCGTTGATTTGAGGCAGCATCAAGTCCAAAATCAGCAGGTCAAAGGGATATTGTCCCGCCCTCGGTTCGGGTTCGTGTAAAAAGGATAAAGCCGCTTGTCCGTCGTTAACTGCGACGACTTCATAACCTTCCTCCTCCAGCGCCATCACCAGCATTTCCCGGATGAGTTCTTCATCCTCTACCACGAGAATACGGCTAGCAATCCCAATTTCTGCTTTGGGAGGTTTTTGGGGTGATTCAAGGGAAAACATGATGGCTCGCTATGTATCTATCGCCACAAACAACATAACTCGACGATGGCTCAAAAATAACCGTGCTGGAGAGGAGTCGCGTTAAAATTCCATGAAAGTTATGGGAACTCTATATGCTGTTACATTTGTGTACCTGGCCTGAAGTCGAAGCCTATCTCAATCGATCTGGGGGTATTATTCTCCCGATTGGTTCGACTGAGCAACACGGCCCGACAGGATTAATTGGTACGGATGCGATTTGTGCTGAAGCGATCGCCAAGGGTGTCGGCGAAGCCATCAATGGGATGGTCTGCCCCACAATCAATGTCGGCATGGCACTGCACCACACGGCTTTTCCCGGCACGATTAGCCTGCGCCCCACCACCCTAATTCAACTGATTCGAGATTATATCACCTGTTTGGCTAAAGCGGGATTTATTAAATTTTTCTTTATAAACGGTCACGGCGGCAACATAGCCACCCTCAAAGCGGCTTTTGCAGAAACATACGCTCATTTGGCAGATTTAAATATTGCCAATGCCTCCCAAGTGCAGTGCCAAGTGGGAAACTGGTTTATGTGCGGATCTGTATACAAATTAGCTAAAGAATTATACGGCAACCAAGAAGGTTCCCACGCCACTCCCAGCGAAGTAGCTCTCACCCAATACCTGTATCCGGAAGCGATCAAACAAGCACCGCTTGCCGATCCAGTCTCCGCTGAGCATAAAATATATGGAGCAGCTGACTTCCGCCGCCGCTATCCTGATGGACGGATGGGTTCAAATCCAGCGTTAGCAACGCCGGAACATGGGAAGCAATTTTACGACTTGGCGGTAAAGGAATTGAGCAACGCCTATCTGGAATTTCTCAATGCTGATGCTAAATCTTAGTAAATCAATGGGCAAACTTAAATAGTTCAATCCAATCTATCTCCTCTGGGAGAGGGGAAAAATGTATCATGTCTGGAAAGGAAAGGATAGTAACGCAAGTTGCTAGTTATAAACTTTGGCGTTGCTAATGGCTAATTGCTAATTGCTAATCTAGGATTTTTACCAATCTCGCCATTAGCCTCGTGACCCAGGCGGTCGCCTGGGAACGCCATTAGCCGCTCTTCGAGAGATAACTAGCAACTTGAGTTAATAGCTGTATAGATATTTGGCTCAGTTGATCTCGCTGATATACCTAACATGAATCCCATCGCTCTTGCCTCTAATCAAAATCTCAGTGCCAACCAGATGGTTGACTGGGTTAGCAAAGTTTTCATTATTGCATACAAAGAGCCAACCCAAGTGCTTGAGGAAGTCTTGACAAAAGAAGGCTTTCAAGTTGAAGTTCTCAGGCAGGAACAAAAACCAGAATATCAAAACTATTCCCGCAGTTATCTGTGCCTGATGAACCATAGGAGAGCTTGGGAACAAGCCGCGACCGAAAGCAAACCTACTCTGATTATTGAAGCAGATTTTGTCCCCGTCCAGGGCTTTGGCAAGCTGCCTTTACCCTTTAATCCCGATGGTCGCAATGTAGGAGTTTCTTGGCTATACACCTGCGCGCCGCAGGTTTACAGCGTCTCCGAAGCAGGTTACGCCGAAGGATTTTCAGTTTCAACCGTTGCCTATATTGTCACGTCGAAGGGCGCTCAGTACCTGATGGAATTAGCAGAAGAAATCCGAGAAAAAAAGGGACCGACTGCTTATTCATCTTGGGATTCTAATATAGATACTTTCCTGCGTGCCAGAAATCTAAAAAACTACATTCCCTTCCGCAACTATGGCGAACATGGAGGATTGCCCAATTTAGAACACTACAAAAATGGTTTGAGTAAAACCCATCGCGCCGATGTATTGTATGGGAAACTTGCTTTTTTACCTCTCTATGCTTCAGGTGAAAAAGGTGGAAATATGGCATTGCTATCGGCAAGGCTTCAGGCGCGTTTAAAAGGAATTGCCCGTCTGGTAACGGGACGATTTCTCCGGATACCAGTTGTTAAAAATTCCAGCGTACCTGGAAGACTGGTTAGTTTTGCCATTCGCAGACAGCTATCGGCGCGGCTGTAGAAAAAGAGGGAAGATACCGCGCTTAATAGTTATAAACTTGGGGGTTGCTAATTGCTAATTGCTAATTGCTAATTGCTAAGATAGGGTTTTTCCTGCCATTAGCCATTAGCCATTAGCCGCTATCCATGAGATAACTAGCAACTTGAGTTAGTAGGGGAAATTCCCAGAAGGTCGAGATATTGTTGGGTAACGGTTTCTAATCTGTACTGTTCCAGCCAAGCGGGAGGGACGGATTTGGCGTTACCAGATAGGATGCGCAAAATGGCATCTGCGATCGCATCCGGATCTCTTACTGGCACTAATTCCCCATACTTGCCATTATCCAAAATCTGATCGGGGCCGCTTTTGCAGTTAGTAGAAACTACCGGAGTTCCCACCGCCATTGCTTCGATTAATACCGTGGGTAACCCTTCTTCAATCGAAGATAAAACAAACACCGATGCTTTTGCCATATAGGCATAAGGGTTTTGGGTAAAACCAGGGAAAGCGACATCGTTTTCTATACCTAATTCCTTTACTAAAGCGTTAAGTTTTTGCTGCTCTTTACCTTGACCTAAAATTACCAGTTTTGCCGGTCGTACTTGTCTGACAATAGCAAAAGCTTTGATTAGGGTAGGAAAGTCTTTTTGTTCCTCCAATCTTCCCACGGCTAAAATAACTGGAGGCTCCCCAGGGGCGAACCAAGGGTGGTCTACAGGCTGTTTGGCCTTTTCGATAAATTCTGTTAGAATGACTGGGTTGTAGAGCGTTTTGATGCGCTTTAGTGGAATACCTGTGACTAGCGCTAGGTCTTTAGCAACTCCTTGGGAAACAGCTACGATGGCATCGGCAAAAGGATAGAAAAGCCTTGCAGTCAGTGCCGATTTCTGCTCGTTTTTCTCGCGTTTTGCTCGCAGGGAAAGCGTATTGTGTTCGGATACGACTACGCGGGTGGATGCAAATGCGAGGCGCTTCGCCAATATGGCTATTTCGTTGTTGTAGTGCAATCCTGTAAGTAGCGCTGTAGGTCGCTCTTTTTGCAGGTAACCCATCAGTTTGGGTAAACCGTTGCGCCAGGGTTTTGGTGCTTTGAGATCGATTATTCTTACTTGAGATGGTACTTGGGTTAATAATGGGCCTTCTTTTTTGTTCACTACTAAATCTATTTTCAGTCCCCGCTGCAAAAAGCCTTGCATTAGGTTTACCATAACTCGTTCGGCTCCGCCGCCTTGAAGGCGGTACAGGTAAACAGCGATGTCGGGTCTATTTTCAGGCATGGTTAGGGTTTTTGTGGGTGGTTTTTAGGGAAAGGAATGCCGAAAATATCGAGATATTGTTGGGTGACGGTTTCGAGGGTGTATTGTTCGAGCCAAGCGGGAGGGACGGTTTTGGCGTTACCGGATAAGATTTTTAAGATGGCCATAGCGATCGCATCCGGATCTCGTACTGGCACTAATTCCCCATACTTGCCATTATCCAAAATCTGATCGGGACCGCTTTCGCAGTTAGTAGAAACTACCGGAGTTCCCACCCCCATTGCTTCGATTAATACCGTGGGTAACCCTTCTTCAATCGAAGATAAAACAAACACCGATGCTTTTGCCATATAGGCATAAGGGTTTTGGGCAAAACCCAGGAAAGCCACATCGTTTTTTATGCCTAATTCATTTACTAGAGCGTTGAGCTTTTCCCGTTCCTTACCGCTGCCCAAAATTAATAATCTTGCCGGTTGCGTTTGTCGTACAATCGCAAAAGCTCGCAGCAGGGTGGGAAAATCTTTTTGTTCTACCAAGCGACCTACGCCTAATATTACCGGCGGTTCTCCGGGATTAAACCAAGGATGATCTATGGGTTCTTTGGCTTTTTCAAATAATTCCGGTCTAATAATTGGGTTGTGGATCGTTTGGATGCGCTGCTGGGGTAAACCCGTTGTAGTTGCTAGATCTTTGGCTACTCCCTGAGAAACTGCGACGACGCTATCTGCCCAAGGGTAAGATAATTTGGCTAACAGGGGTGCAAAGCGATCGCGTTTTCCAGTTGGGTGTTGCGCGTGCAAAGATAGATTATTCTGCTCGCAAACTACTACGCGGGTAGAAGTTCCAGACAGATATTTCGCCCATATTGCGACTTCGTTGGTAAAGTGCAAGGCAGAAAGCAAGGCGACAGGACGCTCATGCCGCAGGTAACGCGCCAGCTTGGGTATAACGCCTAGCATTTGTGGCGCTTGCAGATCTACAATTCTGACTTCTGGCGATACAAAGCTGAGGTAAGGTCCATCTTTTTTATTCAGGACGAAATCTACTTTTAAACCTTGTTTTGCCATGTGATTCGCCAGGTTTACCATCGCTCGTTCGGCTCCTCCACCGTAAAGCAGGCGGAGATAAAAGGCAACGCGGGTATCGGTCATACAATTTTGGATTTTAGATTTCAGATTTTAGATGGGAGACACACCCAATTTTGGATTTTAGATTTTAGATTTTAGATGGGAGACACACCCAGGATGTCTAGATATTGTTGGATGACGGTTTCCGATTTGTACTGATTCAGCCAAGCTGGATCGACAACTGGAAAATTGCCAGATAATACTTTCAGAATTGCTAGTGCGAGTGCTTCGCTATCTCCGACTGGCACTAGATCGCCGTACTTGCCTTTGTCTAAAATTTCTTCTGGACCGCTTTCGCAGTTGGTAGAAACTACGGGGGTCCCTACTGCCATTGCTTCTATGAGTACGGTTGGCAATCCTTCCCACGCGGAAGATAATGCGAAGACAGATGCTTTTTTCATGTAAGCATAGGGATTGTTGGAATAACCGAGCAGAGCAACATCATTTTCTAATCCCAACTCCCTCGCCAAAGTTTCTAGTTGCTGGCGCTGTCTACCGCTGCCTAAAATCATTAACCTAGCCGTTTGCTTTCGCTTGACAATCGCCAAAGCACGAATCAGGGTAGAAAAGTCTTTTTGCTCGACTAATCTTCCTACTCCCAAGATTACCGGCGGTTCGCCTGGATTAAACCAAGGGTGTTCCACTGGCTGTTTTAATTTTTCATCGAGTTCGGGGGTAATCACTGGGTTATGAATCACCCGAATTCGCTCTGGAGGTAGTTTGGTGATATTGTTTAAATCTTTCGCCACCCCTTGGGAAACTGCCACAATTGCATCGGCCCAAGGGTAAAATAGCCTCACCGTCAAGGGTGCTAACCGGGCGGAAACTTGCTCTACACGCTTTGCCTCTACGGAAATATTACTTTGTTCGCATACAACTACCCGCGTTGATACCCCAGAAAGGCGCTTAGCCAATATAGCGATTTCATTTGGATAATGCAGCGCCGAAAGTAAGGCTTGCGGCTGTTCGGAGCGCAGGTAACTCACCAATTTGGGCAAACTTGCCGTAGATTGAAGGCTGGTGGGGAATTTTAACGTTTTACTTTTGTCAAACTGTCGAGCTTTTAGATCTATGATGTTAACTTCAGGGGGAACCTGGGATAGGTAAGGCCCTTCTGCCCTGGTCATCAATAAATCTACTTTGAGTCCCTGGTTGGCAAAGCCCTGTACTAACTTTACCATCGCCCGTTCCGCTCCTCCCCCACCCAAGTCGCGAAGGAACATGGCGATGCGAGGCGGCTGTTTAGCCATGTTGATTAATCTCCGGTGCTAACCTAAATGAATCTACACAATCTTAGCGCATGGGAGAAGTAGCAATTTAAACATGGCTTACGCAACATTTCTAGATGTAGGGGTTGAGTTGACACTCCGCCGCATAAATGACGGCGGATTCTTGCGTCTACAGATCCCTCTCACAAGGAGAGGAATCCAACATCGGCGTTCGGGGCTGTGCCAAGCAGCCCATTCTCCAGACCGGATGAAACCATTACAGCAGCATCTCTCTGCAGGTCTAAAGAACATGAGAAACCATCCCCGAAGGGCTAAGTTCAAGGCAGCGTTCAAGTCAGCGTTGTGGTATTGTCCATTAGGACAGTTAAAGTCGTGCTTTTTTCGCTCTCCAAGAGTTCCACAAGTTGAGCAAGATTTGCTAGTATATGGAGCCGGACGCTTGATTAATTTTAACCCTAATAGAGCTAACTTATAATCTAGGAGTTGCTCTAAAGAATAGTAAGCCCAAGAATGCCTTGACTCACCACTATCAGCACGATTTTTTCGGATCTGCTTCATGGTATTTCGACAGCCTTCTAGATCTTCAACGACCACATCAGCATTGAGATATTCCGCAAATCTAACTATCCTTCTGCTGATAGTGTGATTCACAGCATCCATCCATCGCCGCTCTTTCTTGTTCCACTTCTTTAATGCCCGAAACTTTTTAGCCGACTGCAAAGAATGGCGACGTTTTTGATTAGGACGACGACGATGCTTGACTTCTTTACCTTTGAAAAACTTGCCGAAACCAATCGCTGGCGCTACCACTGCTAGATTATTTTGTCCACGGTCGCATCCAATATAGTTCGTTGTCTTTACCTCTGGAACTTCCAGGGTTACAGAAATATAGGCATACCACTTATTTCGATGTTTGATTAATTTTGCGGAACCTTTATCAATCGAAGTGTCGCCAACTAACAACCTGTCTAAAATTGGTTGCCAGTGCTTTGATGCTACTTCTACTGGAACTCGCGCAAGTTGCTTTGATACTGGGAAAACTTAAGCTAAAAGTTTCACCAACTTTATGGATTGACCAGTTCTGCTTATTGATCTCTGGTGGCAAAGATTTGTATTGTTTAACTTTCTTCCCAACCCCAGATGTAGTATGCCGAATTGTTTGATTTGCAATCGCAGACATGAGTGAAGTTTCTACCTTGGCTGTGGTCAACTTTCTTCTCTCTGGGAGCGGAATAGTTAACAGCCAATTAGCTAAACGAGTGTTCTCCGAACTCATCTCGCCAAACATTTTTGCCTTGACTTGATTGAGGTGAGAAAACTTTAGTTTTAGCGTGATAGTTACACAACTCATGCTATTATTTTAGCACGCCTTACCCGCATGGGTAATAAAACTGCGAATAAATTCGCCGCACCGCATTTCATCCACCGGATAAATCACGGTGGATGAAATGCTCCCGTGCTACTTTAGGTAACGAAACCCAACCTTACAGATCAAGATTAAAATTCCTCTGAGTCTGCGTCTGCCTCATCAGATTCTAAGTCGTTGCTGCCGAAGCGGGGTTGGGCGGGAATCGCGGCAACGATCGCATCCAATACTTTAGATACAGGTATAATTTCTAACCCTAAATCTTCTGGGAATTTTTGTCCTTTGGGAACGATCGCGCGTTTAAAACCGAGTTTAGCTGCTTCTTTGAGGCGCAATTCCATTTGAGAGACAGCACGCACTTGTCCGCCTAAACCGACTTCGCCGATTAAAACGGTACGGGAATCGACAATGCGATCGCGAAACGATGCCACGACTGCGATCGCTATTCCCAAATCTACCGCCGGTTCTTCTACATTCAAACCCCCCGCCGAAGCTACATATGCATCTAATTTAGATAAGGGTATGCCAACTCGTTTTTCTAATACGGCTAAAATTTGCAAAAGTCTGTTATAATCCACACCCGTGGTTGAACGGCGGGGGGAGGCGTAACTTGTGGGACTGACTAACGCTTGCAATTCGACGACGAGGGGGCGCGTACCTTCGCAAGCGACGACAATGGCAGTACCGGGGGCAGCTTCATCGCGGTTGCCTAAAAATAATTCTGAAGGATTGGCGACTTCCCGCAAGCCGCGATCGATCATTTCAAAGATACCGATTTCGTGGGTAGCGCCGAAGCGATTTTTGACACTACGTAGCAGGCGGTGAGAGGCAAAGCGATCGCCTTCAAAATAGAGTACGGTATCGACCAGGTGTTCCAGGACTCTGGGGCCTGCGATCGCGCCTTCTTTGGTAACGTGTCCTACAATCAGCAGCGTAATATCTTCCCGTTTGGCGATCTGCATCAGCGCCGAAGTACATTCTCGCACCTGCGCCACCGAACCCGGAGCCGATGCCATAGTCGGTAAATAAATCGTTTGGATACTGTCAATTACGGCTAAATTTGGTTTGAGCGACTCCAACTCGCGTAAAATTTGTTCTAAGTCGGTTTCGGGTAACACGTAGAGATTGGGCTCAACAATCTCGGTGGCGGTGGGTTTTTCCTCCGACTCGGCATCGGGGGTTAAAGCAATACCCACACCTAAACGAGACGCCCTCAATTTAACTTGCTGTCCTGACTCTTCTGCCGATACGTAGAGGATGCGGTATTCCATCGCCAGTCGATTGGCAACCTGAAGCAGCAGCGTTGATTTGCCAATACCCGGATCTCCGCCAATCAGTACTAGAGAACCGGGGACGACTCCGCCACCGAGTACCCGATTCAGTTCCGCGTAACCGGATGACCAACGTTCTTGCTGTTTTTCAGTAATTTGGGAAAATTTGAGCGACATCCTGGGTTTAGGTGGGGTATTGGCTGCTGATTTAGCGTTTTGCTGGGTGGTACCTTGCCAATTAGTGCGACGGTCATGGTTGGTTACCTGGGTGACAATTTGTTCTTCTAGCGAGTTGTAAGTCCCGCAGGCGGGACACTTGCCAAACCATTGACTAGACTCGGCCCCGCATTCTGTACACACATAAGAGGTTCGAGACTTTGGCATTTCTTTATTTTAATTAAAGAATCTACACGTCGCTTAAAGCTTAAGAAAGCTTGAAAGGCAGCACCTGCGGGAATTTCAGGCTTCTTAAACTGACATGATAGAGTACGATCTTAATACACGCTGCTAAAAATTAACGATTTGCAATTTGACTTAAGGAGTGTTGACCAAATTGGAAAGCCATAAAGAAAAAATTTTGGTAGTTGATGACGAAGCTAGCATTCGCCGGATTCTGGAAACTCGCCTATCGATGATTGGTTACGATGTGGTAACCGCCGCCGATGGGGAAGAAGCTTTAGAAACATTTCGCAACGCCGATCCCGATTTAGTCGTTCTGGACGTGATGATGCCCAAGCTAGATGGCTACGGCGTCTGTCAGGAATTACGCAAAGAATCCGATGTGCCGATTATCATGCTAACAGCACTGGGAGATGTCGCAGACCGGATTACGGGACTGGAACTAGGGGCGGATGATTACGTTGTTAAACCGTTTTCGCCCAAGGAACTCGAAGCTCGCATCCGCTCAGTTTTGCGGCGGGTAGACAAGACGGGTGGTGGAGGCATTCCCAGTTCTGGAGTGATCCACGTCGGCAATATAAAAATAGATACAAACAAGCGGCAAGTTTACAAAGGCGACGAGCGCATCCGTTTGACTGGTATGGAATTTAGCTTGCTGGAATTGTTAGTCAGTCGTTCGGGGGAAGCGTTTTCCCGTTCGGAAATTTTGCAAGAAGTTTGGGGATACACGCCAGAGCGTCACGTCGATACCCGCGTGGTGGATGTGCACATCTCGCGCTTGCGGGCAAAGTTGGAAGACGATCCCAGCAATCCAGAGCTTATTCTCACCGCCAGAGGAACCGGCTATTTGTTCCAACGGATTATTGAGCCAGGGGAGAACGAGAAATAGGCATCTTGTGCAGGTGAGCGGGTGAGCAGAGGAGCAGAGGAGCAGAGGAGCAGAGGTGCAGAGGTGCAAAAGGTGCAGGTGAGAATTACCCGTGACCTATGCTTATGCCCAATGCTCAATGCCTAATGACCAATGAGCAATGACCAATGACCCATGACCCATGACCAATGACCCAAATCGAGTGTTGCGGCGGTTACCAATAGTTGTTGGTGTGTTGGCAGGTTCCCTGCTGATGCTGAACCGCTTTTTGACGCCGCAAATAACCGACTCTCAGGCGCGTTCGGATGCGCTGGGAGTCATTTTGTCGGCGCTGTTGATTTTAACCGGGTTGCTGTGGCAACAGGTGCAGGCGCGATCGCCTGACGCGGTTCAACTCATCGGCGAAGAGGGGTTTGAACTCGCGTCTGATTTACCAGAAACGGTAAAAGCAGAATTAGCATGGGCGTCTCGTCTGTTACTCACGAATACCGTAACGCGCAGCATCGTCGTTTGGTATCAAGGCAAAGTCTTGTTGCGACGCGGCATTTTAGGCGCAAATTCCGAAGTAAAGCCAGGAGCAATTCTTCAGCGAGTTCTGGAAAAGCAAAAGCCAGTCTATTTAGTGGCTCTGAACCTGTATCCGGGCAAAATTGAATTTGATTATTTACCGGAAAATACCCAGGGTGTCATCTGCCAACCAATAGGCAGTAAAGGCGTGTTGATTTTAGGCGCGAATGCTCCCCGCAGCTATACCCAGCAAGATGAAAACTGGGTAGCGGGAATTGCTGACAAATTAGATGTGACGCTTCAAGCAGGGGAAACGGGAACGGGTGTAGAAAATTAACCGTCTCTACCACAAGATAGAGAAAGCCGGTTTCTTCGTATATACATATTTATCAAATACCGGATTTTTTGTCCAAACCCACGACGAACCAAGAAACCCGGTTTCTTGGCGTAAGTCCTGAAGTTGTTCGTCTCTCCCTAGACATTCATCCGTTTAGGTGAACCATGCCAAAACTTTTTTTTGTATTAAGTAGGTGCAGGTAAATAAAGTGAAAATATTTATGTAAGCGCCAAGCGGGCATTCTGCCCACCCCACAAGAATTTCAGCTCTCTTGTGGGGTGGGCGCGCCAAGCGGGCATTCTGCCCACCCCACAAGAATTTCAGCTCTCTTGTGGGGTGGGCGCGCCAAGCGGGCATTCTGCCCACCCCACAAGAATTTCAGCTCTCTTGTGGGGTGGGCGTCCCGCCCGCTTTGTGTTCAGTTTATTTATACTCACCTACTTACTTTGATTAAACAAGGCATGAAAATTTATGGTGATTCTCTACTGGCTGCTGGTTGTTTTGATGTTGGTGGGTGTCGTCGGTGCGGTTGTTCCCGGCATTCCTGGTTCCAGCTTGATTTTAATTTCTGTCGTGGTTTGGGGTGCGATTCACGGTTTTAGTCCGGTGCAAATATCCCTAATTGCAGCGAGCGCAGTCTTTATCCTCAGTATCGGAATTGACTTGCTCGCTACCTACTGGGGGGTAAAGCAAGCCGGTGCGAGCAATTGGGGTTTAACGGGTTCAATGGTAGGTTTAGTTGTGGGAACGTTAGGTTTGCTACCAGCGCTACCCTTTGGTGGGCCAATTTTGGGTGTCCTGATGGGGCCTTTACTGGGAGCATTTATCGGAGAATTTCTGTATAGGCGGGAGTTAGAATTAGCAGCTAGAACCGAGCAAGCGTTTAAAGCCGGTGTAGGAATTGTCGTCGGTACAATTGTGGGGCAGGTGATTCAGGGGATACTTGCGATCGCACCCGTTGCGATCTTCCTGTGGCAAACTTTGCCCTTGGTGTGGACGGGACAGATTTAATTGGGATTGGTAGATGATGGAAAATCTTCCTTTGGTATTGCAGTTGCATCCAGCAATTCAACTAACAGATGACCAATTTTTTGACTTTTGTCAACTAAACCGCGATCTACGCATAGAACGCAATGCCAAAGGAGAATTATCTATTATGTTGCCAACTGGAGGTAGAACTGGGGGAAGCAATTTTAAGTTAATTCAACAGTTAGCAAATTGGGTCGATATTGATGGAACTGGCATTGGTTTTGACTCTTCTACTGGTTTCAAACTTCCCAATGGTGCAGAGCGTTCCCCGGATGCTTCCTGGGTAAAATTAGAAAGATGGAATGCTTTAACAGAAGAACAGCAGGAAAGATTTGCTCCTATTTGTCCTGACTTTGTGGTGGAATTGCGTTCTCGCACCGATAGTTTGCAAGTTTTGCAAGACAAAATGCAAGAATATATCGACAACGGTGCTGTTCTCGGTTGGTTAATTGATTGTAAGCGGCGACGAGTTTATATTTATCGTCCCCAGTGCGAAGTTGAACGTTTAGATAATCCAGAAACGATTAGCGGCGAGCCAGTTTTGCCGGGATTTGTCTTGGATTTACGAAAAATTTGGTAGGCAATGGCATACAGCAACTTCACTCTTAGCAAAGTTAATAGCTAAAACACTAAGTTTTCCTTAATTATTCTACACTCTCAGCAGCTTGACGCAGAGCTAAGAAAGCTTCTTTTAACGGTTGACTGACTGCACTTTCTGGTTCTGCGAGTACAAGGGTTTGATATGCTTCTAGAAACTGCATCCGCAACCGATGGAATAAGTGCAGAAAATGTCGCAAAAAACTAAGGCAATCTAAAATTACAACTTCAACCCCACCCGTTATTTCATAAATACTGGCAGCATATTCCTTAACGGGTTCATCGATGATGTCTGTAGTAATAAAGATGTAGTTGTCTATTTTATAATCCGTCTGTTGTGTTCTTTCATTGATTTTTTGGATAGCAGGATCAACATCATCTTGAGTCACTTTCCTTGTTTTCATCTCATAGCTAGCGATCGCATTATCTTCACCTATCAGCGTAATCTCTAAATCTCCTAACGATCCTGTTTGTTTATCGGCTGCATTGTGAGACTGAAGAGGCAATATTTGTTCTCCTAGACGTTCAGATGCAGACTGATAAGCCGCTGCAACAACAAGAACGGGTAGACGACTGGAACCACGGCACTTCATGTGTTGTTCAATTAAACTGACAATCGCTTCTGCTGATAGCGGTATTGCATCTTCTCTGGACTGCAATCCAGCTAGTAAAGTTTGCATCCGCTAGCGTTTTTCGTTTCTTACAATCAGAAGAAACCTGACAGTTTCAGCCAGTAAGTCCGCTGCTGAAACTCTATTGTTATGAACATCTGTTAGTAGCTGCAACACTTGTTGATAGAGTTGCGGCGGTTTTCCTACCAAATTAACATCTGGAGTTAGGATAATATTCCGGTTGCGAAGTGCAGGGGTAAGAAAGGCAGTAGTTGGATTGCATGGTAATTCGTGTTTGTTGATGAAAGCATTTATGTAAGCTTCATCATAAGTGCGTCCAGAATAGCAGTCTGTATCGCCAATTTGGGTATACGGTTTGCGAATGTCTACACTCGGTTTATGTACTTTTGCTAGCAAACAAGCTAACAGCAACCTTACAGCCGCACGGTTTTGGATATTTCGGCAAACATATTCTAGCCTACTAACAATTTCAGGCTCGTTTACAATTGGTTCTGCGAGTTGAGTAGATGCTGTTTCAAAGGCTATAGCAAGGACATCTGATGGGGAGGACATTGTTTCTCTTTTTCTAGATCGTAATTAACCCAAAGAACTTCTTGACGTGGGGCTTTTACAGAATGACAATTTTTAACTGAGGCTTCAATACAAATCCAATCGCTGTATAGTTTATTCATCAAGTCGCCGTGGTAGCTAGATAAAGCAACTTTGCCTTTAACGCTATGCAGAACTTTAGCCAATTCTCGATGTTCGTTATCGGTCATTTCATAAGCATAAGCTTTGCTGTCACCGCGAGAATCGTGAGGATAAGGCGGATCTAAATAAAATAGAGTTTCCTCGCTATCATAGCGTTTTATCACCTCAATTGCTGGAGCATGTTCTATCTGAACTCTTAACAATCTTTGGGCAATTTCCGCCAAACCTTCTACACTTCCCAACCATCTAGAAACTGCACCCGCCATCCCGGCACGACTGGTGAGTAAACAATGCGCCCATCTCCCAGTACTTGCTGTTTGGGCTAATCCAGTTCTGACTTGTCTCGCCCTAATAAAAAAACGTCTTGCTCTCTCCAAATCTGATAATTCTTGATTGTTTGGAGAGATAGCAAGCTCAAATTTTTCGCGAGAAAATGGTGTCAGTCCAATCGCTTCAATTAAAGCATTTTTCTGATGCCGCAAAACGCGAAAAAAGTTGACAACTTCTCCATCAATATCGTTATATGTCTCAACTGGTGATGGTTCTCGGTTGAGCAAAACTGCTGCCGAACCGCCAAAGGGTTCGCAGTAATGTTTAGTTTGCGGTAAAAGAGGCAATAGCCAATCTAGATGGCTAAATTTTCCCCCATACCAACCAAAGGCTATCAGCTTACTCATCGCTTAAGTTCTACCTGCACGATCTATAACTCTGTTAAATTACCCTACTCAACTACCCACTCACCCTCCAAGGAATTAATTCCCTAGCTAATAGCCAAAATCCTCTTTGGGAGGACTGAATAAAAATATTAGTCCACTTGAGTGGACTTAAGCTATTAGCCAGGGATTTGAATCCCTGGCGGGTGATGGAACTCGCGCCAGATCTAAAAATTGGCAAAATCTATACTTTACGCATAAACCTTCCGATAATATGCCTGATACTCTTCTGATAGCAACGGTTCCCACCAATTCCGGTTACTCAAATACCATTGAACGGTTTGTCGCAAACCCTGTTCGACGGTAACAGAAGGACTCCAACCTAATTCTGTTTGCAATTTGGTGCTATTAATTGCATAGCGGCGATCGTGTCCTGGTCTATCTTTGACAAAGGTAATCAATTTACTGCAAGGACGCACTGGCAAATCGGGTGCTAATTCATCCAAAAGCTTGCACAAAGTTTGCACTAAGTCAATATTTTTGACTTCGTTATTGCCGCCGATGTTATAAGTTTCTCCCGGTTTACCGCGATGCAAAACTACATCCAAAGCGGTGCAATGATCGATGACAAACAGCCAATCGCGCACGTTTTGTCCGTCGCCGTAAACGGGTAATTGCTTGCCAATTAAGGCGTTGATGCACATCAGGGGAATCAGTTTTTCGGGAAACTGATAAGGTCCGTAATTGTTCGAGCAATTTGTCAGCAGTGTGGGTAAGCCGTAGGTGTGGTGGTAGGCTCTAACTAAGTGGTCGCTACCAGCTTTAGACGCCGAATAAGGGCTGTTGGGAGAATAAGGGGTGGTTTCGCTAAAAGCGGGGTCGGTAGGGCCCAGACTGCCGTATACTTCGTCTGTAGAGACGTGGTGGAAGCGGTAGGTATCGGGTTTTCCTTTGGCACCCCAGCGTTGGCGGAACGCTTCTAGGAGGGTGAAAGTACCGACGACGTTGGTTTGAACGAAGGCTCCTGGGCCTAAAATAGAACGGTCTACGTGGGATTCGGCGGCGAAGTGGGCGATCGCATCCACATCTTCTTCTTCTAGCAGACTATCGATCAAGGCGCGATCGCATATATCCCCCTGGACAAACCGGAAATTCTCTTTCCCTTCCAAAGATTCCAGATTGCGCCGATTTCCAGCATAGGTAAGCGCGTCGAGGACTACTACGCGGTCATCTGGGTAGCGCGCGCACCAGTAAAGTACGTAATTAGAACCGATAAAACCCGCACCCCCAGTCACTAACAACCGACGAGGTATCCTTGTTGACGTTGAATCAGGCATTTGTATAACCTTCCTTACCACTCTTGAATGATTGCCAAAATTTTGCTGCTGATCTCAGCTATTTTCAGCCGTATTATATGGGGAGTTTGTTTGTTGGTGTGAGGACACGGATTGTGGTACAGCAAGTCTTGACTCAGGAAACCGTGCTAGAAAAAGCAAAACGGGGAGATGCCAGTGCGATCGCCGCCTTAATTAACGAGGTATTGTGGAACAGCGGCATGAAAGCGATCGCCAAGAGCAAGGGTAGCTGCCTGCATATTGTACTGGAAGGGGAACGAGTACCGGAGCGCTCCACCTGCGTCCGCTTCGTCGCCGATGGGATGAAGCGTTTGAAACCGGGTGGATTTGACTCTGTCCGAGTTTACGGTAAACGCATTGACAAAAGAAAGCCTGCTTGGACTGAGGCGTTTGAGTTAAAAAGACGTCCTCGCACTGCACCCACTCCCACTCGACCTCCCCTTCCTGCAACCGTTCCGCAGCCCAAGAGTCGCCCTAAAAAGCTTAAAACAAAACCGAAAAAAAGAATACCCTTACTCGTAATGGGCGGTACGATCTGGGTGGCAGTGGCAACTTTAGGCGCTGCGATTAGCTCTCGAATCAATGTCGCAACGAATACTCAGGATAATTCCGTACCAGCAACCAATCAATCCACACCCAAACCTTCACCGACAAATAAACCGGCTCAAAATTTAGCACCAGCTTCCCCAGTGGCGGCGACATCTATCACTATTAAAGCCGTTGGCGATATCGTTCCCGGAACTAATTATCCCAACAATCGCCTACCCGGAAATAAAAGACAACTGTTTCAAAATATCAAATCCTCGCTGCAAGGCGCTGATATCTTATTTGGCAATTTTGAAAGTACGATGACCAACTATCCCCGACCTGCCAAAGATACCAGTCGGGCGATGGTATTTGCATTTCGCAATCCTCCTAGTTATGCCACCCTGTTTAAAGAAGTTGGATTTGATGTTCTAAGCGTTGCTAACAATCATTCTTTTGATTTTTCGCCTACTGGTTTTGAAGACACGATGCGAAATATAGAAAAAGCAGGCGTCAAAGCAGTTGGCAAGAAAAATCAAATTCTTTACACGAATGTCAAAGGTGTGCGGGTAGCTTTTATCGGGTTTAGCTATCTCAATTTCCACAATTCTATCAATAACTTGCCCGCCGGGAAAGCCCTGGTTGCACAAGCTAAGAAAAATGCCGAAATTGTTGTAATATCGGTTCACGCGGGGGCTGAGGGATCTGATGCGACGCGGGTGAGAAACCTGGCGGAAATGTTCTATGGGGAGAACCGAGGAAATAAAGTTCTGTTTGCCCGCACGATGATTGACAGCGGTGCAGATTTGGTGTTAGGACACGGCCCCCACGTTCCGAGAGCGATGGAATTATATAAAGGAAAATTGATTGCCTATTCTTTGGGCAATTTCATCGGATACAGAACCTTATCTACTGTGGGAAATCTGGGAGAATCTCTGGTTTTAGAAGTCAAACTCGATGCCCAAGGTAATTTTGAATCTGGCAGAATTATCCCAGTGCAACTCGATCGTCGAGGCATTCCTTATCCAGATCGCGGCTATGGTAGCGTGCAGCTAATTCGCAATCTGACTAAATTGGATTTTCCCAATACTCCCCTCAAAATTGAAACCAATGGGAAAATAACTAAAATTGGTAATAGGTAATGGGTAATGGGGAAGAGCTTCATAACTTACCCACGACGATACTATCACCTTTGTTTCTGGGTAGAGTTTCTTTGCGTAAGTCCTGAGCTTAAGCGATCGCTCACGACCCATGCCCCATGACCAAACTTTTGTGCGGCCCAATCCAACGCTCTCGCCCACAAATATTGAGCGTAGACGGACGATTTTGTTGTAGGCGTTTTTTAACTTCTTCAGCAGGTGTATCCAGGATGTGAAACAACTTTTGCTTGGATAAATAGCAAGGCGTTACCCATCCGTCACAAGTAATGTTTGGCTCGACACAAGACCAACAAGAACCCGTGAAAGCGCAACTGGGGCTGACAGAAACATTAGCTGTTACGCTGGCTTTATACAGTGTGGTAGTAAGTTCTCGCCACAGATCGTAATCGAGCAAATCCTCCCTGAGCAATTGTTCAGCTCGTCCTTGGGGAGCCAAAGCTGAAAAATTTATTTCTTGTACGCCCAAATTTTCTGCCAGTTGCACAAATTCTAAACATTCAGGGGCGTTGCGACGACTGAGAACAACTTCAATGTTGACCCGAATTCCAGCCGCTAGCAATTCTTTAATCCCAACCATTGTTTTTTGGAACCATATTCTACGTAACCGCTTTTATCGGGGTAACCCCCTCGATAAAAACCTAACGCCAGCGATGGATAGTCCGATCGTACAAGTTCGTGAATAACTCTTTCTAAAACATCAGGCTGATTGAGGCGACTAACCTGGCTATCTGCAAGGTTTCTGAGGATAACTGCAACGCGCTCCAGCACCTGTGGGCGATAATCGCAGATGCGAATCAGATTGAAAATTTCTGCATCTGTGCCTTGAATGCCATAGGAACGAAGGAGTGCTTGTGCTGCTTGTTCATTAAGAAGATCCCCGTTCAATTTCCACCCCCGAAGAGTTTATTAGGAGTATCTCCAATTGAAACTAATGGAAAGATAACGAAAATAGGTAATAGCTAATTGGTAATGGGTAATTGCTAATGGCTAATCGAACTAACTTCGTTACCAATCGCTAATTAACGCAAGTTGCTAGTTATAGAATATTGGTTTTAGATCCCCCCAGCCCCCCTTAATAAGGGGGGGAATCTCCCTTGAGCTTCTCTTGGGCCCCCCTTGGCATTGGGGGTTGGGGGGATCGGTTTGATAACTAGCAACTTGCGTTAATTACCCGTTACCTAAATTTCCTGGCGCGTCTTTAGTGTTATGATAGACTTGCAGAATTTGGAGAGTGGAAGGGACAGCCTGTTTCTAACTTTTCCCCTGTAGCGAGTTTTTTACCTGCCGTAAGTTTTTCCAAGAAAGCATTAGTATCAAAGAAGTGTTCGACTGATTCAATCTTCAAATCTTCACTGACGCGGGCAACGCTCATACCCACAATTTCTATGGTTTCTCCTGTAGGTTCATACTCTTTATATTTTCCGGTAAAATTTCCCCAATGCCGCCACTTGAAGGTAACGTTAGGAGGCCCAGAAAAAACTTCAATCACTTCCCAAACAAATCCTTGAGGCAATGCATTGACAAAAAGACTGTAAGAAGATTCAAAATCTTCTTCTTTTGGGTTGTAATGCTCTGTTTCAGTGAGAAACAAATTGTAAGTTCCTACATTGACTATATCCTGTACTGTGTAGGCTGGGCCGCCATTTGTACTCATGCGAAATTTTTCTGCTACAACAGACACCCACTGCTGGGGATTGGTTTTGAAAGATGCTTCCATCTCGAAGGTGCGAACCAGATTTTGCACAATCGCTTCTAGAGAACCTTCTAAGTGATTGTATTTGCTCCCAGATTTTAGGAAGCTATTGGTGCGACTGTAGTCAGGAGGGCTAGAATCACGCCACTCTGCATCTGCGCTTTGTGCAATAACTGTATCTCTGTTATCCAAAGCGGTTGATTTGCAGCCTGAGACATCTTGTATATTCTCCTCTTAATTTATAAGCCCTATTAATCGTTTATAAGTCAAACTAAATCTGAAAATATTATCCTTGTCAACCTGTAAATAATTAAAAAAATATAAGCTGTACGGGACTTACGCAAGGGCGTGCCTATCACCAAAGTAACTTGGCTGCGAACGCGAGTGCGCGCGGTGGGCATATCTCGAGTTGCAAAACCAACGATTTTTCATAGAAACCCGCATGGTTGCGCCTAAGTCTTGATGTATTTTTCCTAGCTACTTTTCCTACCTTTCTTACTTTTTTTAGAGAATTTTTCATTAAGATTACTCGCTTCCCGGCGGAAGAGTTTGTATTGAATTAACCGCAAAGACGCGATAGACGCTTTCTGGGGCGCACCCGTTGGGTAGGAGACGAAGGAAGAGGAAAGAAGAAGTAGATAATCTTCTGGCGGGATGGGAGTAATAGGGATCTCAATAGAGGAGGGAAAAGCTGCACCTTCCCCTCCGGCAATTTAGTTGCCGCGTCCCTACTCAGCTTCATCCAATAATGCCTGCAAAGCTGCTTTCATTTCATTGGGTGTTGTTGTTGCGGTACCAAATATTCTGACGACGATGCTGGCGGCTAAATTACCCAAAACGGCGGCTTGCCAAAATGACCCACCGGCACACAAACTTAAAGTCAGTGCGGCTACTACTGTATCGCCTGCGCCGGTAACATCGAAAACATCGGTGCGGTTGAAGGCGGGAATGTGGTTTTCTTCTCCGGTGCGGTTAAATAAGCTCATGCCTTCTTCACCGCGAGTGATGAGGATTTGCTGTGCTTGGGTGAGATGGAGGAGGTCAGATCCAGCTTGGCGGAGAGATTGGGGGGAAGCGATCGCATATCCTACCGCTTTTTCTGCTTCGGGCAAATTCGGCGTAAACAGCGTCGCCCCCCCATAACGCTGCAAATCGCTTTGGGCATCTACAATTGTCCGAGAATGGGCTAACACCGCTTCAATTACAGGCGCAGTAAACACCCCATCCCCATAATCGGAACAAACCACCGCATCCACCTTTCCCACCTGGGAGCGGATATAATCTGCTAGCTGCAACTGTAAATCTGGATCTGGCAAATCATCGGATTTCCTGTCTACCCGCACGATCTGCTGCGTCACCGATTGTCTAGCATGACCGGAAATTCTTGTTTTGGTCACCGTCGGACGGTGTGGATCGATTAACATGCCACTGGTATCAATTGCCGCCAGTTCAAAAATGCCCCGCAGTGCTTGTCCTTGGTCGTCTTTTCCGATCAATCCAGCTACTTTTACCTGAGCGCCCAACTTGGCTAAGTTATAAACTGCATTCGCCCCACCTCCCGGCACTTGTCGGGTATGTTCGTGGCGGATAATTAAAACGGGGGCTTCGCGGGAAATGCGCTCGACTTGTCCGGTGAGAAACTCATCCAAAGTCAGGTCACCCACCACGAGTACCCTTGCTTGGTTAAACTGTTGGAGCAGGTGAAATAATCTTTCAGAAGAGGCGCGCAGTTGGTCTGCAAACGATGAAGCAAAGGTCATAAAAATCCATCGATTTCCAGCTAGCAAATATCCCAGTATCTATTATCTCCCGAGCAATGCGCTTTAACGCGAAGCTTCGTTATTTTGCTCGATTTCGATTTCGTATAGATAAACCTTTTTCTCGCCAGCGGGTGGAAAGGAACGCTTTTTAACATCATCAATTGCTGCCTTTATTGCTGCCTCATTTAGTGCGGGATAGCCAGTACTGCGAGTTAACAGAGGATCGGTTGATAAATTTCCATTTTCATCGATTAACAAGGCGACGCCAGCGGGATTCACATCGGGCAGGTTCTGTTTGATGGGAGACACAAGGCGTATCGATATTTTTTCTTGATGCCAATTTTTTTGCTCGCCTGCAAACTGCTCAATTTTTTTGTAGAAGGCCATCACATTATTTCTTGACGCTTCCACTTTAGTGCCATCGGCATTGTAACCGTACATCCGCTTGAGATCTTCTGATTTTTGCCCTTGCTGCAATTGTTTCTGAAGCTGAACTAGCAATTTTTCTTGTTGCTCCCATTCATCTAAAACTTCCAACTCCCGCTGCCGTCGAAATATTTCTTGCCGTTTCTTTTCTTCCTCGATCTGTCTCCCCAATATTTGTTGGCGTTCCTTTTCTTGCTGTTGCAGCCGTTCTAATTCTGCCTGCCGTTGCTGTTCTTGCAACTGTCGCAATTGTTCTTTGCGTTGGTTTTCTAGTTCCATCTCGCGTCGCAATTGTTGTGCTTGGCGCTGCTTTTCTAGTTCCAGCTCCTGTCGCATTTGTTCGGTTTGGCGTTGTTTTTCTCGTTCCAGCTCGCGGCGCAATTCTGCCTGTTGTTCCAACTTTTGCTTTTGCAGTAATTCTTCCTGTTGTCGCATTCGCTGTTGAAATAATTCCTCCTGTTGTTGCAGTTGTTTTTGCAATAATTCCTGCTGTTTTTGTACTATTTGCTGACGCACTAATTCTTCCTGCTTTTCTAAGGTTTGGGTAGAAGGTTGCTGTGGTGGAGAAGGCGGCGGCAAGACATCGGTAGGAGGCAGGGGCGGTGGCAGAGGCGGCAAAGAGACTACTGGCACTGGAGTGGAAAATTCTTGCAGGCGGCTGATTTCTGCTGGCGTTAACTGCACCAAGTCAACGGTTCGCTGGAAATCGGGTTTTTGTCTGGACATGGAAAATATAGGTGGAGCAACCCAGAGCAATCCGTGTAAACTCAGTGAAAATACGCTTGCCAATACGTTTGGCAGGGTTGATGTTTCTGGCTGGGGTCGAAATAACTCAGCATCAGACATGGCAGGTGGGGTATATGCCGCTAGTCTTGGCTTTGTAGGGTGGGAGGGATGCGTTCGCTTTTTCGCCATTAGCAGAAACCTCTCGCTCTCGATATTAGAGACACAAATAGCAGGTTTGAGAAGTTGCCCCTACTGGAAAAACTAAACAGAATCTAATTTTTCGGTTGGGGTCTGGGGAAAGTCCAGGTATTGGGGGTAGGATTGGGATTTGAAGGTAAATTAGTTGGCGGCGAAGGTAACTTGTTTGATTCGATCTCGACGCGATACTGGTACGCCACATACTCGCCCGTTGCGGGAAACGATCGCTGCTTGATATCTTCTATCGCTGCCTGATTTAGCTTAGGGTAGCCAGTACTGCGAATTAACTCTGGCTCACCCGTAATTTTACCCCTTGGGGATACCAACACGGCGACACCAGCAGGAGTTGTATCTGGTAGTTTCTCACCCACAGGAGAGGCAATGCTGTGAGGGATGGGCGGGCGTGGGATAATTTTTCTGGAAAATCTTTTGTTGTTTCTCAACCAGGCATCGAGTTTTTCCCTTTCTTCAGCTTCTGTCGTCCCCGCCTGATTATAGCCGTAACGAGACTTGAGCAAGCTATCTGGGAAGCTTGGGGGCGCCGTTGCAGTTGGGGCAGGAATTGGTGTAGGCGTCGCTGTGGGTGTTGGTGTTGGGGTGGGAATTGGTGCAGGCGTTGCTGGTGTTGGTTTGGGAAGCGGTTTGCTGGGGGGTTCTGGCAGGGGTATATTAGACCTTACGGGTTCCTGACCCCCAGAGGTATTGGGTGCGCCCGTTCGTAGCTGGGGCGGTAATGGCAGCGATGGGCGAGTAAATTCGCTGATGCGTCGCATTTCTCCTGGACTTAACTGCACCAATTTGACGCGGCGTTCATCCGATGATGCTGTGGCAGAAATGGGCAATTTTGGCTGAAAAACCCAAACCAGTCCGTGTAAATTCAGCGAAATTAGGGTGAACAACAAGGTCAGTAGCGGTGAGGTGTCAGACTGGGATGGAGTGGGTTCGGTGTCGAACATAGTCATAGGGCAGAAAAATTGCCGATTTAAATCTCAAATCTAAAATCTAAAATTCGTTGATCTGACTTGTATCAGCAGCAAAGAGAAGTAGGGTAATTGGAGATTTGGGCGCTCGCACAAATTAGTATAGATCGCTTGGTTGGGTAGGGTTGCTCTTTCTACCACATAACTGCTATTTAATAAATTCCGCCGCTGCAATACTTGCCAAACTTGCTCGTATACCGAACTTACTTTGAGCAATACCACTACATCCGCCCAATCTAAAACCGCTTCTAGTTCTCCCACGGTATAAATAGCCGGTAATACGGCTAAACGTTGACCGCGCATTGTTAAAGGCAGTCCCAATACTGCCGCCGCCGCCATCGGCGAACAAATTCCTGGAACTACCTGCACCTTGACTTCCGGATGCAAAAGTTGTAGCGTTTGTGCCAAATAGGTGAAGGTGCTGTAAAAACTGGCATCGCCTTCACAGGCAAAAGCTACATCTTGACCTTGTTCGAGATATTGCCAGACTTGTTCTGCCGCTACCTGCCATGCAGAGGAAAGAACGGCGTCATCCTGGACGTAAGGGAAAGTTAAAGCTAGTTGCACCTGAGTGGAATTGAGCCATTGGGCGACAATTTGCTCAGCCATGCCTGGATTGCCCCGTACACCTGCTGGAAAGGCTACTACAGGGACGCTTTGAAGCAACCGCAGTCCTTTGAGGGAGATTAACTCCGGATCGCCGGGGCCAACGCTAATACCGTAGAGGATACCTGTTTTCACTTGGTTACTGACATTGCGATCGCTCAACGTGTTCGCGTGAGTCCCCAGGTTCAGCGCTAGCAACCTGGGGAGGGATAGCGGGTAAATCTGGGGGTTCGTTACCCCCGGATTTACCAATCCCGTGGTATGATTGTGGCATATTCTTCACATATTGAAAATGTCTCAAGTCCTCACGGTTAGCTGCAAACTTGAAGTATCAAAAACTTGATGCGGTACTTCGTGCGTTTGCTAGCTGCTGTGAGTACGTGAACAAAAACACAGAGTATCAACCCACTCCCAACGCACCGATCTTGCTATCCAAGCGGATCATCACAAGCAGCACCGCACAGGTGAAATCATCAAAGAAATCGGCTCAGGCATGAACTTCAAACGCCGCAAGTTCCTGAAGCTCATGCAGCGTGTCGCCAATCATGAAGTCAAAGAAATTGTGGTTGGACATAAAGACCGCTTGTGTCGATTTGGGTTCGACTTTATCGAATGGTTCTGCAACCTGCATGACTGTCAAATCACGGTTTTAGGTGATACCAAGCTCAGTCCTTATCAAGAGTTGATGCAAGATTTTATCTCGATCATGCACTGCTTTTCTAGTCGGCTCTATTTCCTCAGACGCTATAAAGACGAAATCAAGGCACAACCTGTAGAACTACCCCAGCCACCGCGCGATACTATAGAAAAATCGGAGTGGATCGGAGTAGAATTGTAGGAAATCAGCAATTCCTGCAAAGCAGTGGCACTCAAAAAGGTCAAAGGTCAGCGCATCGAAACCAAAACATTGCGAACCAAATTGCATCGCAGTGGTTTTGATTTTGCTCAAACCAATCGACTGTTTAGCGAAGTGACACTGTTTTTTGTGTGGGTGATTGCAGAGGATCCAAGTGGTGTTGATAGCGAGGATTTCAAACGTTACTATGAGCCGCGATTCTTCGGTAATCAGCCAACAAAAACTTTTCCATTTGACTGTCCGCAAGTCTTTCGCAGGGCAGCATTAGCAAAAGCAGTTGGCATTTACAAATCATGGAGGTCAAACAAGCAAAATTGGGACATTCGCGTTGCCAAACGGTTAGCCAAACTTAGCTCTCTTCAGCGCGGCAAACCGATGAAAAAGCACAAGCCGCCTGTATTGCCCACTGAACTCAACCTGAATGCTTCACTGTATGCAGGCATGTTCAAAGACGATACCGGATCATCCATCTTGCTGCGATTGTGGACTCTTAAGGCTTGGGCGTGGGTCAAATTTCACTACGACTCATCTCCCTTGCAAGCAGGCTGGTCTACCAGCACCCCGACACTCGTTGTCAAACGCGATGGAACGGTGTGGCTCAATTGGGTAATTGAGCGCTATATGCCTGCAACCGGAGGCATTAGAACGCTGATGCAGCACGGTAATCGCTTCATCACGGTCGATACTGACTTGGATGGCGAGATTTGCAAAGCCGCTGCCTATGACGTGGACGTGGACGGTGAGCTTCATGAACTCGATCGCATCACGGTTCGAGGGCATAAAGCGCATACGGCACGTAGGAAGTCACGGTTAGGCAAGATTGCTCAACTGATGCGAAAGACCGGACGCATTGCCAAAGGTTTTGCTCAAAAACGCTGGAGCAAAATCAAGCGCTGCGAACAAGATGCCGCACGGCAGATTGCTCGTCAGATTGTCAACTTTGCCCTCAAGCATGAGTGCGCTGTGATTGTGTTTGAACACCTAAGTAAGCTACGTCCCCAAAAAGGGCGTTATTCCAAACGATCAAATCAAAAGCGATCGTATTGGCTCAAGGCTGCGGTGCAAGAGCAGGTTGCACGGATTGCGCGTACTGACCACAATATCTTGACGGCAAAAGTCAATCCACGCGACACCTCAAACACCGAAGCTATAACAGGTGAGCAGGTGATGCGAACCAACGATATGCCAACAGCAAAGCGATGGCAATCGGTGCAGGTGTGGGATGATTTCGCAGGGGCGCAAGGCTATCATCCTGGCAGTTTAGCTGTGACGCGAAGGGGCAAAATCATCAACGCAGCGTTGAATGCATGTCGTCGAATTGCGCTCAAATTCGCATCACGCTATACCTCAAAAGCCCATCTAGCAATAAATGGGTGTATCGGCGTTGTATATCAACCTCGATGCTGCGGCAGTGTCACTCCGCCGTGATTTCCTACCCTTTACGCCTACTTGGTCGAAGCAAGTCTTCAACCGCTGGGTAGAGCGCCTACAGAGGAGATCGCGAAAACGTGGAAAATGGGATTTACTCCGTTTTTCCGTGACACGCAGAGGCAGTTGGTTAGCTTACAGCAGCTATCAATTAACCTGCGGAAGGGGGGATACCTGGGGAGATGGTATCACGCCGATTGAAGCCGCCCATTTGGCAGGGGCAGAAAATTTAGTGGTCGAAGGTGTCAGGCATTCCCCCAGATCCCCTGGAATTTGGTACGGTTCGCCGGAAATTTTGCCAGCTTGGGTGTCGTATTTGGCTTAGGAAAAGGGAATAGTGGGTAATTCTTTTCCAGCGGGACTTAGGCACGCGGGGTCAGAAACCCGGTTTTTTCGGAGACGATTTTTCCTAAAAACCGGGTTTCTTTGCCGGGTAATTCTTTTCGATTACCAATTACCAATTACCCATTACCCATTACCGATTCAAACTTGTTTTAACGGAACTTCCAAAGCAGCAGCAGGAATTGGTACTTCTTCAACTTCGGGTAACTTTTCTAACACCAAACGAGAGGATGGACTCGCGCCGGATAAGCGCTTGAGCAATTTCGGTCTGGGATCGTGCAACAGGTAGATAATCCGATCGCCTACTTTCCACTCTTCTGCTGCTGGTACGACTAACAGGCGCTCTTCTCGTTCGATTAATAACGGCACTAACTCGCCAGAATTGATCAGCGCCTGAAGGTGAACCTGCTGGAACGAAAGCGCCTGTTCCTTCAGTACCGTAGTTCCCAATTTTACATTACCCTCATTGAGATACTGATTCCAGGTTTTGATGGGCAGCTGGGGAACAAATGCTTGATTGACCTGATTTGATGCCGTACTGGTTTGGGGATCGCGGGGAAATACTGCCAGGACGCGGGGTGGATTAAACTCTTCTGCGGCTCGCTGCGCCAGCACTACGTTCACCTCGCCGTTGTTGGTCATGGCGAGGAATGTCCCCATCGATGCCAGTCCTGCTTCTTCCAAAACCCCCGTATCCAAACCGCTACTTAAGAAAACTTTGAGATTTTCTTGTTCAGCTTGTCGGCAAGCTTCGGGGTCGGTATCGATTAACACCACTGACTCGCCGCGCTCTTGAAACAAGCGGGCAATCAATAGACCCAAGGGATTGCAACCAACTATTACCGCGCCTGTAGCCTCTTTTGAGGTAATTTTGAGCCATTGGGCGACCCAACCTGCGGTCAACCCCTGCAAAATTACCGTCATCATGATGGTAAGAAAAACCAGAGCTTTAATCGCGTCTCCACCGTTGATTCCTCTTTGGGTCAACAGAATGGAAAACAGGGAAGAAACCGACGCCGAAACAATTCCCCTGGGGGCAATCCAACTGACAAATAGTTTTTGTCGCCAGTTGAGGTCGCTGTTGAGGGTACACAAACTAACGCTAATCGGGCGGACTATAAACATCAGCACCAAAACGGTAAACAAGCTACCCCACCCCAAAGCGAACACGCTGGCGATGGATAAATCTGCCGCCAGCAAAATAAACAGGACGGAGACACCCAGGGTAGTTAGCTGTCCCTTAAATCGGCGCAGCAATCTTTCTTCGGGCAAAGAAGAAGCTCGCAAAACAATTCCCGACAGCACGGTTGCCATCAATCCCGATTCGCTGCGAATAAACTGAGCCAAACCAAACAAGCCCCACAAACCGGCTAAAACCACCAGGTTTTTCAGTTCTTCTGATAAAAAATGGGCGCGTTTGAGAAAATATCCCAATAACCAGCCACCCGCAGCGCCTATCGCCCCGCCAATTCCCAGTCGCAGGAATAATCCAGTCATCGCTTCTACGGGAGAAGCGTGGGTGGTGAAGATGGTGTCTAAGACAACGACTGCCAAAATTGCGCCCACGGGGTCGATTAAAACGCCTTCTCCTTCGAGCAAGGTTGATACTTGCCGGTCTACTTTTACATGCTTGAGCAGGGGACTGACTACGGTAGGTCCGGTTACCGTTACTAGAGAAGCATACAAAAAAGCAATCGGCCAGGGAAACTCGCCTAACCAGTGCGCCGCCATGCCGCCTAAGAGTAGGGTGACGAGGGTGCCGAAGGTGACGAGGTTGCGGAGAGGAGCGGAAACGCGCCCCAAGTCGCGCAGTTCTAAATTAAGACCGCCCTCGAATAGAATTACGGCGACGCTGAGGGCGACTATCACTTCTAAACCAGTTCCGAGCCAGTTCGGGTGTAGGATACTTAAACCACTCGAACCCAACAAAATGCCGAATAGCAGCAAGAAGACGATGCTGGGAACTTTGAGGAATGCTGCTAGAACCTGAGCGCCAATGCCTGCGACAATGGCGATCACTATCTGTAGGGTAAGTTCAAATGATGCTTCCATAAGGCTGTTTATCGCAGGCTATTTATGCTGGGTCGAAATGCCTTGCTTTTACTACTCACGATTAGCAATTGTCCTTGACTTGGTTACAAATTGGGAAAAATGGCGCAATATCAAGAAATTCTGTGGGTGGTGAAAGCTATTGCGTCTGCTGGCATTCCATACCTAATGTGGGATATGGATAGGGAGCAAAAAAATCCACTTGCGAGTGTTAATCAGCAGACTACTGTTAACAATTTTAAGGATGCCGACAAGCTAGATCGGTTCTGAAATTTACAGTCATGTAAGATGCACCGGGAATTTTGCGGAGTTTAAAAGCTGAGCCAATAATAAATCGCCGGAAAATTTTTTGTGAGTTGGTAAAATTGTTCAATCCTGATATTTTAACATCAAGTTTTCCGGTCAGCCTTCGCACTCATTACCGTAAATGCAGCTTGGGAACTGGGATTGCGGTGTTTTTCATCGTGGCGAGCGCAAGTTGCACAGATATCGCAGCTAGCTGGGTTGAAAGTTGCAGTTGGCGATCCCCTCGCTGCGATCCCCCAATAAGCTACAATTCAAGCTGTATGGGCATTTCAATCCACCTGCCGCATGTTAGAAACTCTCTCTACCTACCTTTACCAACTCCAACAACTTGCTAACACCCTAGTTTCTTCTCAGCTAAATCACCTTAGCGGGGTTAGCATTGGCGTTATTTTTGCCGCTGGCTTGCTGACGAGCATGACGCCTTGTATGCTTTCGATGTTGCCGATCACGATCGGCTACATCGGCGGGTATGAAGCCAAAAGCCGCTTCAGTGCTGCTGCTCAGTCTACTTGGTTCGCGTTGGGATTGGCAACCACGTTAGCTGGGTTAGGCATCCTAGCAGCGCTGCTGGGGCGCGTTTACGGACAAGTGGGAATTGGATTACCGATTATTGCCAGTATTGTAGCGATCGCAATGGGTCTCAACTTACTAGAAGCAATTCCTTTGCAATTTCCCTCTTTTGGCGGTAGCGAGTGGATTTCCGGCGATTTACCACCGGGAATACGTTCCTATCTGCTGGGTTTAACTTTTGGTTTGGTTGCTTCTCCTTGCAGCACCCCCGTTTTAGCAACTTTGCTCGCTTGGGTAGCTTCGACGCAAGATTTAATTTTAGGCGGTATTTTTCTGTTGCTTTACGCCGCTGGATACGTAGCACCGTTAATCTTAGCCGGGACTTTTACCGCTTCGATCAAAAAGCTACTAGAGTTACGCCAGTGGTCGAGTTGGATTAATCCCGTTAGCGGTGCAATGCTCGTGGGATTTGGTGTATTTTCGCTGTTAATGCGGATTCCTAATTGGTAATGGCTAATGGCTAATGGCTAATGGCTAATGGCTAATGGGTGAAACGAGGCAGAGGGAAAGAAAGTTGTAGGGGCGGGTTTGACCAATAATTTCTGTATCCCACAAATATCGTCAATAAACCTGCCCCTTCCAGGTCAGGACTTACGCACGACTCACCTATCACCTTTGTTTCTGCGTAAATTTCTTTTCATATAAACCCGGTTTCTTGGCGTAATATTATGTCGGTTGAATCACCCGTAATAAAACCTGACCACGTTGCCACCCAGATGATGGGGATGTAGGGAACATCCGAGATATCTTGCCAGAACAGATAACCTTACTGGTGCCGTGCCCAATCGCTCAATCGCGGGTAATCGACCGGACATGGTATAAGTCCTGTAGGTGCGATCGCAAGCAAATCGTTGATAACGGTAAAAATAAGAAAAAAATGACAATTACCAATGACCAATCGCCAATTACCAAACTCCAACGCCTATTTCAGCGCGAATTATTGCCGTTGTTAGGAGATTTGCGGCTGGCAATATTGCTGCTGCTGGCGATCGCTGTTTTCAGTATCTCCGGAACGGTAATCGAGCAGGGTCAATCTCTGGCATTCTACCAGTCGAATTATCCCGAAGACCCGGCTTTGTTTGGCTTCCTCTCTTGGAAGGTTCTCTTATTCTTGGGTTTAGATCGCGTATATCGCACTTGGTGGTTTTTGGCTCTTTTGATTTTATTTGGCAGCAGTTTAACCGCCTGTACTTTTACGCGCCAATTTCCCGCCTTAAAGGCAGCGCGTCGATGGAAATTTTACGACCAACCCCGCCAATTTGAAAAGTTAGCTTTAAGTGCAGAACTCGATAGGGCAATGCTTGCTAATTTAGAACCTGCATTGCAGCAGCGCCGCTATAAAGTCTTCCAAGAAGGCGTAAGGCTTTATGCCCGTAAAGGTATTGTCGGACGCATCGGCCCGATTGTCGTCCATGCTAGTATGCTAATCATTTTGTCTGGCGCAATTTGGGGCGCGCTGACGGGTTTTATGGCTCAAGAAATGATCAAGAGCGGTACTACGTTCCAGGTAAAAAATATACTCGATGCTGGGCCAATGGCTGCGCCGCAAGTTCCTAAAGATTGGTCGGTAAAAGTTAATCGCTTTTGGATCGATTACACGGCAGAAGGGTCAATTGACCAATTCTATTCGGATTTATCCGTTGTCGATAACGGGGGAAAAGAAATCGACCGCGAAACGATTTACGTCAACAAACCCCTGCGTCACAGAGGTGTAACTTTTTACCAAACAGATTGGGGGATCGCAGGCATTCGCTTTCGCTTGAATAACAGCCCCGTGTTAGAGCTACCAATGGCTCCCCTGGAAACTGGCGGTAAGGGACGCCTTTGGGGAACTTGGATTCCCACTAAACCCGATTTGAGCCAGGGCGTATCGCTTTTAGCCAAAGATTTACAGGGAACGCTGCTAATTTACGACACAGCCGGGAAGCTGTTAACCACAGTCCGCGCCGGTATGTTTGCGGAGGTTAATGGCGTAAAATTCTTCATAGATGAAATAGTTGGCAGCACGGGTTTGCAAATAAAAGCCGATCCGGGTATTCCCATTGTTTATCTGGGTTTTGGCTTGCTGATGGTGGGGGTGATGATGAGTTATGTTTCCCACTCGCAGATTTGGGCGCTGCAACAAGATGGAAGTCTTTACGTAGGAGGAAGAACCAATCGGGCGCAGGTGGCGTTTGAGCGAGAAATGATCGAGATTTTGGAGCAACTCAAGACACCTGCGATTGTAGAAGAAGTTGCAATCGGTTCTACTTTAGCCAAGGAAAGTTAATCTTTTTTAGAGAGCATTAGATTGGTTTTTGGCTAATGGCTAATGGCTAATGGCTAATGGCTAATGGCTAATAGGAAAAAGGCCATTAACAATGAGCAATTAGCCATTACAGGACTGACGCACGACCTTGCCATCACCTTTGTTTCTTCGTAAATCTCTGGTTGCCAAACCAACGATTTTTCGGAGAAACCCGGAATATGAGCGTAAGTCCTGAGACCATTAACAATGAGCAATTAGCCATTAGCCATTAGCAAGCTCTCAGTTTACGGTGATTCTTGCTGATCTTCTGGTAAATGCTTTTTAATCAATTGCAGCAGTTGCTCGGCTGTAAAAGGTTTGGCTAAAAAATCGCTGACACCGACAAGCTTGGCGCGGACTCGGTTAATGGTATTGTCCCAGCTGGTGAGCATAATGATGGGAGTTTTGCGGAAAGTAGAACTATGGCGTAAAAAATTACAAACGTTATAGCCGTCGGTATCGGGCATGACTAAATCTAACAATATTAAATCGGGTTTGTATTTAGCGAGGAGACCGATCCCCTGAATTGGATCTTCAACGTACAACAGTCGGTAGCCAGCGGGGGGGAGAATTTCTTTGAGATAGCGTCCCATTAAAGGAGAGTCGTCTATGCAAGCGATCGCAAACTGCTTTTTGCCAATTTTGTCATCCCTCAAGTGACATACAAAGGGAGGCGTTATATCTGACACCGCTTGCAGTTCCACCACACCTTGTTGACGGAAGTGTTGCAACAAGCGCCCTACCCTAGTCAAGGGTTGCTTCATCTTCAAAGCAAGATCCCACAGGGTGTATCGACCTGTAAATAAGGCGGTTAAGTCGAGAAAAGTATCCACCGAACATTGATCCAGTTCGCAAGGGGACGGTTTGAGGACGGGTACCAAGTCGGGATCGATGTTGCCTATGCCTATCTCCAGCCATTTTTCGTAGAAGCTTTGGCTTTGCTTGATCAGTTGCTTGACTTCTAAAGGAGACAAACTCAGGTAAAAAGCTACTTGCAACTTGCGATATTGACGGGGTTGCCAATATCCTGCCAAACTCGCTTGCCGAGTCATGGAAAACAAAACTTCTTGCGTGGTTTCCAGGACGACTGCTTTGACTTGAGCAGCACTCAAGTGACCTTGTGCCATCCCCTGATGCAGCAGCTGACATTCCCAAAGTTCGCTGCTAACCAGTTGGTCAGTTTCCACAACCCAATTTGGACAATGCCTTTTTAGCGCTCGTTGCCAACGTCGGACGCGGTGGTTTTCCCCAATCGCATAAAACAACTGTCCCAGGAAAAAGCAAAGCCGCCACTGGGAGGTGCCGCTGCAAATCATCAACTCTCCCGTAGCTTGCTTTTGGTTGATGGTTAAGAGGTTTCGGTCTAGTTTGCTCAGCCAGTAAGCTGCCGATACTGTTTGCATATGCGTGCCACCGCCAGCCAATTTTTTTGGCAACTACTTACATAGCATAAGCAGTGGCATCGAGTCGGCATAATGGTGGAGTTACCTATTTTTCCGCAGGGGTTGTGTAAAGCTTGGGTGAAATTAGCGCTCGCGCTACCCAATCCTGCTACTTACGGAATTTCACTTAAATATACAAGTAAAATTTATTACTTTTTATGATTCACCTCTATCGTGGTATGAACGTTGCCGCGAGGGGAAAAATCGCCTTTAATATGGACTTCCAAGGGGTCGCAAGCGGCAACAAAGTCATCGAGGATTTGATTGACGGATTCTTCGTGGGAAATGTAGCGATCGCGGTAACTATTGATATACAGCTTCAACGCTTTTAACTCGACTACGGTTTGGTCGGGAAAGTAGGTAATGTGAATCGTGGCAAAATCCGGATAGCCAGAAAACGGACACTTGCAAGTAAATTCCGGCAACGTAATGTTAATTTGGTAACGTCGCCCCAGGCGCGGGTTGGGAAATGTAATCAGTTTTCCCTCAGCAATGTGACGTTCGCCGTACTTCATTTTTATTGTGGCTGGCTCAGTTTCATACTCCGGAGAAAAATCGTCACTAATTGGTAAATCTTTCATCATTTAATAGTTCCTATAACCTTCCCAATCTGGACAATTTTCTGCTTCCCAACCATAGGGATGCATTCCACAAACGAGTAAGTTACCTCCGTATACTTGACCGTGATAGTGACGGCAACCAACACAAGCGGGATGTTGTTGGGGTGATGGTTCTACGGTATCAGTTAGGGGCCATTCTGACTCAAAGCTACTTGGCTCAAACTCGGCACATGCGTCCAGAATCGGTTGAATTATATCGTTCAAAAACAGTTCGATTTCGGTGCTGATGGCGTTGTTTACTTGGTGGGCGACTTCTTCAGACAGTAATGCGATCGCATCCACTGCGTCGGTAACATCGCTGAAGAACTTCTCTACCTCCTCAGTTACTGTTTCTAGCATGTCGGTTAAATTTTTTTGCCAGTCTTCCATAAGCGCTACGCTACCACCCTTGCTTGTTCTCAAGGGAAAAATTTGCTTTCGTTCCGGAGGACTTTTAGTTTAGATCCCCCTGATACAATTATCAATGCTTATTCAGCGATTGCGACCGTTCGTAGTAGGCGCTTCAGCGACCGTTCTGGAGGCGGCGCAATTCTTCTTGCAATGCGCTTACTTGATCTCTTAACGCATCTACATTTTCCGGCTTGGCTGGGGTTGCTTCTTCTTCATCAGTTACGATTTCAATCCGTCGCGGTTCGCCACTAGGGGCGTTAGTGGTAGGCTCTCCAGGCGACTGTTGCTGCGCCCGCTGGATCATTTCGTCTACCATCCGCCTAGCTTCTTCGGTGGTCATTTCGCCCTTTGCCACCATCTCATCGGCTAGCTTTTGGGCTTGCTCTTTCAGTTCGGCTAGAGTTCCACCCGCTTTTTCACCTGCTGCGGCTGCTAGCCCCACTCCCAGGTAAAACGCCTTTTTCACCAGATCTCCGAAACCTGCCATAGCCGCTGCCGTTGCTTAAAAAAAGGGCTTAAAAAAAGGGCGACCCGGAGTCTACGCCTACTACAAGCATCCCGTGTTGCTGCTACCTTCCGGTCCTGACAAGGTTTGGGCGTTGCAATCGCATAGGTCCAGGTCTAAATCTAGGATAACATCAAATTTGGTCATGGGTAATGGGTAATTGGTAATGGGGGCTTTTTGGGCAGGTGGGCAGGTGGGCAGGTGGGCAAAAGGGGAATTTGAATGTATATTCTCCCCTGCACACCCGCACACCCGCACACCCGCACACCCGTTCACCCGTTCACCCGCACACCCGCACACCCGCACACCCGCTCACCCGCTCACCCGCTCACCCGCTCAAGAAGCCTATTCAGCTAGAATTTTCCACTCATACAGCTTGTAGGTGACGCAATTATTTTGCACGAGGGGGTCTTGGGCGACAATAGCTTTGGCTTCATCCATGCCAGTCGCTTGGAATATCATCATCCCGCCGCCCCGTTGCGCCCAGTACCCGGTACGCGCCTGGTGTCCTTTGGCGATCAAGTCCTCGACGTAAGCTTTGTGGGCGGGGACATGTTGGTCAAAGGTAGGTTTATCGACTATTCCTTCTTCGATCTTTACAAACCAAGGCATTTTGGATTTGAGATTTTAGATTTTAGATGGGAGATTCTGTTGAGATTATAGATATGGACAAGCGTACAAGCCTTTATTTTATTGCCCTCCTGCCCCCCCAAGAGATCCAAGACTACGCTAATCGAGTCAAACAGTACTTTGCCGAGCGCTACAATAGTCGCCACGCCCAGAAGTCGCCGCCCCACATTACCCTGCAAGCGCCTTTTGAGTGGGATCGCGAGTCGGTTTCGGTGTTAGAACAATCCTTGCAGAATTTTGCCAATCAAAGACCCAGTATCCCAATTTCCCTATCGGGTTTTGCGGCGTTTCCTCCCAGGGTGATTTATATCAATGTGGTGAAAACGCCGCAACTCCTCACTTTACAAGCTGACTTGATGGATAGCATGATGCGGGAGTTGGGTATTGTCGATCCGATGGCGAAGCAACGCCCCTGGGCCCCTCACATGACGGTGGCGTTTAAAGACTTAACCAAGCAGAATTTTAAAGCCGCGTGGCCTGAATTTGAGCATAAATCTGTACAATTCGAGTTCAGTGCCAATTATTTGACGCTGCTGGTTCACGATGGTGGGCGGTGGCATGTGAGTGCGGAGTTTCCTTTTTTACCTGCCAATGGGTGATGGAGTGCAAAATTGATGGTTCAAAGGCAATATGTAGCGCTCGCTCTAGCCTGTCTGATGGGCATTTTACCCGCACTGGGGGTAGTCCCTCTTGATATACCTGCTCCTGTAGAAGAGTCTCCCTCTCAAGTGCTTGACGCTATTGTGGCTGAGAGCGGTTTATCTTCCCCCACGATCGCAGTTTGCGACCTTGAGCGCAAATGTCTCAATTATCGCGGTTCGCGCCCGCCCCAAAGTGCCGCCAGTTTGATTAAAGTGCCGATTGCGATCGCCCTCGTCCGCAAACTTGCCGCAGATAATATTAGTTTGGATACAGAGATTTACGTAGAACCCAGTAATTATACGGAAGAGAATTTCTCGTCTATTCGGGTTGGCAGGTCTTATTCTTTTAAGTATTTGCTGACGCAAGCGCTCGCTTACAGCAGCAACATTGCGACGAATCAAATTATTGATTATTTGGGATGGGATTATATCAATAAAACTTTGGGCGAACTCGGCTATCCCACAACGCGAGTCAGCCACAAACTGAAAGGTTCTGTGACCGATCCATCTAAAAATGTTGGTTGGGAACCGAACCGGATCACGAGTAACGAACTAACCGCGATGATGGTAGAAATTTACAATCGCAAGCACCCAGAATATGAGGTTTTGGCGGAAGTTCTCAGCTATCAGGTAGAAAAAGTGCTGGGATTTCGGGCGTTAAAAGAATCTCCGGGTCGCTGGTTGGGGGAGAAAACGGGAGAAACTTCCCTGGTGAGAGGGACGACAGTTGCTGTAGAAATTCAGGGAAAGATTTACATAATTACGGTGATTGGAAATGGTCGCAAGCGCGAGAGAAAAATTCGCCGCTCTCTGTATAAAATTGTGGATTATATTGCTAGTCACAAGGGGATTTAGAAACCGGGTTTCTTAAACAATACCTTCGCCAATTTTCTGAAACGCCAAGATCCCCCAGGTTAAAACCTGGGGCTACACAAACAAAGCCCGCCAGAGCGGGCTGAAATTCTTGCAGGCTGCTCTGGCAGCCAAAGTTTGTATAGCCACAGGCTTAAGGGTGTCGGATTTTGGCGAAGGTATTGCCCAAGAAACCCGGTTTCTGTGGCATCATTATCTCGGTCTGTGGATAATAGTTTCCATGACGCGGCGCTTGGCGTTGGGGTCGATTCCAACTAAGCGGATATATTCGTCACCGTGTTCTGCGAGACAGTTTTCTAATGCTGCGATCGCATCCCCTTCTTGATTTGCTGCAATCGAAGCGCAACTGATCCAAGAATTCGTCCGAAAGCGACGTTCATCTACATACTCTATGCCAATTCGATAACCGCTGCTGACCAGTTGTTGCAATTGCTGAATCATTTCTGGACTCAATTGGGCGTTCTTTGCTTGACCGTTGCTCCCATAACCGTTACCATTGCCGGGTATTTCAGTTTGGATAGCTTGATTTGCTAACTGATGTTGTTTCTCGTGGAAGTTTAAAGATTGGTTGTATTCTCGCACGAGCCGCATTTCTTCTACCCGCGTTTGTTCCGCGATCATCACTTTGGCAAATTCGAGTAACCGGGACAAATTGAAGTCTGGTTTTGGGAATTTAGGTGGCCCTTCTAAACTATTAACCACCCGCGAGGATACTTTTTCAATACCCACTTTATGGATAAATTGACGAATTTGTTCGTCATAAATCCGCGACCTTAAAGCGCTAAAGAAATCAATCGCTTGCTTGGGGAAAGTATCGACTAGCTGTTCGATTTCCTGGCGCGACAATCCATCTTCTGAAAAAATCCCGCTGACGATGCCAATTTTATCGTCTCGGTTCGGTTCCCAGTAAAATTTCTCCATCCGACCTTCGCGAATTAAGGGCGCGTACAGGGTCGAAAAGTCGTTTCCCGTGACGATAATTGGGACGCGGTGGAGGGGATTTTCGTCATAACTTCCAGGTAGCTGGACGTTGGTAGGATTATCGGCAATATTCATCAGCGTGGCGTTGACTAATTGAGTATTGACCGTGTATTGCGTCCCTTCATCGAAGCGTCCTGCACCCGCATCCAAGTCGTTAATCATCAGTGCGGTCATTCTACCCCGAACTTTGATAAATTCGGCAGCTTCCCGATAGCGGAGGCGAATTAAACGCGCTGGATCTCCGGCGTCGGGACTTTCGAGTTCTCCCCCAGAGATGTGAAGGACTTCGATGCCCATTTTCTCGAATACTAATTCGCATTGGAACGATTTACCTTCGCCTTTGCGCCCGTGAATTCCCAAGATGAGGGGAACTCGGATTTTGGGGATGTCGAGGAAGTTTTTGGTGATATGAACGGCAATTTTGTCAAGAAACCGAGGAGAGATATAGTAGGTCATGGTGTACTGAGTGCGTTCGCTTTTCTGCCCATCGTTAAAATTTTATAAAAATATGGGTGACTATTGTTTAACCAACTGGGTTTTTAGGATATTTATTTTTATTTAACCGCAGAGGCGCTCCAGGACGCAGAGGAAGAGGGTAGAGAGGAGCGAACGCGCTATAATTAGCTCTTCGATTCTTGGTAAGCGTTAACTTTCTCCACAAGCGTTTCTACTGTTTCTCCAGCGAATAACTGTTCCCGAATTGCCAAATAGCTACCTTCACCTATCGGCAACATAGACACCAACATTGCAATTTTTGCTGGTTCCATGTGTTTCTCTAAAATTGCCCCATTAAATTCCAGCAATCCGCAGTCCCACTTCTTGAGTGTATCAATGAATATTTCTCGTAATCTCGCGCTTGATTTCCCCGTTAATCGCTTTCCGGCGGTATTTTACAACCAATACGACATGAGCGTTAAGTTTATAAACAGACCATTACCCGTGATGATACATAGTTGACGATTGATGGCGGTAAATAATACAATAGCAAGATTGAGCGCCGATTAACTGATGCTGAACACCTTAAGGGTAAGAATTTATCCGAACAAAGAGCAGCAAGTAGCCTTAGCTAAAAATTTTGGCTGTTGCCGCTTTGAAAGGAATTATTACCTGAACAAAACTAATACTCAGTATCAGGAGACGGGGAAAGGCTTAAGTTATTGCAATATGGCAAAGGACTTAACCCAACTCAAAAAACTTGCTGATTACTCTTGGCTGCAAGAGGCTACTGCTGCTACATTGCAGCAATCATTAAAAAATCTAGAATCAGCTATTAAGAATTTCTTGGAAAAGCGTGCTAGGTTCCCTAAGTTTAAGAGCAAGCACGGCAAGCAGTCAGTCCGGTATCCTGAAAGCTGCTCAATCAGAGGCGATAACTTAAAACTTCCTAAGCTAGGAGTTGTCAAAGCTAGAATCTCCAAACCGGTTGACGGCAAGATTAAATCTGTAACTGTTTGCAAGACAAGTACAGATAAATATTTTGCCGCCATCTTGTTTGAAGTTGAAGATGTACAACCCAATAAAGAAGGCAAAGTTTCAGGTATCGATCTAGGATTAAATAGCTTGGTGACAGTGTTTGACGGTGAAACCTGCTACAAGGTTGATCCGGTTAAACCTACCAGAAAATACGCCAAGCGACTAAGACGTAGGCAACAAGCTTTATCTAGAAAGGAGAAAGGCTCTAATAACCGTAAAAAACAGGTAAAAAGAGTAGCTAGAGTCCATGAGAAAATAGCGAATACAAGACAAGACTTCCTGCATAAACTCTCTAGAAAGTTAGTTGACGAAAACCAAGTAATTGTAGTAGAAGACCTTTGCATAAAAGGGTTAGCGCGTACCAAGCTAGCTAAATCAGTATTAGACGCTGGTTTTGGAATGCTAGTAAACTTCTTAGGCTACAAACTAGAAAGAGAGGGAGGAAAGCTTGTAGAGGTTGACAAATTCTTCCCCAGTACGCTTTGCAATTGCTGCAAATTTAAAAACGATTTTTTGAATTTAAGCATTCGTGAATGGGTTTGTCCAACTTGTCACAGCCATCACGACAGGGATGAGAACGCTGCTAAAAATATCAGGGAAGAGGGTTTGAGAATACTGTCAACAAATACGGTAGGACATACCGAAATCCAAGCTTGTGGAGAAGCTGTAAGACTCGTTAGCACTCGTGCTAAAAAGCGGGTTTCTGTGAAACAAGAATCTCCCGCCACAGCGTAGCTTGGCAGCGAGAGTGTCAAGGAGGTATTTTTATTATCCTCTCGATTCTTTGGGGTTGGAAAGTCGATAAGGTTCCCCCAGACCGCTATGATTATTTAGGATCGGGTATTATTCTTTTAGGCGTTTGGGTGATGATGTATCTGCGAAAAAGTTAGTTTTTATACACCAGGCTAAAAGAAACCCGGTTTCTCGGAAAAATCCTAGGTTTGGCGACTAAATATGAATGAAGAAACCGGGTTTCTGTCGCCGCCCTAAAAGAAACCCGGTTTCTCGGAAAAATCCTAGGTTTGGCGACTAAATATGAATGAAGAAACCGGGTTTCTGTCGCCGCCTGCCTAATTCCAGATGATATTCTTTGATTTTTAGGAGTTATTTAAGCATGAAGCTGGCATTTTTATGGCGAAATTTAGGTAATTCAGTCGTTTACTATCCCCAACTGGCTAAGGTAACTGGTGGGGTGACGGCGGCGGTTTTCTTTTGTCAGCTTGTCCAATGGCAGGCTCAATTAAATAATACCGATGAATGGGTGAGAATGAGTTTTGATGAAATTGAGCGCGAGACGGGTTTGAGTCGGGTGGAACAGCAATATGCTAGGAGTCAATTGCTTAAGCGATCGCTCATCCAAGAACGCGCTTGCGATAACAGCAATGTCGTAGAGTTTTGGCCTAATATTGATGCGTTTGAAACGATTTTAGAGGCTTTTTGCGATGAAGATTATAAAAATCACTATCAAGTTAGTAATGGTAAAAACGATCGCGCTTCTCTAGAAGTGGAAACAGTTAAAACGGATAAGTTTTTTCCCGTTCAGCGTCAGCCAATTTCAGTCAAAGTAAATCCTAATTATCAATTTAGCGGTCCTTGGAATTCTCAAGAGCAATTTGAGCAGTTTCAACGAGCTTTATTAGAATACTTTAAAGAGAAAGGATACGATAACCCTGGTGGATGTGTTTTTAAAATTATAGATGGTATGACCAAAGGTTTGGTATCGCCGTTTTGGGATGAATTTATTTCAGTAATTCCGCTAGGATCTAGTCAAAAAGTTAAGCGAGAGTGGGAAATTGAACCAGGAATTCCTTATCCAGTTTTTGAAGAGGAACGCATTCAATACTACGTTCATAAAGGAGAACCATTGGAGGTTGCAGTTGCAAAAGCACGTTCAGATTTAAGAGATCCGGTACTAGGAAAAAATTTGTGGGAGGGATTCTTGAGGAAATGCGATCGCATCGCCGATGAAGCCATCAAAGCGAAAAAATTAGGAGTAACAACACCTTATCTACCCCCCTCTTTTACAAATAAACCTGAAATCACCAAAGAAAGTGTCATGAATAAACTAGCTGCTGTTGCTCCTGACTTTTCTCTAGAATCATCCAGTACAGCATCTTTACCTGACAGTCGTTTAGAATTGACAGAAGTTGAGGATAAATCACCCGCTTCTACCTGCGATATTCCCAGTCTTGCTGCTTTACAGTCAGCTTATAAAACTCCTATGGGTCGCACTTTAGTTGAACGGCAAATTGCCGAACACCCAGAATGGGGATACGGAATTGTAGATGGTGAAGTGGTGGATTTAATGCCTTTTTAGTCATAAAATAAAAAATGCCAGGAGATAATTTGCCATGAAACACATTCGTGACATAGATCCGCTTGTTCCGGGACGCCCTACTCTTTCATACCAAGAAAGAGAACATCTCAGTAAGGCTAGATTGCAGCAACAGAAAGAGGATGGATATCAACAATTAGTTGAACTTTGTCGTCTGGGTGAGTACGACGCAGCACGGCAACTTGCCAACCGAAATTCTCGCTGGGGTTATCAAATAGTTGGCGGTGAAGTAATGGAGAAAATCGACTAGAGAAGCTGTTTTAACTCGAATGGTGGTGACAGTCTCAATAAAAATATTCCAGTAATTCCCAAAAACTTAGCTCGCTGTTTGCTATCCAAAACTCGGCAAGATCGCTTTGTCTGAGGTGTATGAGAGTGTCGTCAGGTAAATTTCTAGCTTTTAGTTCATTCAGAAACATATCCCAGTTGGCTTCAAAAAAGGGAACTTGTTTGAGTTTCTCATATCTGATTAGTTCTGCCTGTTGAATCTCTTGAGCAGTTCCCACTAACCGGGGAAGTTGCAAAAGGATGGACAAATTCCTTACTTCATTTTCGTTCATGATGAAATAATTGAATGCAAAGTAATCAGCTGACATTACTCCTATTAGCAATTAGCAAGCAATTAGCAATTAGCAATTAGCAATTAGCAATGACTTTTCGCCCAATATAGAACAAATAATTGTTTCTTGCTTTCTACCTCGCAGTTGAATGCTTTTGACGGGTTTTGCATCGTACTGATCGCTGACATATTCCCAAGTCTCGTTAGTGATTAAAATCCCATAGGGATTATCTTCTTTTACTTCTTTATTCATCGCCTCCAGTCGCGCCGCCACATTAACTGTATCGCCCAAAACGGAAAAATTCAAACGCTTCCCACCGCCAACGCTACCTGCTATAATAGCTCCAGTATGAACGCCAATTCCAAATTTAATTATTGGCTTTTTTTCGGTTTCAAATTGCTGATTTAATTTTTGCAGTCGTTCGTACATGTCCAAACAAGCAGCGATGCAATTTAAAGCATCTTGTTTAATTTCTTCCGGTTTAGTGCGCGGAAACGGGATGCCGAAAATTGCCATAATTGCATCCCCGATATATTTATCGATGACGCCGCCACGATTCATAATACACTCGCTCATCGCATTCAGGTATTGGTTCAGCCAAGGCATTAATTCGCGGGGCGATAATTGCTCTGAAATAGTCGTAAAACCGCGAATATCCATAAATAAAACTGTGGCTACCATTTCTTGCGGTTGCAATTCGCCATTTTTAATTATTTCGTCTTTGCGCTGCCAAATTAAGTTAGCAGTTTCTTTCGCCATGTATTTTTCAAATAGGCTCATTAATTGTTGCTTTTCCTGTTGTTCTCGCAGTTGCAAACCAATTCCAGCCAATACAATTGTACCCATAGGCGCAGCAATAGGAAGCCACCCAGAATTGAAGGCAAATAAGGCTATTGAAATACCATACCAAGATAGGGGGAGAAGGATTGCGATCGCTATCCTTCTCTCTGCACCCAATTTTGACAATATCCCGCTAGTAATGGGGCCAATTAAAAGCAATAAAACTGCGGTTTTCCAGTCTGGTAAAGGTTGCAGCAATCGATTATTTAGCAAGTTATCGATCGCGGCTGCATGAAGGTAAACGCCGCTAGTTGGTGGGATTTGATTTAACGGCGTCACCAACGGATCGAAACCAGTTGCGGTTATTCCTACTAATACAAATTTGCCAGTAAAAGCATCTTTAGATACTTTACCTTCTAGCACATCCGCAAATGAATAAGTCGGCAAAGATTGCGTTTTTCCAGGCCAATTTAACCAAACTTGCTGAAATTCTTGACTGTCCTGAATAGGGATTGTTAAAGACTGGTCTGGATTATCGGTATTGTAGAGTTGCAGCATCGCCACTCCCAGGGATGGAATACCCCGCACGAATAGCGCCGCCTGACGGCTAATGCCATCTGTATCTACCCTGTGCCAGATCTGACCCCGCGAGGCGGCGGCTTCGTCCAAAATTGAGATGATGGGGATGATTTTTCCCCTATCATCCCAAGGTTCAGCCAAAATTACATTACCGCTAGCGCGGATGGCGTCGGCAAGTTGGCTATCGTCGGGACTAGGTTCAGCAAATATAATGTCCAAACCAACTGCTGCGGGACGAGAAGGGGAGAGTGCTTGTAATAGTTTAGTGTAGCGATCGCGCGCAAACGGAAATCTCCCCAACTTCCTCAAACTCGCTTCATCAATTGCGATAACTGCTATCCGTTTATCCCAATTTGGCTTGGGTAAAATTCCCATATCCCGAATTTGAAACAGCGAGTTATAACCCACTTGTTCCAAAGCTTTCCACCCACCCAACTGCCACACAACCAAGGAAATAATAGCAGCAATAAATCCAGGCAATAGTGCCTGAATGCGGGCAATATAACGAGACAACTCATTTTTCATTAGTTATTAAACCAAGTTGCTATTTATAACTATAATGCCTTTAAAAATAGCTGGCTAATTGCTAATTGCTCATCGGAATATTTTACACTTATACCAGCCATTAACTATTAGCCATTAGCTATTAGCATTTTACCTTAGTAATCTTGCACCAATCTCGTGAGATTCCTGTTTTCCCAGGGGACTGCGAATCACTATCCTGTAGTCAGAATTAGCTGGTCTGGGTAGTATTGTGTCAATTTTGCCTGTTTTATCCATTTCTAAAGGCTGGTCGTTTAAAAATACCAAATTCAGCGGATCGACCGTACAAATTAATCGCACTCTGTTTTGATTGATAGGTGATAAACTAATCAACTCGTACTTCAAGTTTTCTTGCGTTAATTTGGGTGGAGTTGGGGGATCTCCGGGAAAAACTAGGGAAGAATAGCCACCATTTACCGTCACCGTTCGCCCTTTTGCAGAAGTAGCAACTGCGCCTTCAAGGGTAGAAACTCCTGTTTTACCACCTGGACCAACACCGACGCCAAATTCAGTCCCGCGAACCCCTGTAACCCCTGCTGGACTGCTAATTTCCAGGCGCGAATTTAGGTTGGTCAAGGGTCGCGCTTGCACCCTTGCTTGTCCTCTGGGTACGGAAAGGCGCGTCACTTTGCCGCCATTGGCAACCATAGAAAGACTTTGGACTTGCACGGTGGTTAATTCAGCGACATTGATCGTAGCAATTCCACTATCTACAGCCAAAACCGCACTAGATTGTCTACCTGTAGATATTTGCTGACCGGGGGAAGTTAAGCGATCGCCTACTCGTGCTGGTCTTCCTTGATACGTGACCGTACCGCGAATCTGCCTAACTTCTACCGCTCGACTAGCAGGTAGCTGAATATCTCTAGCCAGCAAGGGTATAGAAAAGGTTAATAATATACCGACAATTAGTAATGCTACCAATCTAGAAATTTGAGGAAGAGATTTCATCGCGCCACCATATCAATAACGCAAATCTATATTAGCCTCTTCCTCTCTTGTCCTTCTTTATCCGGAAGCAAGAGAAAAAGTAGGGACAAAAACTGTCCCTACCTCCTCAAGGTTTAACTATTCTTTGTTTGCGGTTTCAGATTTAGAAACGGTTGGGTTTGTGAACGATGAAGCTGAGAACTTGGCACTGCTTCACGTTATCGAAACCCATGACGCGGATAAAGCAGTTGCCGTACTCAGCGCGGCAAGCTTTGATTTCACTCAACACTTCGTTGGTGGTGGTGGCGTTGAACAAAGGAAGCTTCCACAGCGTCCAGTAGTGCTGAGTCGGTTCGGAACTTTCGCTGAATTCCACACCGGGAATGTAGCCCTTATCCAGAATGTACTGGAGTTGACGGGTAATTTGGGCATCCGAAAGGGGGGGCAGGTAAGAGAGAGTCTCGAAACGGCGCTCTTTAGGTAGAGTTTGCATGGCTTCCTTCGTGTCTGTCTGATGTTTTTACGGTTGTTGGTAATTGGTAATTGGTAATTGGTAATTGCTAATTGCTAATTGCTAATTGCTAATTCTGGGAATATTCCCATTACCCATTACCCATTACCCATTACCCATTACCAAGATCGGCTAAGATTCTTTTTCCTCTTTGGGATAGGTGCTGGAGTCAGTGACGCCTTGTTGTACGAGTCGCTCTAGATGATGGCGCTGATGTTCCATATTGGCTTGCTCAATTCCAGAGCGAACCATTTCTGGTAAGTAGTCGGCGACTTCTTCTGCCAGGTGCTTTCGCAACGTCATTAGCCTAAATGCCAAGTCTTGCTTTTCTTGCAGCAGCGCTTGCAGGAAGGCTTCTCCGTCTTGGACGCTGTGGCGAGAGGCGAAGCCACTCAACCACAACGCTTGGGGCGGGTTGGTTTCGCTCAGCTGAGCCATTACGGTTTTCAGCGCTTGATACGTCAAGTAGCTGCTCAGTACCTTAGACGTGTCTTTGGCAACTTGTTTTAAGTCCATGAACTGACCCCAGCTTGAATTTCAGATTTTAAATTTTTCGATCTTAGATGAGGGATATCAGCGCAGCAATCAAAATCGCTACCAACTTCAGATTTCCCTCAACATCTAAAATCTCAAATCCAAAATCCAAAATCGCTTAGAGGGTGTCAACGGCTTGGAACTCGAACTTGATTTCCTTCCACAGTTCGCAAGCTGCGGCGAGTTCGGGACTCCACTTGCAAGCTTCGCGGATTACGTCGCCACCTTCGCGCATTAACTCGCGACCTTCGTTGCGTGCTTGGACGCAAGCTTCCAACGCGACGCGGTTTGCGGTAGCGCCAGGAGCGTTACCCCAGGGGTGACCCAAGGTGCCGCCGCCGAATTGCAAGCAAGCATCATCTTGGAAAATTTCTACCAGCGCGGGCATGTGCCATACGTGGATACCGCCGGAAGCTACCGGGAATACTCCAGGCATAGAAGCCCAATCTTGGGTGAAGAAAATACCGCGAGAGCGGTCTTCTTCGATGTAGTTTTCGCGCATCAGATCGACAAAGCCCATCGTGATCGCTTGGTCGCCTTCCAACTTACCAACTACGGTACCGGAGTGCAGGTGGTCACCACCAGACATCCGCAAGCACTTGGCGAGTACGCGGAAGTGGATACCGTGGTTCTTCTGACGGTCGATTACGGCGTGCATCGCGCGGTGGATGTGGAGCAACAAACCGTTATCGCGGCAGAAGCGTGCCAGAGATGTGTTAGCTGTGAAACCACCCGTCAGGTAGTCGTGCATGATGATCGGGGTTTTGATTTCTTTAGCGAATTCAGCCCGCTTCATCATTTCTTCGTTGGTGGGGGCAGTCACGTTCAGGTAGTGACCTTTGATTTCCCCGGTTTCAGCTTGAGCTTTTTCGATGGCTTCTTGAACGAACAGGAAGCGATCGCGCCACCGCATGAAAGGCTGGGAGTTGATGTTTTCGTCGTCTTTGGTTAAGTCCAAACCGCCGCGCAGACATTCATAAACTGCACGTCCGTAGTTCTTCGCAGACAAACCGAGTTTCGGCTTAATCGTACAGCCCAGCAGGGGACGACCGTACTTGTTCAACTTGTCGCGTTCAACGGTGATCCCGTGGGGTGGCCCTTGGAACGTCTTCAGGTAGGCTACGGGAATCCGCAGGTCTTCCAAACGCAGGGCTTTGAGGGCTTTGAAACCAAACACGTTACCTACGATGGAGGTTAACATGTTAGTTACGGAGCCTTCTTCAAACAGATCCAGCGGATAGGCGACGAAGCAGAAGAATTGGTTGTCTTCGCCTGCAACTGGCTCGATGTCGTAGCAACGGCCTTTGTAACGATCCAGGTCGGTGAGCAGGTCAGTCCACACAGTTGTCCAAGTACCAGTGGAGGATTCTGCTGCTACTGCTGCACCCGCTTCTTCGGGAGGAACTCCGGGCTGCGGCGTGACGCGGAAACACGCCAAAATATCAGTATCTTTGGGAGTGTAATCGGGAGTGTAATAAGTCAGCCGATAATCTTTTACGCCAGCCTTATACCCAGATTTGGACTGAGTTGCAGTTCTTGAATAGGACATGTCTTCCTTCCCAGGAGTCTCTCGAATTCTGATTGCCTGATTGGCTCGTCGTTTTACACTATACCAATAAAGCAATAAGTTAAACTTCAAATTTTCTTTAGATTTTCATAATTATTTATAATACTTTAAGATTTATTACAATATTTTGCATTATTTGTTACAGAAAACTCCCGGCGATCGTGGTTACCAGGTATACTCAACTTTTGTGCCAGGAAAGGCGAAATGGGTCAGATGCCAGCAGCAGTATATGTTATGGAAAAGTGAAGCCTCAGCAATTGCACTTTGAGGGCTGGATAAATTAGAAACAACTTGCACGTATAGAGCGCTCGCGAGCAAGTCTTTGCAGGAGGTGTATTTATGCCAAGGTTGAGCGTACGCAGTATTTACCTAAGTGCCATCCTGGTGGCGGTAGGAGGAATTTTTGGGCAAATTGGGATGAATAGCAGCGTTTTAGCCCAATCTACCCTCAGAAACGATCCAACTCCCCTTTATCCACCCACCGCGCCGCCACCGAATGTAGATCCGCGCCGAATACAGCGCCGTCCTTTAGAAACCGATTATCGAGTCAGTGCCTTGCAACGGGATATAAATGGTAACCTCTGGGTAGGCTCGTGGCGGGGATTGGCGCGACTCGACCCCAATACCGGCAGCGTTTTGGCGCGGATTAGTTTAGCCAACTTTACAATTTTCGCGCTCGCCCAAGATAAAGTAGGGCGGATCTGGGTCGGAACCTACGAAGGATTGCAGCGAGTAGACCCCCGCACCAACGAAACGACAGCGCAGAGTTACTTTTTCCCATCGCGTAAAGTTTTGTCGCTATTAATTGACAAGCGGGGTTACTTGTGGGTGGGAGGCGATCGCGGCTTAGCCTTAATTAGTCCAGACCAAGGACTATTGATGACCACCCTGCGAGACTTACCCGGAGTCAGCGCAAATGCGCTGAGTTTAGATCCAGAAGGTCAATTATGGGTAGGAACCTTAGATGGATTAGTCAGAGTGGATACAGCCAGCGCCTTTCCCATTAACCGCATCAAAGATCTGCCAGGTACGACAGTACAAGCACTCGCCACCGATTTGCGAGGTAGTCTTTGGGTAGGAACGCCCAACAGTTTAATCGAAATTGACCCAATCAACGGTAGAGTCTTGCGAACCGTCACCGAACTAGACCAACGAAATATTACAGCACTCCACGTAGACCAACTGGGTAGCCTCTGGGTCGGAACCGACAAAGGTTTATTTAGATACAACCCATACCGAGGCACATTGCTGGGCGAAGTAACTGGATTACCAGCCGCAAGAATACTAGCAATATCTGCCAACACCGATGATAAATTATGGGTCGGCACAAGCGAGGGACTAGCGTGGGTAGACACAATGACAGGTATCGCCACCCCCCATCAAAGTTTCAGTCGCAGCACCCCTGAATAAAACTCTCTCTTCTTCTTACCTCTGCGTCCTCTGCGTCTTTTGCGGTTCAAAAAAAAATGGTTATCAAAATCCGGCAATTAATTGAATGGAAACAACAAAAGCGCCCCATCGTAGTTTTAACTGCGTGGGATTACCCAATCGCCCAGATACTAGATCAAGCCGGAGTAGACTTAATTTTAGTCGGCGATTCTTTAGCAAGAGTAGCCCTGGGATATAAAAACGAATTGCCACTAACCCTAGATGAGATGATCCACCATGCCAAAGCAGTATGTCGGGGGGTAAAACAAGCTTTAGTTTTAGTAGATTTGCCGTTTTTAACTTATCAAGAAAGTCCGCAACAAGCGATTCATTCAGCAGGGCGAATTTTAAAAGAAACAGGGGCGCAGGCAGTAAAATTAGAAGGCGGATATCCGGCGATGGTAGAGACAGTATCCCGTTTAGTGCAAGCTGGAATTCCCGTAATGGGACATGTAGGGTTAACGCCGCAGTCGGTGTATCAGATAGGTTTGAAGCAGCAGGGGAAGACAAAAGAGGAAGCAGAGAGAATTTTAGGGGAAGCGATCGCTCTCGAACAAGCAGGCGCATTCGCCATGTTACTAGAACACATCCCCGCAGACTTAGCCGCACAAATTACCCAAAAACTATCAATACCCACAATAGGCATTGGTGCTGGTCCTGATTGCGATGGTCAAGTATTAGTCACCGCTGATATCTTGGGAATGGGAGAAAAATCCCCGCCATTTGCCAAAGCTTATGCTAATTTAAGCGCAATTATTACCCAAGCGGCGCAAGATTTCGCCACTGAAGTTAGAGAGAAAAAATTTCCCCGATAGTTGACAGTTGATAGTTGACAGTTGACAGTTACCTCGTCCTAAAGCTTATAGGATTGGGAAGGAGGGAAATTAATTTTTACTTTTACCCTGAAAGGGGGCTTTATAGCGAATTGCAGACGTATGAGGTACACCTTCGTTTGTGTAGCGGCAGCATTAATGCTGCCGCTACACAAACGAAGCGATAACGCTTTCCCTCATCCACTTGCAATCTGCTGTAAATTTTTTCTGGTAATTGCTAACAGCCGCCGGGACAAGGATTTTCGCAGCGGATATTTGTGGCTGGGATGCTTTCGATTTTTTTGCTGGTTAAATTGATGCGCCATGCTAGTCGCGCGGGATAAAAGTCGGCATTTTCGTAACCATTTGTTTGAGCGATCGCTACAAATAAATTTTGCGTTCTTCCTCGCCGCATCTGACACCCAATTTGGGCAAAATACTCACCTTGGCGAAGTTTGGGGACTGTTTGTGCATCTAAAACTGCGTTAATTGGTTCTCCCGTGCCATCGGGTCGATTGAGCATTCGCAGTTTTTCTTCTAAAATGACTACACCCCCAAAATTACTGCTTTCTGCACCTGGATTGACGAAGACAACGCTATATTTACAAACTGGATTTCCCACACAAGAACCTCCAACATACCAACCCGGTAGCGATTCATTACTGGGGGTTGTACGCTGAATTCTTTCAAAGGTCAATTGCCAGTAAGTCGCTAGCGCTTGGCTTTTATAAGCATTGCTTAAATTGCCCGACTGGTTAAATAAAGTTGCTGCTTGTTGGAAGTCTGCGATCGCGCCGCGATAATCTTCCCGACCTGTCTTAGCAATGCCTTGATTATAAACCTCTTCTGCCCTAGTTTGACTTCTTGGTTGAGCCTGCATTACCCCTGGGAAACATTCCAGGAGGGCGACTGCACTTAAAAATATAATACTTAAACGTTTAGTCATCTCATAAATTGATATTCTTGTCCTATTTTATGGCTTGGCTGTGGGAAACCGCGCCAATTTTAACCTAATTTAAAACAACTACAATATCACAAATAATTATTACTCTTTTCGCTGCCCGAATAATTAGTATTATTGAACCGCGTTAGCGAAAGCTAACGCTTGCGGATGCGCTTAGCGATTCAAGGGTAGCGAATTAGACGCGAAGTACACGAAGGAAGAAGAAGTCGGAAGAAGCGGATAATCTTCTACCGGGAAGGGAGTTTCTTGGCTTTGCGGCGAATGCTAACTTTCAGGTGGTCGCTCTTGCGTATGGGATACAGGTTTTGGTCCAGCGTTGCGAACATTGATAAACTTACCAAGCATATCGAACCAAAAAGGCGCACCCATTGCAATAGCGATCGCGCTCAAAATCCAACCTACAAGCCTTTTAAGATAAGAAAAAGACCATTTATTAATTCGCCATTCTTGACTTTCTTTTGCTTGTTGTTGCAGGTTAGCCTCACTCCAGCCAATAGGTAAGGAAACATTCTCCAAAGCTTGTTTAACGTTGTTTATATCATCCCCTTGGCGAGTGCGAATTGCCCTTTCTGTAATCGTAGTACGTAAAGCCGAATCTTTGGAGAGCCTGCTAACAATGTGAAACGTATCTGCATTAGTTGCGGTAGCGACTAGCATGCCAATTAAAATCGCCACGCCTTTAGCATTCCGCTTATAAACACCCGATGCGCGATCCATTGACCGATCGAACCAAGTTTCAATTTCTTTCTGAAAATGCTGTAATTCCTTGTCTACATCTTCAATTTTTATTTGAGTTCGTTTGGCAATAACAGAAATAGTTTCTACTAGAGAATCGGGCAAATTTTTCAGTATTTTTTCCTCAACTAAATTTTCAACTGAACCGTAGATTTCTGCGATTTTTCTATAACTTTCGCTGTTTGGCTCTGCCAAAGCTTTTTTCAGGATTTTATAATCTGCTAAAACTTCAGTGACGCTACGTTGTAAGCTTCTCAGCAATACAGCTTTATTGGTCGAATTAAAAGTCTGAATGCTCAAGGAGCTTATTCTGCGTAAAAGTTCGCTGTTTTCGGGGAGGAAATATCTGACATGATCTAGATAAATATTTAAAGTACCTTCGAGCCTACTGAGGCTAGTATTCAAAGTAGCTTTATTGTTTTTTAAATCTTGGACAATTCTCTTAAAACCTGTTTCTACTAAATTCAATTCTCGTTCCAGATGAGATTTAATTTCATCGCTTAAGTCTGGTTCGGGAAAAGAATGAACAATCGATTTTATATCCTCGATTAGCTCTAGGCTAAATTTTTCTAAGCTGACTCCACTAGCTTTTTGCAGCAGTTTCTGAATTCCTATTGTTTTAAACAGTGTCGTGGCAAATGTTTCGGCTTGTATGTAAGAAGGTCCGCTATCTTTATGTCCAAAAATTCTTTGGTTTACCTCCTCTTTTTTCTGCATCCAACAATACATTTTAAACCATAACGAACCGCCAAATTTAGCCAGGTTGCGAAACCAAGTTACAAGTGGCCCTCTGGCTTCCTGATTCAGCGTATTAATCAAGGGATCGTTGTAAAGTTCATTGGCGATAATTCTAGCTTTACTCAATTCTTTTTCCGCACTTTCGCCGCCTCCTACCAACAGTGATTCTATGGAGTTTTTTAAATGCTTGGCTCTCCACTGGACAAGGGTAGCAAGCAATTCTTGAATTTCCGAGGCGAGCAGACTCAAAATCAAGTAAATAAACAATAAACCGATAGCAATGTCTAATATTTGGGGTAAATTCATACTTGAATAGGTTTAAATTAGAAAGGTGTCCGGTATCATAGAGTTCAATGCAATTATGGGTGGTTCAAATTTGGCCTGGGGTAATGCCAAAAACAAATTTCGCGCGGGTGAAAAATGGAGCGAGGTTTTCTGTATTGTAGGATTGCTAGTGGCGGCAGTTGTGCTGTATGGAATTAATCTGGGAGGATTGGCGCTGCGGGATTGGGATGAGGGAATTGTAGCTCAAGTTGCCCGCGATATTTTCCATGCCCCGGCTGACTCTTTACGCTGGCTTTATCCAACCATAGCAGGAGAGCCATACCATAACAAGCCGCCGCTGATGCACCTGTTAATTGCATTGACTTATTCAATCGGTGGCGTGAATGAATGGACGACGCGGTTCCCAGGGGCAATGCTAACTGCTATTTCCGTACCGCTATTGTATGGGATTGGGCGGGAAATTTTTCCCCAACGCCTTGGGGCGATTTTCTCAGCTTTAATTTACCTGACTTTGCTACCCGTCGTGCGTCACGGACGTTTGGCGATGTTGGATGGGGCAATACTGTGCTTTTTTTTGTTAATGGTATGGTGTTTGTTACGCAGTCGCCGCGATTTGCGCTATTGTCTCGGCGTTGGTATTGGTTTCGGCTTGATCTGCCTGACTAAGGGTATTTTAGGAGTATTGTTGAGTGCGATCGCTTTCCTCTTCATCTTCTGGGATACACCCCGACTCCTGACATCTTTCTACCTCTGGAGCGGACTAATTATTGGCAGCATTCCAGTAGCGTTGTGGTATGCTGCCCAATTCTTACACTACGGTGAATCTTTTATCACAACCAGTCTCGTTCGTCAATCCTTGGAAAGGATTTGGACACCAGTAGAAAATCACACTGGGCCACCGTGGTATTATCTGCTGGAAATTCTAGAATCAAGCTGGCCTTGGCTGCTATTTTTACCCCAAAGTTTCCAACTAGCCTGGGAAAATCGCAATCTCGGCTGGGCTAAATTAATCTTGGTTTGGAGTAGCGTTTACTTATTGGCTATCTCCGCGATGACGACAAAACTCCCTTGGTACGTTTTGCCAGTTTACCCGGCTTTAGCCCTAGCAGGGGGTGCTTACTTAGCAGAAGTTTGGCATTTTCCCGCGACAAAATCTTACCCCCGTAGTTGGGTTGTTATTTTAGCATTGCTGGCTGTTGCGGGTTGGGGAGGTAGCGTTTACTTTGGCTTCTTCGCGCCGACGCGGGAAGCGGATATCGGATTAATTTTAGCTGCCGTGGCGATCGCAATGACGTTAGGGGCGGTTTTGGTGGCGCGTTGCGATCGCCAATTTATGGGTATATTATTTTGGGGGATGTACGTGTCGTTAATGCTACTGATGACTTCCCAACATTGGGTTTGGGAGTTAGCCGAAGCGTATCCGGTGAAACCCGTCGCCGAGATGATCCGGAATAGCGGGATGCGGTCGGGTGAAAAGATTTATACATCCTATCCTTACAATCGACCGGCGTTGAATTTTTATAGCGATCGCCAAGTCATCCCCGCTTCAGTTGATAATCTCAAACAACACTGGCAACAAGATTCTTCCCCCTACTTGCTCATCGATCCATCGACGCTGCAAAATCTAGCTCTAGAGCAGGTAAAACAGCTAGGAACCGTACCAGATTGGATGCTAATTACGCGCCAGAGAGCATAGGGCATAGGTTAAAAATTACCAATTACCCATTACCAATTACCCATTACCCATCCAAACTTTTTGTCACCCACTCCCAAAATTGGTGTAGGGGATTTTGCCGATCTTGCCTGCCCTCTGGCGTTGTTAAGGTAACCGCCAAGAAAATTGCACTACCTACAAGGACGATCGCCGCGAGGGGCTTACCAAAGCGGAAATCGCGGCGCATTCGAGCTAGAGGGCGACTCTGACGCCGCAGCATCTGGCTGTTGGGACGGCGTTTAAGCGGTACGGGATCGCGGACGTAATGACCGCTTTGACTCACTACAAAACGTTGCTCGCAATAGGGGCAAGTATAAAGTCCACTGCCCGCTCTGCCCAGCTTCATGGGTCTGGAACGATGGCAAATCGGGCAAACAGCGGAACGTCCATCAAATGTGTGAGCACTCATCAGAATTTCCTAATTTCCCCACCGGATGTGATTATTTTTAAGCGTTGAGCTGCTGACAGTGTGTTGATGCCAAGCGCCTCGATCCGAGTTTTTCCTGGTGATAGCTTGCGCCACCTGTAGTGACTTTTAGCAAGGCGCATCTCCACCCAACCCATCCTTGGTTTGAAGTGGTATCCAAACGCCGACGCCAGATAAACATTTTTAGCATTCGATACGGAATTATGAACCCTAAGATTTTTAACCGCATTGCCCCAAAAGTTTTGTTACGAGTAGTAACAGACGGATTGATTCAACCATCTTCTTCCCTAGTCTACCCTTGTTGACTTACCTTCCTGCAACCCCAGTGGGGTTCTTTATCTATACAATCAAATTGAGAAGCCAGTCACAAAATTTAAGCTTTCTCTAAGTACTAGATATAGTCGTCTCTATAATGTCATACCTACCTCCCGCTGCGGCCTCGCTGTCTGAATCGACAGCACTCAGAACGGGCACTTCTTGTCGCGTGCCTACTTCTACATCCAGACTCACCCGCCTACTTAACCATCTCCAGCCTTCCCCAGAAACAATGGTATTGATTTTGGCGGTGCTGATTGGAGGTGGATCGGGGATGGGTGTGGTCACGTTTCACTATTTGATCGAGCGGATCCACAGTTTGATGTTAGAAGATCTGATGGGTCACATCTCGGTTTGGGGTTCCTGGAGTTTAGCCTGCGTTCCCACTATCGGCGGATTGCTCATCGGACTAATGCGCTGGCGCTTGCAAGACTTTGGGCCGAGCATTTCTACTTTAATCGCCGCCACTGAGGACGCAAAACTTGCTTTGTCGCGGGAACTCAGACCCGTTACGAAGATGGTGGCAGCTGCGATTTCTCTCGGAACTGGCGCTTCTTTGGGGCCAGAAGGTCCTTCTGTGGAAATCGGCGCCAATTTTGGCATGTTAGTGGGTCAAGTGCTGCAAGTGTCCCGCGAACGCCACCGCCTGCTGTTGGGTGCTGGGGCGGCAGCTGGTTTGGCAGCTGGTTTTAACGCCCCCATTGCGGGCGTTTTTTTTGCCCTGGAGTTGGTTTTGGGGACAACTTTTGCCACTTCAGCCGTGAGCGTGGTGCTGCTAGCAGCCGTTGTAGCGGCGTTGGTTGCCCAAATTGGATTGGGTGCCCAACCTGCTTTTAGTTTGCCAGCCTATGACGTTCGCAGCCCTCTAGAATTGCCTCTTTATATGGGATTGGGTTTGCTCGCGAGTCTGGTATCTCTCACCTATACCCAAGCCATTCAACTGGCTCAACGCTGCTTTCGCGGTCAGGTAGCAGGGTTTGGCTGGTTGGGTCGTATTCCACGATACATTCATCCCGTAATTGGGGGACTCGGCGTCGGGTTGGTGGGTTTGCAGTTGCCCCAAATTCTCGGCATCGGCTACGAAACCGTTGGCGCGATGCTGCAAGATGTGAAATTTTCCCTCCAGTTGTTGCTGCTTTTGCTAGTCGTCAAGTTAGTGATGACCGCGTTTAGTTTGGGCAGCGGATTGGTGGGGGGTGTATTTGCTCCCGCGATGTTTTTGGGTGCTTCTTTGGGGGCAGCTTATGGAAAAATTTTGCCCTTATTGCTGCCTGGGTTAAGCCTACATATTGCCGCCCCACCCGCTTATGCCATGGTGGGAATGGCGGCGGTTTTGGCTGCTAGCGTCCGCGCTCCTTTAACGGCTATTTTGTTATTGTTCGAGATGACGCGGGACTATCGCATTGTTTTGCCTTTGATGGCGGCTGTGGGTTTAAGCGTGTGGCTGCTGGATACCATTAAGTCAAAGTCAACGGTAAATAAGGGCTTAAATCTCCAACAAATGGGCGTGAATGTGGAGAAAGACCAGAATCTGGAACTTTTAAAACAAATTCCAGTTTCGGCGGCGATGCTTAAACCTCGCCTGATGCTATCTAGCAGTTGCAGCGTGTTAGAAGCCGGTTTGGCGATGACGAACGAGCGCTGTCACACGGCTTTAGCAATCGATCAGGATTTAAAACTAATTGGTCTGGTCACGCTTCAGGATATCGATCGCGCGATCGCTGCCTCCGAATCCGATGCTTCTACAATCAATTTGGTCGATTTAACCCTCGCTGCGATCTGCACCAAGGATCTCCTCTATGCCTATGCAGATGAGCCGGTTGCTGATGCTTTAGACCGCATGGCAGCGCGAGGTTTGCATCAGCTTCCCGTGGTTGAACGCGACAACCTCAAACGGATTTTAGGCTTACTCGAAAAAGAAGGAATTACCCTGGCATGCGACGTTGCCGTTACTACTCGAGCAATTAACCGCTATCTCTCCCCTCCTGCACTGACTACCCAGGAGTTGCCTTTACCCAAACTCACCCAAACTGCCTGAACAACCTTTCAGGTATCCCTTGACCAAGTTATTAGTTTTTTGTAGGGTGGGCGAATGCTCACCCTACAACTTTTAGGGGATTTTGTCTTTGCTTGGGCATAGATAAGCAAACTATTCCCTTGCTGTACGCCTTGCCACACGGTATTTGGCGCTTAGGTCTTGAAGGTTGCGGTTGCTCTGGGCGAGATCGTAGCGGTGTAGTCTTTATTCCTCGTCCAGTTCGATGTCGTCTCCACCGATTTGTTTGAGACGAATGTGCTTGCGTCCTAAGGAAATTTCAAACTCATCTCCTGGTTTCAGCCCCATCTGTTTGGTGTAAGCCGAACCAATCAATAAGTTGCCGTTGGACTGGACGCTGATTCGATAACTTGCACTGCGTCCGCCGCGACCATTACCGCCTTGTTTGCTGTCTAACTGAATCCCCTCGGCATCTATGAGGGCATTCAAGAATTTCATCATGTTGACGCGCTCTACACCGTTTTTAGTCACGGTGTAGTAGCCGCAGGCTTTGGCTTTTTCCTCTTTGCTGAGATTTTCTAGCTCTTTGACTTTTCTCAGGAGAGCTTCCCCTTCTAGGGTTTCGATCTTTTGTGTTTTTGGCATTAACTTCTCTCTACAACAAATCCATCAAGTAATTTATAGTATCTTACTTTAGCTGAAATTCACACTGGTTGATATGAAGCTTTAGCTTTATATCAGCTTACACCCCTATGTTAGCCCTCCAAGGTAAAGTTCTTTAAAGATTGACTGGGGTCTGTTTAGTAGCATCTTTGTTGAATTGGGGTGAGGGAGGAGGGAGAGGGAGAGGGAAAATACTCGCGCCCAGTTCGTGGCAGATTGGTATGACCATCCCTGAAGCTGATGATCGGCAACAGAAAGCCGTTTGTGAAGGAAACGATCCTCAACTTGGTGGATGATAGACAAAGGAAGGTTTTGGTTACCGTAGCTCGAATGAAACTGACAACTCGCGCGCACTATAGTGTAAAGGCACTACTAGATTTGAGTTTACAGCCTGGATATGGCCCGACTTCTGTAAAAGCGATCGCTCGTCGCCAAGATATCCCCGCTCCCTATCTGGAAAAATTACTGATCGAGATGCGTCGCGCTGGGTTAGTTAACTCGGTTCGCGGCGCCCTGGGAGGATATCAATTAGCTCGTCAACCTGGGAAAATCTCTTTAGGACAAATTTTAGAAGCGGTGGGAGAAACGATTGAACCCCTACCTCACCACACTGCGGATGCAAAAGCAACTGAAGATTGGGTAACGCTGACGCTGTGGCGACAGTTGCACCAAAAGCTAAAAGAAGCGCTGTACGGTATTTCCCTAGAAGATCTTTACTATGATGCCCGCAGTTGGCAAGCTGCTTGTGGGGAAGAAACGAGTTTTGTTGTTTAGTAATTGCTAATCGGTAATGGGTAATGGGTGATGGGTAGTGGGAATTACCTGATTCTAGCCCTCGCTGCCAGTCTAGATTACCTGATTGGCGATCCTTGGGGATGGCCTCATCCAGTGCGAGGGATGGGATGGATAATATATCAGTTTGTTCGAGGCATTGTAAATAATCCCTTGGCAACAGAAGATGCTTATTTTACCAAAACAAGGATAATAACTCACCGACTAGCGGGAATAGTTTTAGCAATTGTACTGGTCATGGGTAGCGGCGGCTTGGGTTGGATAATTGTTCAAGCTGCTAGATTTATACATCCTTTATTGGGTGTGGCTCTCGAAAGCATAATCTTGGCAAGCTGTTTTGCCGCGAGGAGTTTAAGAGATGCTGCGGATGATGTTTTACAACCCCTGACTCAAGGAGATCTAGCGAAAGCACGTAAGACTTTAAGTAATTATGTCGGTCGCGATACAGAAAATTTATCTTCATCAGAAATTTTACGGGCGGTGTTGGAGACGGTGACGGAAAATGCGACCGATGGAGTGATGGCGCCGCTATTTTATGCGCTCGCTGGCTGTTTTATCCCAATGGTGGGTGCTGCACCCCTTGCTTTGGCTTATAAAGCTGCCAGTACCCTCGATTCAATGGTGGGTTATCGCGCCGCACCCTATACATATATAGGATGGTTTAGCGCCAAAATGGAGGACGTTTTAACTTGGCTTCCTTGTCGGTTAACGGTATTGACTTTAGCGCTTTTATCGGGTAAGCCTGGTTATGTTTTGCAAGTATGTCGGCGAGATGCAACTGCCGATCCGAGTCCGAATTCGGGTTGGAGTGAATGCGCTTATGCTGCTGTATTGGGCGTGCAGGTGGGAGGGATAAATTTCTATCGGGGAGTGGCGAAGCACAAACCGCTTTTGGCAGAAGCTATTCATCCGATTACGCCAGAACGAATTCAACAGGCGACTCGCTTGACAAGGAATTGCTTTTTGATTTGGTTAGCGATCGCCCAAACCGCGCTCATCTTGCTTGCTTGGCTTTAAAATGAGATAGGATTTCCCAGGTTGAACCGCATGGTGACGATAACATCCCAAGAAATTGCTCAGTATCGTTCGCAACTATCAGCTGATCCGGACGCCCTCAAAGCTTTGGATGTGATTGAAGACTGCGAGGGAGATCTGGAAGATGCAGCGATCGCGCTGGCAATTGGTGCGGGACAACAACCAGACACATCGGATAATTGGTTAGCGCTTTTAGCCAAACGGTGTCGCGTTCCCATCTGCGAAAAAGATTTTAGGGAAGATTTATTAAATGGCAACTGTACAAAGGCAGTAGAATATCTAGCCTCGACGAAACTTTGCCCGCAACTGTTGGTAGCGCCAGTGGTAATCTACGCGATCAAGACAGGGGTGAATCAGTTTTGCGAACCTTTGGAATATAAGCTCTAATCCGACGCTAGATCCCCGACTTCACCAGAAAAGTCGGGGATCTGGTGTGATGTTTGATGCTAAAGAAACCGGGTTTCTATGAAAAATCGTCGGTTTGGCAACCAGAGATCCCAGCTTGAAACCCGGTTTCTCGGAGCGGTTACAGCCTTAAGGCTTTGTTTGTGTAGCGGGTATTTAATACCCGCTACACAAACTTGCGGTGTACCTTTTATGGCTGCAATCCCCTCACGACTTACGCACCCAAAGCCAAAAACTTTGGTGATGCGTCAATCTCGCGAGTCGAAACCCACGATTTTTCCTATCACCAAAGTTTTTTTGCCTAAGTCCTGCCGCTGTATCAACCCAAGAGCGTAATATTCGATGCTGTTGGTTCGGCATCAAGGCGGACAATATCGACAGCACTACCAGCAGCATTTGCTACCGGATCGTAACCCAAATACCGATTTCCATCACTCGTGTAGAGGAAGAAAACCGGGTTGGTAGAACTACCTCGTTGTGTAGCTAATGCTGAATCTACCTCGCTAACATTAGCAAACGAAAGATTTGGAGCGAAAACGATCAGGTTATTGCCGCTAATGTCTGTACCGCTAGCATTCAGACTCGTAACGGTTACAGATGTGACATTAGAAATATTGCCGAAGCTGGATCTGGCAAATTGCAGTTGGTCTTCATTAGGAGCAAAGCCGGCGATCGCATCTACAACACCTGGTGCTGGAACGTTCCCCCATGCAATGATATCAGCTCCGCCACCCGGAGTGATAATTTCAACAGTATTACTATCTCCCCGAATGGTGTCCGCACTCGCGCTTCCATCAATGCGAGTTCCATTTGTCACCGTTGCACCAATTACAAAATCAAACGGATTTTCATCGGTGTCATCGTTATCAAACGACAAAACTCCTTCCAGATTTCCTGCCGCTGTAGTATTAACTTTTACCGTAAAAGTCAATTCTCCATTCGGTGGAATTGTAGAGGGAAAATCCCCGGACAAACGGAAACCATTAGGCAGTTGTAAATTACTCAAACTTACCGGAAATAAGGGGCTTGTATTTCTGAGCGTGAAGGTTCTAGATAAGTTTCCACCCAGCAAAATACTGCCGAAATTCAGGGCTGTTGTAGTACCATCCACCGTGCCAGTAGTACGATCAAGGACTTCAATTTCTCCCACAGATGTAGACGCCTGATTTACCGTAGCTTTGATGATGAAATTAAACGGATTCTCATCCGTATCACTCGTATTAAAAGAAATCGTTCCTTCCCGATTAGCTGCGGTTGCTGTATTGACATTAATCGTAAAAGAACCCGTGGCGTTTGGTGCGATGGTTGCCGGAAAGTCGCCTTGTAAACTAAACCCT